>JARLFX010000267.1 GCA_031296355.1 Acidobacteriaceae bacterium
CCAAAACCCCAAAACCCCAAAACCCCAAAACCCCATTCCGCACCAACGCAGGAGCGGGAGAGAGACACACACAATGAGAGAGGCAAAGTATAAACGTAGCAGTTGAGGCGGCTGAGGGACCAGCAGCGGAGCACGCGGTCGGATTATGGAGAGAACGCGAACCCGCGTGACTGGCTGACTGAATCCCCCGGAAACAATCTAGCTGGCTCAGGAAGTATAAAAAGAATAGCGTCAAAAATGGGTCACTACGGGAATCGAACCCGCAACCTCGTGCGCCCTAGGCACGAATCATGCCACTAGACCAAGCGACCTCGTTACTAATTCCTGTTGACCGCTAATTATATACTAACTCCCCCAGTATCACAAATACGCAGACCTAAGCGACACGACTGCGAGCGTGCTTCTGGCTGTTAGCCTCGTTTACGCCGCATCCTGGCACATGAAGAATCCGTATGCACTACGCTACGACAATCGGTGCGTCTGGCTGATCAACGCGTTATTCTTTCTCTTCCCCGTTAGGTTATATATTAGCGTATCTGGCTGACTGACTGAGACTGCTCTCTTAGAAGGGAGCGTAACGATAGCCGCCACGGGCGAAGGGCGGGAAGCCGCGGCCGCGACCCATTCTCCCAAAGTTGCCGTACCCCCGTCTTCTGGACATGCCTGGCGTGTTCTTGCGCTTCCTTTCCACCGATATCTTCCTCTTGTTGAAGAGCGAGTCATTGAGCTTGAGAGCCTTCTCGATGGAATCAGCAGACTCGAACTCCACATAGGCGTACCTATATCCAAGGTCTCAGCGGAGAACAGTACCCGAGAGGATGGTGAGTGATGGGGTCGCGGAAGATGGTGATGCGCGCCACGCCGCCGCAGGTGCCGAAGTACTCCTTGAGTTCGTTGGGCTCAGTCTTGTAGTCCACGTTCTTCACGCATATCGACCGCGAGTCCGAGTCGCTCTGCTGCTCCTCCTTCAGTTTCTCTACCACGTTACCTGCGATCTTACCCGCATTCTCCAGGTTTCTCTTCATGTCCTCGAGCTGGCTAGAACTCTGCTTGACCTCATCGACGGTCTAGCGCGGTGTGGGAAGAACGTACGTTCTGGATGAACTTGGTCTCGTCCTCCTTCTTGGCCTCAGCGGCCGGCGCGGTCTCCTTCTTCTCTTCAGACTTGGGAGCCTCTTTGTTCTCAGGAGCCTTGCTATCTGGCACCTTGTCCTTGGTAGCTTCCGCCATTTTCGATGAATTATATGTGCTCATACCTTGCGCCTTTATTTGCTGCATATTATTCCCACTATCCCTCTCTCATCATTATCATTGTTGTCCCGCCCTGACTCCTGCAACGCGGTCTC
>JARLFX010000268.1 GCA_031296355.1 Acidobacteriaceae bacterium
CCCTACCCCGTCGGCATCTAGTGTCCTGAGTCATGTGTTCACTGCATAGCCCCTGTGGCTCACCGCGTAGCTCCTGTGGCTCACCGCATAGACCTTGTCATTCACTGCATCAACCTTGTCATTCTGAGCGCAGCGAAGAATCTGCTTTTAAAGAATGTACGTCCCGGCGAACTGAACCAAACCGCATCCACTGAACAAAACCGGCTTGCCCGGATTAAGCCCCTGGCTTCAGCCGGGGGAGTGGGGCTTCAGCCCCGGAGGGTCGCCGCAATACTCCACTGCTGCCAATCTCTCCATCAAAAATGTTTCCGCTGTAGAAAATCCCTGATACTCCAGCCTCCCGCGTATTAGGATTGGAGGGGTCATGGGCAGCGTACTTTTAGATGTGTTGGTGCTGCTCGCAGCCTACGGCGTCACCGTAGGCATTGCGCTCGCACTGCTTTTTCTCACCTTCGCAACGGCTCCCCGGATGCTGTCGCGCAGCAACGACCCCCATCCCCGCCTGCTGGTTCTCAACGCTCTTATCTGGCTGCTCGCGGCTGCGGCGGGTGGCGCGATCATCGCCTATCTGGCGCAGTTTTACCCTCTGTTTGTCGCGCTGGCCTTCGCCTGTCTTCTCTTCGCTGCGATCTTTTCAGTAGCTTCCGAGGGCATCGGCAAAACCTCGCTGAACTACGAAGTCGCCGTGGCAGCCTGCGCATCTGCCGGCGCCATGCTGGGTTGCCTGGCGATGCAGTTCTACCATCTGCACGTCCACATCCTGCTTTAGGATGCTGGAAAAGTAGTGCCTTCATGAAAATGAACTCCGTTTGAATCAAGCCGAACTCTGTTTGATTCAAAATGAACTCCGTTTTGAAAGGGTGGGACTTTAGTCCCGCCGTAAGCCCATTTTCCCAACGTGGCTTTAGCCACTGAGGAACTGTTTCCGCCGCGAATGGACTTTCTCAACACCCTCGTTAACCTGTAACAACAAAAAGGCCCGGATCATCTCCGGGCCTTTTGTCATTGCACTTGGTTTTATTCTTAGAAACGGATGCCAAACGTGACCGGAATGTACTCCGTCTTGAAGTTAGCTGGCGGGTACCCATACTGCGGGAACGCCGCGCTGGCATTGTTCGAGCTCGGCGAGTTGTCGACCCATACGTAGCGCGCCTCGGCAAACAGCTTCAGATTGCTGAAGCTCGATACCTTGTACGTCAGGCCCGCGCCGATGTTCAAACCACCCGCGTTGTTCGAGAAGTTCTGCACCGTCTGGTTCGCGTTGTAGCTGTAGCAACCGTAGTAGTAGTCGCAAGCCGTCTGCGTCGTTGGCGTGGTGAAGTCCGTGATCTTGCGATAGAAACCACCGCCGCCAATCACATAGGCTCCCGTCTTACCGCTGCTGTAGAAGGTCAGCACCGGCTCCAGCGTGAACGACCAGGTGTGCGCCGTGCCATTCAAAGCGGTCAACTGCGACACCGGATTAAGGATGCCTGCAGGCGTCGAATCATAATAAAGAATCGCCTGATTCAGCACATTGATCTCTGTCGCCAGCTCAGAGTTCGGAATGCCGAAGTGGTCGTAGCTGTACTCGGCCAGCACCGCAAAATTCTTGTTGAACGCACGGCCTGCGCCAAACGTGAACTTGTAGCTCGGAGTGAGGTATGGGCCAGAGGTCTGCGTCGGCACGGTGAAACCTGCTCCCGCCTCCCACGCGATCTTGCTGGAACCATCTGCGTTGGTATAGCGGTCACGGTAGGTCGGGCGGCCGTACGGGCGGCGCCGCGGCGGTCCGCCGTATCCTCCGCCATACTGTGGATTTGCATCTGCATTCGGCCCGATCGCGGAGAGCCCCAGGCTCGCGCGCTCGCCTGCGACTGCATCATCCTGGGTTCCGGTTGCAGAGCTGGAGAAGAGCTGCAGATTCGGCGTGGGCAGCTGGCTGGAAAAAGCCGGGGCTGTCGTCTGCTGAGCACCCGCAGGCAAAGCGGCAACGCCGCCCACCAGCAAAAGCGCAACCGCAACTACGCGGAATCGGGATAAAGGCTGAAGACTCTGTTTCAAATACATGGGTTAGGCTCCTTCTAGTCGTGCAGATATATCCGTTGTGTTAGACACATGTTTCCGGGAGAAGTTTCACCCCGGCGAGACCCGTTCTCTATCTTATGAGACTGATGCATCCCGCGCCCATTTGTTTGTATCCTGCTGAATATCAGACGTTATCAAGCTCCAAAACGGCACAATGGGCCGAAAAGAAATTCTCTCCGGCCCATCGTGTGATTTGTCAGGAATTGTCTGCTACCACTCATCAAGCTTGTCAGCTTAGTTCCCGCCACAGAAGCGGGTGCCCCAGGTCTCGCTTCTGAGATCTGGGTTTTCGCAGTAGCACGCATCAGTCCGCTACAAGCGACGTTCCGAGTCCTATCCAATGCTTATCGAAGAATCTGCTCTTGCCTCTGCTTCTGCTGTTGCATCAACATCTGCTTTTGCTTCTGCTTCTGCATCTGCTTCTGCCTTTGCGTTTGCCGTTGCTTCTGAGGTAGGTGCGGGCTTTAGCCCGCACACTACAAACCGCCACAGAACCGGGCTTCAGCCCCTGAGGTACGCTTCTGTCTCTGCGACCAGCGGGAGCCGCTTCCGCGAGCGAAGCGAGCCTCCCGCCATCCGCCCAGGATTAGTGGATGTCGAACTGCTCCGGATGCAGCGCAGGATCGCTCTTCACCAGAATCGTCTTCCCCGCCATCTCTTCCATCTCCGAGAGCCACTTGGCCCCGTTCGACTTCAGCTGCTTCACCACCTCAGGATGCACGCGCAGCATAATATCGCCGCGGTCCAGCGACTTATGCATCTTGCGCATCTCGATGTAGATGTCGTTGCATACCGTCACCGCGCTCTTCACCATGCCGGTACCCTGGCAGATCGAGCACGTCGTTGAGAGCGTACGCTCCAGGCTCTGCTTCACCCGCTTACGCGTAATGGCGATCAGGCCAAAGTCGTTGAACGGCAGCACCTTCGATGGCGCGCGGTCGCTCTTCAACTCATCTTCCAGCGCCTGCAACACCTTGTTGCGGTTCTTGCGCTCGTCCATATCGATGAAGTCGATCACGATGATGCCGCCCAGGTCGCGCAGGCGAATCTGCCGCACGATCTCCGGAATCGCATCCAGGTTCGTCTTCAGAATCGTGTCTTCAAGCCGCGCCGTCTTGCCCACGTACTTGCCCGTGTTGATGTCTATGGCGACCAGCGCCTCCGTCTGGTTGATCACAATCGATCCGCCCGACTTCAGCCATACCTTGCTGCGCAGCGCCTTGTTGATCTCTTCCGTAATGCCGAACTGCTCAAACAGCGGCACGTCCTTCGAATACAACTTCACCCGGCGAATCAGGCTCGGCTGGAACCTCTGCAGGAAGCGCAGTACGCGCTCGTACTCCGGCTCCGAATCCACCCAGATCGCCGAGAAATTGTCCGTCACCTGGTCGCGCAGAATCCGCTCTACCAGGTTCAGATCGTGATAAATCAGCGCGGGCGACTTCGAGCTCTCGCTGCGCTCCTTGATGCCGTTCCACAAATTGATCAGGAAGCGCAGGTCAGCGCGAAGCTCTTCTTCGTTCGCTCCATCCGCCGCCGTCCGCACGATGAATCCGCCCGTCGCGTCTCCCTTCTCGTTCAGCAGCACATGCTTCAGCCGCCGCCGCTCTTCGTCCGATGCGATCTTGCGCGATACGCCGATGTGGTTCACCGTCGGCATAAACACCAGGAAGCGTCCCGGCAGCGCGATGTGGCTCGTGATCCGTGCGCCCTTCTTCGCAATGGGCTCCTTCGCGATCTGCACCAGAATCTCCTGCCCCGGTTTCAGCAGATCGCTGATCACCGGCAACGGAGTCTGCGGTGCATGGCTGCGTCCACCCGGCCCGCTGCGTCCTCTGCGGCCATCCCGGCGTCCACGGTCTCCACCGCCACCACTGCGATTGCCACGGTCACGGTCGCCTCTGCGGCCATCCCGGCGTCCACGGCGCTCCTGCGGCGGCGCTGCGCCATCGGCAACGGCATCGTCCGCGGCCACTTCTTCTTCGCCGCCAAACTCTTCCCCGCCGTCCGCTTCAAAACTCTCTTCTTCCACGTCAGATTCGGCAAAGCCCTCAGAGAATCCCTCCTCTTCGTCTTCGTCCGGATCGGCGCTCGTCATCTCGTCGATTGACATGTCCCGCAGGATCGAACCCAGCGCTTCCGCGCCCTCCACGGTCTCTTCTTCCATGTCTTCCAGGTCGCCGTCCTCCGCGTGCAGAGCGAACGGCCCACCCTCGAACTCTTCTTCTTCGATGATCTCTTCTTCCAGCTCACCCGCTCCGGGCGCGAACGCCAGCGGATCGTGCATCTCCACCGTCTCCTGCGCCGGGCGAACCTCGCCCGCCAGCTCCGTATACGGCACCGAGTGCGCTGCCGCCACCGGATCAGACTCCGTCAGATGCCCAATCGTCCCCTGGTCCAGCATCTCGCCGGTCGGCTGCACTGTGGTGTACTCATGCACCCCGCCGATCTCCGCCGCCTGCTCCGCTTCCGGCTCAGATTCAGCCACCTCAAACACAGGCTCAGCAATCTCGGCCACCGTCTCAGCTTCCACCACCGGCGCATCTTCCACGCTATGGCGATACTCGCTGGGTGCGCCCGGATCCACGCGATACGATGCTGAAGCCTCTTCCGGCTCATACTCCACTGGCGGCGCTTCCGCCACTGGCTGCGCTTCTACCACCGCCGTCTCTGGAACCTCGTGCGCCTCTGCCTTGTCCTCCGCGATCTCCGGCCCAACTTCGCTCTCAAAGATCTCTTCGGCAAACTTTTCTGGCTCTGCTGGCACTGCCGTCAGTCCAGGCTGGTGCTCATGCTGCTGCGGATTCCCCGGGCGCACCTCATGCCGTCCGTCGCGCCGCCCACGGCCACCGCGATCTCGTCCACGGTCGCCGCGCGATTCACCGCGCTCCTGTCCACGATCACCCCGCGATTCACCCCGCGCAGCTCCCTGTCCAGCATTCCGCGGACGAATCGTCTCACCCGGCAACACCGCTCCGCCGTCCCATCCGGTCAGCGGCGCTTCCACAATATTTGAAGGCTTCGCCTTCGGCGCATCGTCCGATGCATGAATATCCGCGGTTCCTGCCTGCACTGCATCATCCGCCGCGCGATAACGCGCCAGCGACTCACCCGGCAGCAGCAACGGCTCCGCCGGCTTGGCCGCAAACTGCTCGCCGCCATACTCCGCCTCGCGGCTCGGCCGATCCTCGCGCCCGCCACGCTCTTCGCGCCCACGCCCACCGCGGCCATCCCGGCGTCCGTCCCTGCGGCCCTCATCGCGCCGCGGACGTTCCTGCCGATCTTCCTGCGCCGGCGCTGCTTCCGCCGGAATAATCTCCACCGGCTCTTCGTCGTAGCCGCCCTCGATCACCACCTCAGGTGTTACCGGCGCATTCTGCTGCTCCGGCTGGCCCTCGCGGGCCCCGCCACTGCGTCCACGGCGGCGTCCACGACGTCCCCGCCAGCGGCGCGAACCATCCGCGCCCGGCGCTCCGGAACCAATCTCGTCTCCCTCGCCGTCTCCAGCCGGAGCAGCGCTCTCGCCCTGCGGCGCGCCCTCTGCAGGCCTGCGCTCGTCGCGATTGCGGTCACGCCCACGCCCGCCCCGGTCGCCGCGTCCACGGTCGCCACGGTCATTGCCGCGGTCGCCGCTGCGCTCCGGTTTAATGTCTCCGGTAGCCGCCGAGGTATCGAACTCGGCAGAATCCACCGCAGCATCTTCCATGAAGTCCGTGACATACAGGAACGCATCGCGCTCCAGGCCGATGTCCACGAAGCTCGATTGCATGCCGGGCAGCACGCGGGTTACTTTTCCGTTGTAGATGGAGCCGGCCAGCGTGTATTCGTTCTCGCGCTCGTAGTAAATCTCGGCCAGTTGGTCATTTTCCACCACCGCGAGACGCGTCTCGTGCGGTGTGGAGGAAATATAAATCTCTTTCGACATGCTTCTATCTCTTTCTGCCCGCCCGATTCCATCGGTTGCAGGCGGCAGACGAGACACAGAGTCCGGCAGCTGAAGGCTTACGCCCTTGCTGCTCTGGTTGCGGCGGAGAGGATGTGGCGGGGATTGCTATGGGCGCGGGTAAGATGCAGGGCCGCATGTCCAGCGCCGGCTGCCGCGATTGCGGGGCCACGCAGGGCATTCTTACGGGAGGCATCTGTAAAGCGCATGCTGCAAACCTTATCTGAGTGAACTCTGCGATTTTGTGACCAACTCAACCTCAAATATCGAGGTGGGGCCGTTAGCCGTCGCGCTCACTCCCAAATCCTGTCCGGTCGCACTTTGATTGAATCCTGTGCCTGGCCGGCCTTGTAACTAGTTTCTTTTCCAATCTCTTACTGCTCGCGGCGGCTGCAATTAGCGGCCCCGGGGAGCGTGTCACCACCCGGTGAAAGGGTGGGCCCTGCATAGAGTCTCGCGTCTCTGGCATCTACAGCCGTCGGTCGCGCTACGGACTCGCTCATCTGCGATAGTCCTTCTTTATTTATACCACCTTCGACTTTTCGACGCTTTCAGCCCCTGACATAGGTCATGCTTTTCACCGCCCCTAACCACGTCATGCTTTTCGCAGCCCTACCCGCGTCATCCTGAGCGCAGCGAAGGATCTCAATATTTGTTTTTGCCTCTGCTGTTGCTTTTGTTTTAAAGGTAGGTGAGGGCTTCAGCCCGCACTTTACAGGCATCCACAAAAGCGGGCTTCAGCCCCTGAGGTAAGTTCACGTCCTTGTTCGTTTTCGCTGTCATTCTGAGCACAGCGAAGAATCTGCTTCCTTGTCCTAAAATGACCGTGAATGTCACGGGACGCCCACCTTGTGCCCAGCCTCTCGCATCGGGAATTATGTATGCTGTCCCCGTATTACTATCTCTATTTTTAACATATACTTAGAGGGTGGGCACCCGTAGCTCAGTTGGATAGAGCACACTTGTCGCAAAGTTGAGGCCGTCGGTTCGATTCCGGCCGGGTGCTCCACTTTTTTGTTGACAGTTTGTTGTCATTTTGCCGATAATAACGACTGCGGCAAGTGTAATTGGTCTTAAACGGAGGGCGGGGCGATCTCGACAATCGTGCCGCCCTTTTTACGCTCTAGATGATCCGATTGCGTGACCGGTGTAGCCGCACCATTTTCAGGCAATACGACTTCCTCTACTTTGCCATCGACCGGAGCCGGAATAGGCTCTTCAGGTGCTTCTTCTGTAGAAGCCGCGGTGGCATCCAATCCTTCAAATTCTAGCTGCGCATTCAGTTTCAAATCTGCAATACCTAACACGTTAAGGCCCTGATTTTCGGCATGAACCCTTAGACCTTTATCGTCCGTACAAATCGTGTGCGCTCCAGCGGCCATCGCAATCGCTACAATCTGGCGATCAAATTTAACCTTTATCCATGATTCAGGAACGCCACCGAATTTGTCACCCTCATCTATCGCCTTACGGGTAACGAGAGAATGTTCTATGGCGGCTTTTTGGTCGAATGAAACCATGCGAAAGCGCGAAGTTGAACCAAATTCTGCCATATATCCAGAAGCTGCATTCTCCGCTCTAACCAATAGTTCGGCCAAAACCGGAGCCGCTATGATCACTCTTTCGCCCTTCGCCGTAAGCTCATTTACAAGAGCTACTACGCGCTCATGAGCGTCAACAATTGGCTCATTCGTTAACGGGTTTCTAGGGGGAGAAGTCTTATCGTTCAGAAGTAACAACAGCGCGGTCGCATCGAGAACCATCTATTTTTCGTCCTCTTCTCCCCTAAGTTCAGTCAGTAGTGCATAGGGGTCTTCAACTTTGTCCCACTCGTTACCAGGGATTGCCCTGAGCCTGCGAATTACATCTTCTGCCGGATCACTGTTTAGTTGCGCGAAATTTACAATGTTCATTGTGTTTAATTTCCACTCACCATTCGCTTCTCTTCGCCAGCTGGCCTCTCCGTAAGCGCGCAAAACGGGCCCGAAGATATGGGGCCCCATTTGCCGAGCGATGGCTCTGGTCGTATTGCATTTATACACACGGTCTCCGTCAGCTAAGTGGACTGGGACGGTTTCATCCTTACCACCTAAACTGATAAGAACTCCTTCGATAACGTCCTCTTGAATTACCGGATTAAACACTATTGGCATGGGTCGCGCCTTGCCCGGAAATACGATGAGGTTGCTATGCTGTCGTAGAACAATTCCATCTGTCCCATCATCGAACAACATATCGTCGATTTTCTGCTGCGCATTACGCGCATCAATAGGGCCCCCGCCCATCTTCACGAGTTGTAGTCGTTTAGCGACTTTGGGTTCGTCGGTATCCCTGACGCGAGTGAGCAACCCCGCACTCGCGTTTTCCATCTTCACAAAATGAACGCCGTCGGGGTATCCCAGCAACTTCGAAAAAGCTGCCATGTACTCCGCGAGCCGCTCCATCGTGATGGTGGTCGGCGTAAATCCGTTGATTTTCAGGCGGTACTCTGTGCCATCGGCCATAATTGCTCGTACACTTGAGACGCGGTACAGGGAGTAAGAGAACCATACCTACCTTCCATTTAGATGGCAATAACAAATCCGAGTCAGTAGTCAGTTGGGGGACAATCCGGAGACAGCATACATATTCCCTATTCCCGCTACATCCGCAAATCCCACTCGACCGCCTTTATCTTTCGTTAAGCCCCCGGCTTCAGCCCTGCTGGAAAACCAGCCGCGCCGTCAGGCGCGCTCCTTGCTGCCGCAGGCTACAGCGAGCCGCAGGCGCAGCGAGTCTTTTCTCTCCGCGGCCAGCTCCACGGACCCATAGCATCCATAGAGCATGCAAGCATTACCCATGCAACTACCGGGTGTCATCCATGATGACACCCACAAACCGTCCATAAAAAAACACGCAAAACCAAACTTTCTCTGGAAAGTTTGGCGTAGTTTCCATCCAAAATCGCTACAATTAATACAGGGAGTAAATTCCAGACGCACCGGGCCGCACCCATAACCCGTTACGAATGAAATATTTACCCGTAAATATCCTGTTTCCAAATATTTAGCCGCAGTCGCATAGGCTAAGTACCTGCAAACAAGATATTTAGCATTTTAGGTGGGGAGGGGGTATCCCCTCCTAGTTTACAAACCGTCGCATCCGCACATTCATCACCATGCCCAGCGCCAGGAAGATGAAGAGCACGCTCGATCCGCCGTAGCTCATCAGCGGCAGCGGGATACCCGTCACCGGCATCAGCCCGATCACCATGCCGATATTCACCGCGATCTGAAACAAAATCACCGCCGCCACGCCCATCACGATGAACGCTCCCGGCAGATCAGCCGCCGTCTGCGCATTTTGAATCAGCCGCATCAGGATGAAAAAATAGAGCAGCAGCACAAACACCGCGCCCACAAACCCATGCTCCTCGCAGAACGCCGCGAAGATGAAATCGGTATACGGAATCGGCAGAAAGTCGCCCTGTGTCTGCGTGCCCTTGGTCGCGCCCTTGCCCCACAATCCGCCCGAACCCACCGCGATCTTCGACTGCCGTATCTGGTATCCCGAACCGCGCGGGTCCTCATCCGGGTTGATGAAGCTGGTAAGCCGTTGCTTCTGATACGGCTTCAGCAGCTTGCCGGAGAACCACAGCCCGCCCACGGTGAGCGAGAGTCCAAGCACCAGTATCGTAGTCTGCTTCCAGCGCAGCCCGCCCAGCAGCAAGCCGCAGATCAGCACCGGCACATACGTGAGTGATGTGCCCAGGTCTGGCTGCTTCAGCACCATCAGCATGGGCACGCCCACCAGGGCAAACGCCTTGGCAATATCCTTCCATGTCAGATCGCGCCCCGCCAGCCCCCAGAAGTAGCGGGCAACCGTCAGGATCAGCACCAGCTTCACCCACTCCGACGGCTGAAAGTGTATCCCCCCCGGTAGCTTGATCCACCGCCGCGCCCCCAGCACCTTTGTCCCAACCAGCATGACCGCGAGCAGCGCCATCAGGCTTACCCCATACGCCCAGTACGCATACTCCAGCAGCGCCTGGTAGCTGATCTTTGCCATCACAAACATCAGCACCAATCCGACGCCGAGATACACCATCTGGCTCTTGTGGAAGCCGACGAACTTGGTATGCAGCGTGGCCGAGTAGATCTCAAACACGCTGATTACCGAGAGCAGCAGAACCAGGCTCAGCAGTATCCAGTCAAAATCGCGAAAGAAAGAAAGCGAACGGCGCGTCGGCATCAGGGGTTGACCCCAGTGTATGACAACGTTGGCCCCTGCATCCGTAAGCTATGCATAGCTAATTCCCCGCTGGCACGGCCTGCGGCTTGGCCACAGTACCGGGGGTGGATTGCTTGGTGTCGGCTGCGGGCTGGGCATCGGCTGCAGGATCTACGGTCACCGCAGGCGGCTTGGCAAGCACCAGCACATTGCCGGCCAGCCTCCGCTGCTTGTCAACAAACGCTTTGATCACTGGAGCGGCCAGTTGTGCGGACTTCCATCCCCAGTCACCGCCTTCCCACAGGGCCACCACTACGATGTCTGGATTGCGCCGCGGCGTCATACCCACGAACCACGCGTTGGTCAGCGTGCCGTGCAAGCCGAGCCTGGCTGCCGCGTCGTGGCCCACGGTCTGCGCAGTTCCGGTCTTGCCGGCAAAGTCGACGCCTTCCAGGTGCGCTGCCGCGGCTGTTCCCCCCGGTGCGGTCACTGCCGCCATGCCATCCGTCACAGTCTCCCACGTCGCTGGATCCATCGGCACCGTCTTCTCGCCCGAGCCCGGGAACATCGTCTCGTAGGCGTCGCGGTCTTCGTCGGGAATCTCGTTAGGGAAGACCAGGTGCGGCCGCCGCATCACGCCGCCGGAAGCGATGCCGCTCAGCGCACGCGCCAGCTGGATCGGCGTCACCGCAATCGCGCCCTGCCCAATGCCGACCGAGATCGTTTCTCCTGCGTACCACTTCTCGTGATAGTTCCGCAGCTTCCACTCTTCTGACGGCATCGTGCCGGTTGCCTCTTCCGGCAAATCGACGCCTGTCTTCTGCCCTATACCAAACTGGCTGGCATACCGCGCAATGGTGCCGATGCCCAGCTTCTCCGCCAGCGTGTAGAAGTAGGTATCGCACGACCACGGGATGGCGTGATCGATATCCACCATGCCGTGCCGCTGATCGCACTTGAAGTAGTGCCCGTAGAAACTGGCGCCGCCATTGCACATCACACGCATGTTCTGCGCCAGGTTCTCCTGCAGTCCGGCGACAGACATGATGATCTTGAACGTAGACCCCGGCGCGAGCTGCGCCTGGATCGCCTTGTTCAGCATCGGGTGGTTGGGATCGTTGATGATCTGGTCCCACTCTGACTGCTTGATGCGCACCGAGAATGCGTTGGGATCGAACGTGGGCCGCGAAACCATCGCCAGTATCTCACCGGTATGCGGATCCATCGCGACGATAGCACCGTTGTGCCCTTGCAGCGCCTGCTCTGCCACCTTCTGTAGATCAAGGTCGATCGTGAGTCGCAGATCGTGGCCCGGCACGGCAGGCGTCTCGCCCAGCCGTCCGATCTCGCGACCGTGGCTGTTCACCACCACATCGCGCGAACCGTTCTTACCGCGCAGGATTGGATCGTACGCCTTCTCGATGCCGGAACGCCCTACAACATCGCCAGGCTCATATTCCGCATAGCGCGGATCGTTCAGCATCTCTTCCGATACTTCCCCCACATAGCCGATCATGTGCGCCGCAAAACCGCCGCCGGGATATAGCCGCCGCTGCTCGTCCAGCGTCTCCAGTTCAGGCAGCTCGTTGCGGTGCGCTTCAATAAACGCCTGCTCGTCCGGCGTAATGTCCTGCTTGATGGGAATTGGCTGGTACCGCGGCGCGTGCTGGAAGTGCTTCACCATTGCTTGCAACTGGTCCAGCGGAATATGCAAACCGCTGGAGATCAGCGGCAGATCCACATCAGGATTCTGCATCTGCTCGCGCAGCAGAAAGCACGACACCGATGGATAGTTGTCCACGATCAGCCGTCCTTCGCGGTCTAATATCTTGCCGCGCGGCGCCAGTACGGGAACCTTGCGAATACGGTTCTGCTCGGCCAGCGCGCGGAAACTCGCCATGTTCAGCACCTGCAGCCGCCACAGGCCGATCAGTAATACCGCGATCACTGCCGCAAGAATATATTGCGACGCGAGTAGCTTACCCGTCGGCAGCTTCTCGTGGTGTCCTGCAGCGGATTGGCCGAGAGCACTCTTCACTGCGTCATTTACCCTTTACGTCTTAGACGATCAAGCACCCAGAAAAGGACCACGGAGACCAGTGCATTCGCAACGATCCGTGCGGTCTCATGCAGCCACATCCACTGCGCGTCAAAGCCCAGCAGCCGCCGCTCGATGATGTAGATCAAAATCGAATTCGCCAGCGTGAAAACAGCCGTCAGCAGCATGCGGGAGACGGTGTTCTCCACGTCAATACGCACGCCGATGGAAGCAGCCGCATAGCCGATGATGGACTTCGCCATGCCGTTCACGCCGATCGGATGCCCGGTCTGCGCGTCCTGCACAAGACCGATCAGCATGCCCGCCAGTGTGCCTGCAATCGGGCCGCGCAATGTGATCGCAAAATAAATCACTACCAGTAGCGGCAGATCAAGCAGAACGAAATGCGGAAACAGATGCGGCACATAGACCTGCAGTATGAGCGCCAGAATGGGCACTACCACCAGCACCACCGGGTGGAAGGTCGTCTCATTCTCATGCCGCGTCAATGTGCTGTTCATCGCCATCAGTGCTGCTCCGAATTGTGCTCACCGGGACGCATCGAAGATGCTGGCGGCACCGCCCCCGGTGTGAATCTGTCAGGATGCGCCACCGGTGCTGGCCGCATCGTCTGCGGTGCGCCTGCTGCATCTGCCGGCGTCGGCTCAATCGTCGGCAGCGCACCTGCGGCCGTGTCTGCCGCGCGCTGCAAATCCGATTCGCTCGCGGATGCTCCGGGGCCGGAGAGGGCGGCGCTGGTTTCAGTAATCACCAGCACCTCTTCCAGTTGACCCAGGTTTGCCGCAGGCTTCAGCGTAAGTGCAATGTATGGCGGATGCTGATGGTCCAGGCTGATAGATTGCACATCGCCCACCGCCAGTCCCCGCGGAAACACCTGGTCGCCGCCGCTGGTCAGCACACGTTCGCCTGGCTTGATGCGGTCATCCGGCAGCAGATCGATCACCTGCACCTGCCCCGCCGCATTGCCGCGCAGAATGCCGCGAATGCGCGTCGTCTCCAGAATCACACCAGCGCCCGCGGTCTGGTCATTCATCTCCAGCACCTGCGCCGAATCCGGAAACACTTCGCGCACTTTACCTACAATTCCGTCTGGCGTAATCACCGGCATATCCACCTTCAGCCCGTCGTTGGAACCCTTGTCAATCAGGATCACGCGTGACTGGTCACTGCCGCTGGTGCCGATGACCTGCGCTACCACTGTCTTGTAAATGTATTGCTGACGGAAGCCGAGCAGCTTCTGCAGCCGCTGCCCCTGGCGCGCATCAGCCATCAGGCTCATCTGCTGCAGCCGCATGCTATCCACTTGCGCTTGTAGATCGTAATTTTTCTGCCGCACGCCCCTCAGATACACGTAATTGCGCCACAGGTTGCGCGTGCCATGGCCTATGCCGGTGAAGAGCCGCTCTACCGGAGTGACCACAACGGCAATCGCCAACCGCACCACGCGAACATGGTGGCCGTCAGAACGCGCATCGGCTACTGCCGTTACCGTTGGGCGATGGATCTGCGTGGCCAGGGCAATGAGCTGCAAAAGCAGCACAATGCCGAGCACCAGCAAACCTTTATACCGGCTGAACAAGGATTCCATTGCACTCTGTGCCGCACGCAATCCGCACGGCGATGCTGCGGCTACTCGATTGAAATTTTGCGCAACAGCGCGAAGTCGGAGAGCATCTTGCCTGTACCCAGCACAACCGACGCAAGCGGATCGTCTGCGATGGAAACCGGCAGACCCGTTTCTTCGCGAATGCGGCGGTCCAGATTTTTGATCAGTGCGCCGCCGCCCGTCAGCACAATACCGCGGTCGCTGATGTCCGCAGAAAGCTCAGGCGGCGTACGCTCCAGTGCCACGCGAATCGCGTTGATGATGGTGGCAATGGATTCGCCCAGCGCTTCGCGAATCTCGGAATCTTCAATGGTGATGGTCTTGGGAATGCCTTCGATCAGGTTGCGTCCCTTGATCTCCATCGTCAGCGGCTTATCCAGCGGGAACGCTGAGCCAATCTCGATCTTGATCTGCTCTGCCGTGCGCTCGCCAACCAGCAGGTTGTACTTGCGCTTGAGGTAGTTCATCACTGCCTCGTCCATCTGATTGCCGGCCACGCGCACTGAGCGCGAATACACAATGCCCGAAAGTGAGATCACCGCGATGTCCGTTGTACCGCCGCCAATGTCGACCACCATGTTGCCGCCGGGCTCGGTGATCGGCAGGCCTGCACCGATCGCAGCCACCATCGCCTGTTCCACCAGATGCACTTCACTGGCCTTCGCGCGATACGCCGAATCCATGACCGCGCGTTTTTCTACCTGCGTAATCTCTGACGGCACGCCGATCACGATGCGCGGATGCACCAGCATCTTGCGGTTGTGTGCCTTCTGGATGAAGTAGTTCAACATCTTTTCCGTGTGGCGGAAGTCCGCGATCACGCCATCTTTCATCGGCTTGATGGCAACGATGTTTCCCGGCGTGCGGCCCAGCATCTCTTTTGCTTCTTTGCCCACCGCCTCCACTTCATTCGTCAATTTATTGACGGCGATGATGGAGGGCTCATTCACGATCACGCCTTTGCCACTGGCATAGACGAGCGTGTTGGCTGTTCCGAGATCTATTGCCAGGTCGCTGGAGAAGAGACTGAAGATAGAGCGGATGTTGTGAAAACGCGATGTGCGGGAGGAAAAGCCGTTCTGTGCCATACGTTGCTTTTTAACCTTGTGTGGGTGTGCGCTGTGGAGGACGCTCTTTCATTGTACGTCCACCCACGTTTTGCCGCATATTCGCTTTTTTGGCATATCGCCTCCTTTCCATACCACCCTCGGGGTTGATACGCTTGCTCATGATTATCGGCGTCCCTAAAGAAGTCAAAGACCATGAAAGCCGTGTCGGCATTACCCCTGCCGGCGTGAAGTCCCTCGTTGACGCAGGCCACAAGGTCCTGGTCGAAACCGGTGCTGGCGATCTTTCCGCCTTTCCCGACGACGAATACCAGAATGCCGGCGCGGAAATCACCGGTTCTGCCTATGACACCTGGAGACTGGCCGATATGGTCGTCAAGGTCAAAGAGCCGGTTGAGAAGGAATACGGCCACTTCCGCGAAGGCCTGGTTCTCTTCACCTACCTGCATCTCGCCCCCGTTCCCGCGCTGACCGATGCCCTGCTGGCCAAAAAAGTGACCGGCATTGCCTATGAAACCGTCCGCGACCGCACTGGCGCGCTGCCGCTGCTGACCCCTATGAGCGAGGTCGCAGGCCGCATGAGCGTCCAGGTCGGCGCCAGTTATCTCGAAAAGGAGCACGGTGGCCGCGGTCTGCTGCTTGGCGGCGTCCCCGGCGTGCTGCCGGGCAACGTCGTCATCATCGGCGGCGGCATCGTCGGCACCAACGCAGCCAAGATCGCTCTCGGCCTCGGCGCTAAAGTCGTCCTCATCGATCTCAACCTCAACCGCCTGCGCGAGCTGGACGACATCTTCAACGGCCAGCTGCATACACTCGCCTCCAACAGCTACAACGTGGCCCGCGCCACGCAGGAAGCCGATCTGGTCATCGGCGGTGTGCTCATCCCCGGCGCAGCCGCACCCAAGATCGTCACCAAAGAGATGGTCTCCCACATGCGCAAGGGCGCGGTCATCGTGGACGTAGCCATCGATCAGGGCGGATGCATCGAGACCGCCCGTCCCACCACCCACAGCGACCCCTCCTACCTCGTCGACGGCGTGGTGCACTACTGCGTCACCAACATGCCCGCCGCTGTGCCCAACACCTCCACCCTTGCGCTCACCAACGCGACCTTCCCCTATGTGATGAAGCTCGCCAAACTGGGCGCGGAGCAGGCCATCCGCGAAGACGCTGGTATAGCAGAGGGCGTGAACACCTTCGGCGGCGTCCTCACCTACGCAGCCGTCGCCCAGGCGCAAAAGAAGCAGAGTCGCCCTGTCAGCGAGCTGATCTAGCATCATCGAGCGCGCCCGGTCTATTCGCAGCAGGCCGGGCGCGTTAGAATCAGTCCATTCCCGAGGACGAGCTCCATGCCACCCTCCCGCCAGCGCAAGATCCCCATCACCCTCTGGGGCACCAGCTTCCTGGTGCTGCTGCTGGCGCTGATGCTGCTGAATGGCTTCAACCTGAAGGCGCTTGACCCGTCCAACTCCAGCTGGGTGCTGCTCTTCACCGCGCTCTCCATCCTCGGATTCGTACTCTGCGTCGTCGTCGGCATTCTGCTGCTGCGCAATATCCTCAAACTCTTTGCCGAGCAGCGCAGCCGCGTACTCGGCTCGCGCTTGCGCACCCGCATGCTGGTCTGGGCGGCCATGATCTCCATATTGCCCGTCTTTTTCATGTTCCTCTTCAGCTATCTGCTGATGAACCGCTCCATCGACCGCTGGTTCTCCCAGCCGGTCACTTCACTGCGCGAGGATTCCAGCAATCTGGCTGCCGAACTGGCGCACTACACCACAGACAATGCGCGCTCTGAAGCCGATGCCCTCGCGCTCATCTTCAACGACCCTCGCTTTCGCTTTCCCCATCGCGCTGGAACCGATCTGGAAAAAGAGATGCGCAACCGCGAAGTCACACTGGAAGGCGGCTTTGCAGCGGTCTATCGCGATGGCCATCAGGTTGCCTCGTTCAACCTGCCCGTCTCTAACGGGCGGCCCGTGGAAGTGAAGAGCTGGATCACAGGCAAGCCGACTGACGATGAAGAGGCCGCCGCGCCAGACACCGCCTCCAGCGACACCCCGGTCGAGCCCGCACAAGACACCCCCGATGCCGCCATTCTGCAGGCAGCGCAACGCAGCAACGATCACATCTTCGCTCTCGGCCCGGTGGAGTATGCACTCGCCACTGCGTGGGTGCGGCAGGGCGGCGTGGTTGTAGTCGGCCTGCCCATGCCCGCCGGCATGTCGGCTACCGTGGCCCGGCTGCACAGCGGCGCCGAATCCTACTGGACCATCTTCCGCGCACGCCGGCAGATCCGCACCACCTACATGTTTCTGCTGCTCATGATCACGGGCCTCACCTTCTTCGCCTCCACCTGGCTGGCTCTGCAGTTCTCCACCCAGATCACGCGGCCCGTTGAAGCGCTGGCAGACGCCATGGATGAGATCGCCGCCGGGCACTACACGCATCGCGTGGATACCGCGGCCACCAAGGAGCTCGGCGAGCTGGGTTCGTCGTTCAACCAGATGGCAGAAGACCTCGCAACCAGCCGCGCTCTGGTCGAGCAATCCAATCTCCAGATCTCCGCCGCCAACGCCGCGCTCGACGAACGCCGCCGCGAAGTAGAGACCATGCTGGAGACCATCCCCAACGGCGTCGTCATGCTCGATCCCGAGGGTCGCATCGTGCTCGCCAACCGCGCCTTCTCTGAGATGATGGATCCCGGCGGACAGCAGCCATTCATCGGCCTCCCCATCCAGACGGTCTTCCCCGCCGAAGTCAGCCAGGGTCTGGAGAAGCTGATGCGCCGCAGCCATCGCATGGGCTCCGCCAGCCGCGAATTTGAGCTGTATGCGCACAAGGGCATTCTCTCTGTAGTGGCGAACGTCGCGCTGGTTGAAGGCGAACATGGCTACAGTGCAGTGCAGCCGGGCGCGCATCAGGCCCACGGATATGTAGTCGTGCTCGAAGATGTGACGGAGCTTCTCCGCGCGCAGAAGCAGATGGCCTGGAAGGAAGTTGCCCGCCGCGTCGCCCACGAGATCAAGAATCCGCTCACGCCAGTCTCCCTCTCGTCCGAACGCATTCACAAACACATCGGCCACCTTGAAGCACAACTCGCCGAGCACGCCATCGAATCCCCTTCGATCGAGGTCATTCGCAAATGCAGCGACATCATCACCAGCTCCGTTGGCACCATGCGCGAGCTGGTCGATCAGTTCTCTGCACTTGCCCAATTTCCCAGTTCCCGTCCGCGCCCTGCCGATCTCAACAGTATCGTCGAAAATGCGCTCGCTATCTTCGCCGGACGTCTGCAAAACGTGACTCTGAAGACCAAGCTCGCGCCCGATCTTCCCCTCGTCATGGCCGATCCCGAATCCATGAAGCGCGCGCTCACCAATCTCATCGACAACGCCGCGGAAGCGATGCAGACCAGTCATCTCCGTGAACTCTGCCTGAGCACAGCCCTGCTGGATGACGGCACCCACGTCGAGCTGACCGTGGCAGATACCGGCCCCGGCCTGCCGGACGAGATGCGCGAGCGCCTCTTCATGCCCTACTTCTCCACCAAGGAGCGCGGCACCGGCCTCGGCCTCACCATCACCGCAAAAATTGTGCAGGAGCATCAGGGCAGCATTCGCGCCATCACCAACAAACCCACCGGCGCAGTCTTTATCATGGAACTGCCGGTCGCCAGCATGGCAGACATGGACGACAATGATCCTGTCGCAACCAACACCACCGGGAATGAGCGCTCATGAACCACGTCCTGATCGTCGACGACGAAACCGAGATTCGCAACGCGCTGGAAAGCATCCTGGCTGAAGAGGGCTACACCGTGACCACGACCGGGACGGCCACGGAAGCATTGGAGTTGCTGCGCGATGCTGCGTACGATGTTGTGCTGCTCGACATCTGGCTGCCAGACGCCGACGGACTGGACACGCTTGCCGAGATTCGCCGCATCGAGACCGCCAACGCTCCCGAGGTCATCATGATCTCCGGCCACGGCACCATCGAAGCTGCGGTCAAAGCCACCAAGCTCGGCGCGTATGACTTCCTGGAAAAGCCGCTCTCCACCGAGCGCACGCTGATCGTGCTGAAGAACGCCGTGCAGTCGCGCCAGCTCCGCGAAGACAACCAGGAGTTCCAACGCCAGCTTGCATCCAAAGGCGAACCCACCGGCGAGAGCGTACCCATCAAGGCACTGCGCCAGCAGATTAAGCTGATGGCGCCCACCAATGGCCGCGTGCTCATCTACGGCGAATCCGGCACCGGCAAAGAGCTCATCGCCCGCGCCATCCACGCCGGCTCGCAGCGCAAGGAACGCGTCTTCGTCGAGTTGAACTGCGCCGCCATCCCAGAGGATTACATCGAGAGCGAACTCTTCGGCTACCGCAACAGCGCCAGCGCCGGCGGCCCGCCGGAGATGCGCGGCACCTTCGAACGCGCCGACGGTGGCACTCTCTTCATCAACGAAGTTGGCGACATGAGCCTGAAGACCCAGGCCAAGGTGCTGCGCGCGCTCGACGAGCAGCGCGTCACCCCCGTCGGCTCTGCGCACTCCATCCACGTTGATGTGCGCGTCATCGCCGCCACCAACAAGGATCTGGAAGAAGAAATTGCCCGCGGCAACTTCCGCGAAGACCTCTTCTACCGCCTTAACGTCATTCCGTTTTTCGTGCCGCCCCTGCGCGACCGCCGCGAAGATATTCCCCTGCTGGTGCGCGAATTCATGCGCGAGTTTGGCCGCCAGTACGGTCGCCCGCGCATGGAGATGACCGACGAAGCACTCGCCACCCTCAAGCAATATCAATGGCCCGGCAACCTGCGCGAGTTGCGCAACGTGATTGAACGCGTCCTCATCCTGAATCCGAAGATCACGCGCATTGAGAAGAAACACCTGCCCGTGCTCACAGCGCGCGCCTCATTGCACGGCCCCCGCCTGCATCCGCAAATGGAAGAGTTCAGCACCCTCACCCAGGCCCGCGAAGCCTACGAGCGCGACTACATCCTGAAGAAGATGCAGGAGTGTCACGGCAACATGAGCCGCACCGCCGAAGTCCTCGGCCTCGAACGCAGCCACCTCTACCGCAAAATGAAAACCCTCGGCATCAACGTCAAAGAATAAATTCCACGGAACTGGGTGCCCCATCCATCGCGCTTTTTGCGAAGGGTGGGAAGCGTCGCAAAGCGACGGCCGCGCGACGCGCGCAAATCTCCCTCAATTAGCAATCTTGATGTCCGGTAGTCTCTTCAATTGGCACGCCTACTTCGTCGCCCGGTAAGCCTTATCCAACTCCGCCAGTGCAGGTCGCAGCCCACCCTCATCCTGTAGCTCAAAACTCTTCCACTTCTCGCCGGGCCGTCCTTCCGAGTCATTGCGTTTAATCGCAATCGCCTCAGCGAACAGCATTCGTGTCTTCGGCAGAAATGCGAAGATTTTCTTCCCGCGATAGACGCTCGTCATGCCGAACATGCTGCCGACGCGCACTCCGGGCCAGCGCTGCACTTCATCTGCCAGCAGCGCCGCCAGCCGCCGCACCTCTTCCGAGGGCCGCGCAAACGTTGCCCGTTTACGAGTCGCCACTTTGTTTCGTCGCAATCTCTTCCATCTGCCGCCGCCAGTCCAGCTCTTCCACAAATCCCTTCGAGCTGCGCCAGTCGTCCTTCACCTTCACAAACAGTTCCAGGAACACCCGTGTTCCCAGCAGCGATTCCATGTCCTTCCGCGCCGTCGTGCCAATCTGCTTCAGCATTGCGCCCTGCTTGCCGATCAGGATCGCCTTCTGCCCCGCGCGTTCGCAGTAGATCGCCGCGGCAATCTTCGTTACCGGCAGCTTCGCGCCCGCCACTGGCTTGCGTCCTGTTGGCCTGGGCTCTTCAAATGCCTCTACCACCACCGCCGTCGCATACGGAACCTCTTCGCCCGTCAGCATCAAAATCTTTTCGCGAATAATCTCCGCCGCCAGGAACCGCTCCGGCTGGTCCGTCACCTGGTCCTTCGGAAAGTAGCGCTGCCCCTCCGGCAGATGCGCCACAATCTTGTCCAGCAGCAGGTCCATCCCCTGCTTCTTCTTCGCAGAGATCGGAATCACCTCGGCAAACTCATGCAGCGACGACCAGTGCGCGATCAGCGGCAACAGCTCCGCCGCAGGCACGGCGTCAATCTTGTTCAACAGCAGAAAGACGGGGCAGTCCAGCTTCTTCACCAGCTGCAGCACAAAGTCATCCTCCGCCTGCGACATCTCCTGGCGCGATTTGGTGAACGGCTTGGCCTCGCCCGTAGCCTTCGGCAGGCGGTGCGTCACATCCACAATCAGCAGCACAATGTCGCGCGACTCCAGCGCGTCGTACACCTCCTGCATCATCCGCTTGTCCAGCTGCGTCTCCGGCTTGTGTACGCCGGGCGTGTCTACAAACACGATCTGCGCCGGCTGCCGCCCGGGCTTGCCCTTTTCCTTCGCGCGCGTCGGCGCCTCCACCACACCCAGGATGCGAGTGCGCGTCGTCTGCGGCTTATGCGTTACGATGGCGAGCTTCTCGCCCGTCAACACATTCAGCAGTGTGGATTTTCCCGCATTCGGGCGTCCGACAATCGATACAAAACCAGAGCGAAAGGCCATAGCCCTTATTATCACCTGTCCGCGCTCATCGGCCCTATTCCTGCTCCGTCTCTTCCTGCGGTGCCTGCCGCACCCGCAGCCGCTCCACCCGGCGGCTGGTCGACGCAAGCACCTCAAACCGCAGGCCCGCGGACACCACGACCTCACCCGGCAGCGGGATATGTCCGGCCATCTCCGTCACCAGCCCGCCTACCGTCGTCGCTTCATACTCCCCCGGTATACGGATCGCAGGCGCATCTTCGTTCTCTCCGCTATCTTCTACCGGATGCGACTCCGCAAAGAGATCCTTCAGCCGCGAAACTTCAAACCCACCATGCAGCACAAACACCCCCGGCGCCTCGTGCACCGGTTCATCCACGGCATCTTCATGCTCGTCAGAGATGTTGCCCACGATCTCTTCCAGCAGGTCTTCAATCGTCACTACACCCGCCACTCCGCCGTACTCGTCGATCACGATGCACATGTGTTGCTGCTCGCGCTGCATCTGCCGCAGTAGCTCATTCACCTTCTTCGATTCCGGCACAAATACCGCTGGTCGCTGGATCTCTGCCACCGTGCGCCGCCCCGCATCCGCATCCGCAATCTGCAGCACGTCATGCGCAAACGCAATCCCGGTAATGTGGTCCGGCGTCTCTTCGTATACCGGCACCCGCGAATGGGGCCGTTCCACCAGCGCCGCCGTAAAATCCGCAATGCTCATCTCCGCCGGTACGGCAAAGAGTCGTGGCCGCGGCGTCATCACCTCGCGCGTCACCTTGTCGCCAAACTCCACCACCGAGCGCACCAGCTCGCGGTCGCTCTGTTCCAGGATGCCCTCTTCTTCGCCCGCCTCCAGCAGCGCATCCATCGCTGCATCCTTCGCCTCTTCCGGATGCTCCTCCACCGCCGGGTCACTCTGCTCGGCCAGCGACATAATGGAAACCAGCAGGCTCAGCAGCAGCGTGGCCGGCGTCATCAGGTAAAACAGCGTCTGCATCAGCATGCGGATGCGCACAATCCACAGCCCCCGCGTGCGCATGAAGAAGACATACGGCAGCATCCGGTCAAACACCAGCACGATCAGAATCAGCTCCAGGATCGACCGGCCCACCACGCCGCTTACCGTCAGCCCGCCTGGCTCAGTCGTCGTGAGCGCGCTGCACATCTTGATGCCAAACAGCACCGCGATAGCCGCCAGCGTGAACTGCCGCAGCACCGCGGCAGAGAGCTCCGCATTCTCACGGCTCAGCCGCAGCTTCGGCTCGACAAACTTCTCCCACGCGTCAATATTTTCCTGGAACTCCCGCGCCAGAAACTTGCCGCTCTCGGCATACAGCCGGTCGGCATACGCTGCCAGCGTCAGCACCACCAGCAGAATGGGCAAAAGCAGCATGCTCATGGTTTAGCCTTCTTTGGTAAACGCATAGCCTTCCTGGGCGGACCTGCAGCCTGCTTCGCCGCGCGCGCAATCAATCCCGCCGACAGCTTCAGCCGCGTCCGAAGCGCCATCTCCTGCGCCGCCATCTCGCCTTCATCCGTCTCATGGTCCATACCGTTAAGATGCAACAAACCGTGCAGCAACAGTATCTTGACCTCGCTTTGCAGCGTGTGGCCAAACTCCGCTGCCTGCCGCGCCGCCGTCTCCAACGAGATGGCAATGTCGCCCGCCAGCTTGCCGCCCGGGTCGTCCGCCGGGAACGACAGCACATCCGTCGGCTTCTTCTTCCCGCGAAACACCGTGTTCAGCCGCTTCAGTTCCGCATCGTCCGCCAGCAACACATCCACGACTCCGCGCAGACCCACTGCGCGCCGCGCCTGCGCCAGAAAACGCTCCAGCACCGGCCTGCTCACTCTGCGACTTGGCGTTGCAACCACGATCATGCGTGCGTACCTTACGCTTTCTACTGCAAAAAAGGAGGAGAGCCGCTATCGCTCTCCTCCTCAATGTTACGGCAATCCGAATCTCTATTGCCTGTTCCCTGTTTCCTATTTCCTGTTTTACTGCGGCTTCTGCTGAATCTTCTTCGCCGTCGACATCACTGCCGGCGGAGCAGGATCGCCCAGCTCCAGAGGAAGAAGCGGCTGCTGTTCGCGGCCATAGCTGTCATACGCGCGCACAATGCGCTGTACCAGCTGATGCCGCACCACGTCCTGGTCCTCAAAGTGGCAGAAGCTGATGCCCTCCACCCCGTCGAGCACCTGTAGCGCCTGCAGCAATCCAGACTTCTTCGGATTGGGCAGATCGATCTGCGTCAGGTCGCCCGTAATCACCGCGCGCGAGCCGTTGCCCAGCCGGGTCACAAACATTTTCATCTGCTCGCCGGTCGTGTTCTGCGCTTCGTCCATGATGATGAAGGCGTCGTTCAGCGTGCGCCCACGCATAAACGCGAGCGGCGCCACCTCAATCACATTGCGCTCCAGCAGCTTGTCCACGCGCTCCTGGTCGATCAGGTCATACAGCGCGTCATACAGCGGCCGCAGGTAGGGGTCCACCTTCTCCTGCAACGATCCGGGCAGAAAGCCCAGCCGCTCACCCGCTTCCACCGCCGGACGCACCAAAATGATGCGGCTCACCTTCTTCGCCATCAGCGCGGCAACGCCCATGGCCACGGCGAGATACGTCTTGCCTGTGCCCGCCGGCCCAATGCCGAAGGTCATCTCGCCCTGTTCAATCGCCTCAACATACTTGCGCTGGTTCGGCGAACGCGGTTGCACCATCCGCTTGATGCCAGTGGAGCGCTGCTTGCCGCTCTCCACCAGCCCACGCAGGCTCACCGCAGGATCGGCCACCACCAGCTTCAACATGCCGTGGAGTTCGCCGTTGTGCAGCGTCAACCCGCCTTTTCGAAGAAACTCAAAATCGGTGAAGACTTGTTCCACCCGTGCGATGGCATCGGCGCTTCCTGCCAGATGCAGCCCGTCGGAGCGGAGGTCGATCGTGACATTCAGAGAATCTTCCATCAATTTCAGATTCTCATCGCGTGTGCCGAACAACGGTTCCGTATTCGGCGTGATCTCAATCGTCTTAGTCACCATTCCTTGTTTGCTCAAATGCGTGTCTGACCTCCGTCAGGGCCTGCCGGTTAAAGGGATGCTGCAAACGCCGCGGAAGTAGCTCCGTTGCGCACATTGTCTCAAAAGGTAAGTTGCTATTGTGTTTTCAGCGGGATAGAAGCGGGGCGCGGGCTGGTCTATGCTGCCTGCCCAGTGGGCGGCTGCTTTGGTTGGGTCGGATTGGCGATAGGTCACCAAACTTTGCCGGATAATGCTCATACGCTAAAGCGAACCGGCCCATCCGTCAACAGGAGATTCATCACCCTGTGGAATATCCCTCGATTCCCGCGCTTCCTGCTGCACGATCAGGATGAAGACGATCATGCCGAAAATGAATGGGATCGCCTGAACCAGTGAGCCGATCATGTAAATCGGATAGCTGATTACGGGTCGATAAAAAATAGAGTGCCCATGAAAGATGCTGAGAGAAACCAGCGTTGTGAAGCGCCAGAACAGAAAATAAACGATACAGAATGCTCCAGCTATCAAACAGGTAAAGCTGCGCGGATAATCCAGCTTGATTTGATCGTTGGTAGGAATGCTTGCAGTTAGATTTCTGGAAATAAAAGCCCGCAATGGCGAAATAGATAGAAAAACAGCCATCAGAATCATGAGAAGACTTGAATAGGTAAAACTCGGGTCCCAACGGCGAAACTGGTTCGGAAAACAATAGAACGCAATAAAGTCCCATACTGCTACCGCACAGATGTAAGCCAGCAGTATTGACAATGAGTACCGAAGCCACCCGTTGGGCAACCCCCACTCTAGTTTAGATTTCGGATTCTCCAATTCACGAGTGGCGGGTAGAGCAGATATTGCCTTTACGAGTATTCCCAAGCCCCAGCAATAGAGCGCAACACCACAGAAATTCGTGCCCCAGGTGAAAAACCCGCCTACCAAATAGATGCTCATCATTTGAGAGCCAAACGGTGGGTAAACCGTACCAGTGAGTACTGAATGCGGAAGCATGGCCAACGTCACGATATGAGACAGGCTGTGGCCACCTGCTACTACCCAGAACTTCAGCACATCCGCCGCCAGCACCGGCAGCCACAGCACCGGATACTGCCAGAAGAGATAACTCGCGCGCTTCAATAGAGTTCGCATGATTTGGCTTGTCGACCAGCTTACACCCCCATTCGCAGCCCATCTGCCGGAAGGTTTGCAGCATTTTGGCCTTAGTTCCGGCCTTTGCAAGCAAAGCGAGCGGCCCGCCGTGCGCGCAGCACCATTGACCCCAGCCCCGATTTCCCATATTCTTAGAAATTGCAGGGATGTGGCCTGGTTCCTCCTCCACCTTGCATCCCACCCCGACGAAAACTGGGTGAAATTTCCGC
>JARLFX010000269.1 GCA_031296355.1 Acidobacteriaceae bacterium
CCCGCGATGTCGCAAACTTCCTTCAGTGGAACGGTCGGAAGCTGGACGGGCGTCTCCGCCCCCTCCGCATCGATCAATTTCTACGAAGGCGCCACTCTGGTCGGATCCGCCGCGCTGGGTGCCAATGGCACGCTTGCACCTCTCACACTCAGCAACGTCAGCGCTGGCACACATACCTACACCGCCCAGTATCCGGGGGATTCAAACTACAGCTCATTGGCCTTCGGATCGGTCACCGTCACCGTTACCGGGCCAACCATAGCAACCACCACTACACTCACCGCACCGGCCACTGTAGTCTACGGCTCAGCTGTAACCCTTTCCACAACAGTGACCGGAACCGGCGGAACCCCTGGCGGCAGCATAACGTTCTATGACGGCACGTCATCACTCGGCTCCGCTACGCTAAGCTCTGGCGCCGCCTCACTGAGCGTCACCCTGGCCGGCGGCTCTCACTCACTAACCGCGGTGTATAGCGGCGATACCACGTTCCTGGCATCCACCAGCACGGCATCCACACTGACCATCACAACCGCCGGCACAACAACTGCTGTAACCGCCAACCCATCGACAGTGAGCACCGGCTCCGCCACGTTACTGACTGCTACCGTGACTGGATTGACGGGGTCTCCCTCCCCAACCGGCACCGTGACCTTCAAAGACGGTGCCACCACACTGGGGAGTGGCACGGTAAACACTTCCACCGGTGTGGCCACATATACAGCCACTCTCACAACAACCGGCGCGCACACCATCACAGCAAGCTACGGTGGCGATGGCAACTATGCAGCATCCAACGGCACCGTATCCGTGCAAGTCAACACGAATAGCTCCACAACCACCCTCTCGGCTCCTGCAACGACAGCATACGGTTCCTCCACCACGCTTTCCGCCACCGTGAGCGGAACAGGTGGCACACCAAGCGGCACCGTTACGTTCTACGATGGCGCCACGTCACTGGGAGTAAAGTCACTGACCAGTGGCACGGCTTCGTTAAGCGTGACGCTGACCGGCGGCACCCACGCGCTGACCGCTGTATACAGCGGCGACACAACCTTTGGATCTTCCACCAGTTCGGCTTCATCGATTACGGTTTCCATTGCCAGCTCCACCACCACGGTTACGGCAAACCCAACCGCCGTCAGCATGAATGGAGCTACTCTGCTTGCTGCAACAGTAGTCGGCATCAATGGCGCAGGAGTGCCAACGGGAACCGTTAGCTTCTCAGACGGAACCACCATCCTGGGCAGCGGCACGGTGAACAGCTCTACCGGTATCGCTACCTATACGGCAACGCTGTCCACGCCCGGCACGCGCAGCATCACAGCAAGCTACAGCGGCAACATAAACTACGCAGTCTCCACCGCAACCACAGCCGTGCAGGTCACAAGCTCTTCCACCACCGTTCTGACCGCACCTGCAACCGCTGCCTACGGTGCATCCGCCACACTTTCCGTTACCGTAACCGGCACCGGCGGAGTCCCCACCGGCAATGTAACCTTCTATGAAGGCGCCACATCGTTAGGAGTAAAAGCGCTGGCAAGCGGAATAGCCTCACTCAGCATCACGCCTGCAGGCGGGGTGCATACGCTGACGGCTGTATATAGTGGCGACACCACCTACCTTACCTCCACCAGCGCTATCTCTACCCTGACCGTCACAACCGCAGCTACCACGACTGCAGTGACTGCGAGCCCAGCTACAGTGAGCCTGAATGGAACCATACTGCTGACGGCAACCGTATCGCACACCAGCGGAGCTGCAGCCCTCACGGGGACAGTAGCCTTCACTGACGGAACGACGAACCTAGGTAACAGTTCTGTCAATGCTTCTGGTGTAGCCTCGCTGCCAACCACCATGGCGACGATCGGGGCCCGCACAATCACCGCAACATACAGTGGTGATGGAAACTACGCCGGGTCCAGCGCTACCGCCGCGGTACAGGTAAACATCGCCACTACCACCACGCTGACGGCACCGGCCACCGTAGCCTATGGAACCGGCGTTACGCTCTCTGCGACAGTCAGTGCAACCGGCAGCACCCCAACCGGAACGCTATCGTTCTACTACGGAGCAACCATGCTCGGCACAGTGCAGCCGTTGACAGGCGGAGTTGCATCCATCAGCGGCATCATACTGGCCGCAGGCACACATAGTCTGACAGCGGTATATGCCGGTACCGCGACCTACCTCACGTCGACCAGCGCTCCTTCCTCATTGATCGTCACGCCGATCCCCACATCAATTACGCTGGGGCTGAGCGCTACGGCAACCTATCCGGGTAGCGCAGTGACACTCACCGCTACGATCACGCCTGTAGTCGCAGGACAGACCGTCACCTTTTTGAACGGAACTGCAACCCTGGGAACAGCCCAAACCAATGCTTCAGGCGTCGCAATCTTACCCGTAACCGCAGGCGCTCTCAATACCACATACCTGTTGACTGCGAATCTTGCAGCAGCAAATAACTACGGCGCTTCTAGCAGTGCAGCGCAGACCTTAACCGTCATCGCTCCGGTGACGATATCAGCTTCACCTAATCCAATCACAATCGCCCCCGGCAGCTCGGGAACAGTGGCGGTTACTCTCACGCCGGCAGGCGGCTTTACCGGCACGGTAACTCTGACCTGCACGCCCGCGGTAAGCTACATCACCTGCTCGACCCCGAGCACCACTGTAAACCTGATTGGCCTCACTCCGGGCACGCCAACTGAAACGATCAACGTAGCAACCACAACGGCGTCTCTATCTCATGACTCACGCCTCAGCTCCGTGTTGGCGATGTTTCTCCCCTTCAGCTTGCTTGGGCTGTTCTTCGGCTCACGTACGCAGAGAGCGCAGCGTGCGATCTTCATGTCCGTCATGGCAATCGGCGTCATGGTCGGCATCAACGGCTGCGGTTCGGGCGGCAACGTCAGTAGCGCCAGCACCACCCCATCCGGCTCACAAACTGTAACCCTCGTGGCCACTGCATCCGGTACATCGCAAACCGCAACAATAACGGTGAATATCCACTAGCCAAACCTTGTAGATAGCTGCCGGCGGAATGAAAATGCTTCCTCAACATCGAGTCCAAAGGCTAGAATCGTACCAACATTCATTGTCTTCCCCGGAATGCCGGAAGTAAGCGCTTCAGTGTAGCAAGCTTGGCGCCGGGGGAGCATCATGTCCAGGTTGAAGCCGCCGAGATTGAAACTGGTTCATCTGCGTGCTTTTTCGCAGATCGCCTTTTTCTCCCTGTTTTTTTATCTCCTGCTCCGCACCACATTGCATGGTGCGCTCCGTACGGGCAGCGATATTCATCTGCGTACTCCCGCACGCCTCTTCTTCCAGTTGGACCCTCTCATCGCGTTCTCGAATGCATTAGCCACACACGCCCTCTATCGCGGTCTGATCGTCTCGCTGTTCATCTTGCTGCCCACCATAGTTCTGGGCCGCTTCTTTTGCGGATGGATCTGCCCCCTGGGCTCCATCCATCACTTCTTCGGGCAACTGCGCTCAGATTCAAAGCGCGGTAAGCGCCTCATTGAATCCAACCGCTACAAACCCTGGCAATCCAGCAAATTTTTTATCCTCATCGCAGTTCTGCTGGCCGCGTTTTGCGGCACCGGCCTCGTCGGCTGGTTCGATCCCTTCAGCCTTCTGGTGCGTTCTTTCGGGCTCTCCATTCTGCCCGCAGTGAACTATGCAGCCAACGTTCTCCTCAATCACATGGAGCAGAGTCATATTCATCTTCTCCAGCTCGCAGGCTCTGGCCTGCATGCATCCTTCAGCGCCACTTTCCTCAATTTCAAGCAGCCCCACTTCCGCCTCGGCCTGCTGCTGGGCGTTATCCTTATCGCGCTGATAGCGGCAAATCTGCGTATCACGCGCTTCTGGTGCCGCGCGCTCTGCCCCTTGGGCGCCCTTCTGGGCATGGCCTCGCGCTGGTCGATCTTTGGCCTGCATAAAGACCCCGCCACTTGCGATCAGTGCAACCGCTGCCTGATGCACTGCCAGGGCGGCGACAATCCCATCGGCGACGCCCCCTGGCACAAGGCCGAGTGCCACATGTGCATGAACTGCGTAGACGCCTGCCCACACCATAGTCTGAGGTTTAAATTTTTCCGCAATGAATCGGAAATTGTGGGCCCCAGCCTCGGCCGCCGGAAAGCTCTGGTTGGCATCGCGGCTGGCGTTGCCGCCATTCCCCTCCTTCGCGCGGAGACAACTCTCGGTAAGAGCCGCAATGAACACCTTATCCGCCCACCCTCTGCGCTGGAAGAGACTGACTTCCTCGCGCGCTGCATTCGCTGCGGAGAATGCATGAAAATCTGCCCGAATAATGCGCTCCAGCCCACGCTGACTGAAGCCGGCCTTGAAGGGCTATGGACGCCGGTGCTGACTCCTCGTATCGGCTACTGCGAGCCAAGCTGTGTATTGTGCTCTGAAGTCTGCCCAACCGGCGCAATCTGGAAGATCACCCCACAACAGAAAGGCTGGGTCGTCGGCACCAACCAGGACCAGCAGAAGCCTGTGCGCCTCGGAACTGCGTTCTATGATCGCGGACGCTGCCTGCCCTGGGCTGTGGCGACAGATTGCATCGTCTGCGAAGAGTGGTGTCCTGTCTCTCCCAAAGCCATCTTCCTGCAAGATGCTCAGGTCGTCGATGCAGACGGCATCGTGAAGACCGTGAAGCAGCCCCATATTGACCCCAGCCGCTGCGTCGGCTGTGGCGCATGTGAGTATGCATGCCCGCTGCAGGAGCATCCTGCTGTCTACGTAACCAGTATTGGAGAAAGCCGCTCGCCCAGCAGCCAGATCTTGCTGCGGCGGCAATAAAAGGAGAACCACCCGTGACCAGACGTTTCAATCGAATCCATGCACTCACCGCGCTCCTGTTGATGGCAACCCTCACCATCGCCGGATGCCATAAAAAACCCGCAAACCCATTCCCTGAAACAGGCAAGGTCGCCGACTGGACCAAGAGTAGCGAGACCCGCACCTTTGACGCCGCCAACCTCTGGCAATACATCGATGGCGACTCGGAGCAGTACATCCAGGCAGGCGTAGTTACCACCTCAACCTCTGATTACAAGTACAAGGGCAGTCTGGAGGCAACCGTCGATGTGTACACCATGACGAACGCCAACGGAGCCAAAACCATCTTTGAAGCGGATCCGCAGGGCAGCGCAGTCAGCGCCCCCGTGGGCGATGCAGCGCGTGTCTCTCCCCAGAGCGTTGTCTTTCGCAAAGGCCCCTATCTCGTTCGCATCGTCGCCTTCGATGCCCGGCCCGGTACGTCCGATGCGTTACTCGCGCTGGCCCATAGCATCGATGGTCGGCTTTAAACCCATGCACGCAGAACACGGAGGATCCCGATGAACAGCAGACGTGAATTTCTCAAGGAAGCCGCAGCCGGTGTGGCCCTGCTCGGAGCCGAAAGCAAACTGGCCCTCGCCGCGCAAGATAAGCACGCAGGTAAATCACGCGTCGTCATCGTGCACGATAAGTCGCTGCGTGGCCCTGCTGGCGACGCTCCCGAAGAAGCGCGCGTTGCCGCCATACTCGACCGCGCGATGGAAGCATACTTCCAGCAAAAAAATCCCATTACCCCCTGGAAGCAAATCGTCCATCCCAACCAGGTTGTCAGTCTGAAAGTGAACACCATCGCAGGCAAAGGGCTCTCGACACACGTCGCATTGGTCAACGCCATCTGTGAACGCCTGCAGCAGTCAGGCGTCCGTCCCGGCAACATCATCGTATGGGACCGCACCAATCATGAGCTCGAAGCTGCCGGCTTCAAAATCGCGACAGACACAAACCATGTCCGCTGCTTCGGTACAGATTCTGTCGGCTATGAGGACGCCGTCCTCACCTCCGGCATGGTCAAGACCCAGCTCTCCAAAATCGTCACCCAATCCGACGTCATCATCAACGTCCCCGTGCTCAAGCATCACGGCGGCGCAGGCATCACCATGGCGATGAAGAACATGTACGGCGTCATCAAGAATCCATCCGACCAGCACGGCAACAACTGTAACCCCTACGTGGCCGACTTGAACACCCTGCCCGAGCTGCATCGCAAACTTCGTTTCGTTGTTGGTGACATCTTCACCTGCGTCTATGCTGGCGGTCCACGCTACAAGCCGGAGTACGCATGGAACCACAACCAGCTCATCGTTGGCGAAGACCACGTCGCGATCGACTACCTCGGCTGGCAGATCATCGAGAAGAAGCGTGCTGAGAAGGGTCTGAAGTCGTTGGAAGATTCACACTCGGCCCCGCGTTACATCGCAACCGCGGCAGACTCGCAACACAAGCTGGGCACCAACGATCCCGGCAGAATATTGCTGACCGAACTTTCCATCGCATAGGAGCCCGCATGGCCTTTCCATCTGTACCCCTTACCCGGCGCGAAGCAATGCTGCAGATACTGCGCGTAGCTGGTGCCGGTGCAGGAACCGCGGCAGTAGCCCTGTGGCTGGCAGAGCGAAGCCACAAACCCCTCGCCACGCTTGCCGCGAATGCGAAACTTGACCATAGGGTGAAGGCCAGCGCCCTGCTCCCCGAAATGGTCGTGGTACAGGGCGACGACCCGCGCGCGCTGGTGCGCCACGCCTTTGCCGATCTTGGCGGCGCCAGCCGTTTTATCGCGCGCAACGATGTAGTAGTGCTTAAGCCCAATATCGCCTGGGACCGCACACCGGAGCAGGCCGCCAATACCAATCCCGATGTCGTCGCGGAAACCGTGAAGCAGTGCTGGCAGGCCGGCGCGAAACGAGTGATCGTCACCGACGTAAGCTGCAACGACGCCGAACGCTGCTTTCATCGCTCCGGCATTCAGGCTGCCGCCCTCGCCGAAGGAGCCGAGGTCATTCTCCCCGATCCCGCGCGCTTTCGCGAGGTCAACCTGAACGGTGTCGTGCTGCAAAGCTGGCCCGTCTTCGAACCCTTCCTCGAAGCTGACAAGATCATCAACATGCCGATTGCCAAGCATCACGGACTCACCGGCGCCACCCTGGGCATGAAGAACTGGTACGGCATCCTCGGTGGCCAGCGCAACCGTCTGCACCAGCAGATTCACCAGAGCCTGGCAGACCTCGCCGCCTTCATGCTGCCCACGCTCACGCTGATGGATTGCTACCGCGTCTTACTGCGCAACGGCCCCACCGGCGGCAACCTAGAAGATGTTGCGATCAAGAAGACGCTGCTCGCCGGCACCGATCCGGTTGCAATCGACGCCTACGCGGCCAAGGCCTACTGGAACCTCGATGCCGCCGCCTTGCCGTATCTCGCGCTCGCCGAAAAACAGGGATTAGGCCGTGCCGATTTTGAAAATGTTCGCACCAAAGTGACACGTCTAATTTGAGCCCATAATCTATCTTGCAAAACTACCGAGTCACTGTATTACGCTCATCAAGCATCAGAGCTCGCATTGTTCGCCTACTGGAAGGTGAGTATCACGGCATTAGCAACTGGCACGTTCAGCGTATAAGTACCGTTGACGGGCGTCACCGTCTCGCTCGTCGCCGTACCCTGGATGCTGCCATCCGTGCTTCCATCGAAGGTCTGTCCGTTCAGTGTGATGCCGGTTGATCCCGTCACCGATCCAGTCGTGTTGATCGTGCCGGTCGTCGGGTTCCACCAGCCACCGTAGATGTTGCTGGATTTTAGCCGGGTCAAAGTTGCCGTGCCGCGCCCTCCCAGCATAAGCTGCACCGTTCCTGCAGAAGACACAGCGCCATTGGTCCCATCTTCCTTGTTCAATAGCAGCACGTGAAGTACGCCCGAAGTATCCTTCGTGGCCCACGCGGAGAAGCGGCCCGGATTGTTGATCACCGGCGACGCAATCACGCCGGCATTGTTTTTGATCATGTAGTTGAGCATCATCATCGCGTAGTACTCCGGCGCGACGTACGCCAGGCTCCACGTGCGTGTGCTTCCCGTGGTGTAGGTAAAGTCGAATGCGTTATACGCAATATCCCCACTAAGCGCCTTGTTGTAGGTCTGGTCCGACGCTAAAAAGAAATTGATGCCCGTCACTCCAGACGCTGCATACCCCATTCCCATATCCATCGCCCACAGGGCAGAGCTGAAGGTATCGCTGACGCCAAACGCTCCGTGGCAGGCAATAGAGTTCATCTCACCCGCACGAATACTAGCGATTCCTGCATTTTGTGCTACAGTAATCGCCGAGCTAAGATACGTGTTCGCCGGATAGTTATTTTGATAGCCTCCTGTCGGTGCGAGCGAAGCTGGCAACAGCAGCGCGTTCTGCGTCGGTGCCACAGTGCAGTTTGCCCCGCCATAGTAGTGGAAGTCGAACATGCTTACGTGGCTGCTGCGGTTCTGCAAATAATTGCTTTCACTGTAGCTCGTATCGTTACCCGTAAAGACCGGCGCTGCAAACTTCAGCCCATTAGAAACCGGACTAATCGCGTTCCAGAAGCTCTGCTCATCCGTCAGAAACTGGCTATACGAATAGCTGCTCTTCACCCCGCCCGCGACGTAGCCGTCGGGCTCATTGCACAGCTCGATGGCCTGAATGCTGGCTGCATTCAGAGCACCGCTGGTGATATCTGCAACTTCAGGCGCTGCGATCGTGGTATCACCGTCGACAAAGTCTATTCCAATAAAGTATTTGTTGCCCTTGTCCACATAGAGCTGATTAAGCACGGGCAGCAGGTTATGCAGCGTATTTGGCCCGCGACCATCACCGTTCATACGTAGCACCATCGGCGTTCCTGTGATGCTCTGCAGATTGTCGATCAGCTTCTCGTAGATCGGGTTCATCGTGATCGTGCCGCCATACGTCGGCATGTAGCCGATCACCTTCTGCACGTCACTCTGCGTGTGCGAGAGGCCAACGAAATCTCCCGGAACCTTGATCGACGGAGTCGCGTACGAATTCACTGTGACCTGCGCAATAACGTTCGATGAGATTGCCGTGTTGGTCAGCGTATAACTTACATTGCTGATAACGCCTGGAACCGCTGCGCTCACCGCGTAGGAACCTACAACGTTGTTTGCAACAGCCGTTACCGATGCGCTGCCTGTGTTGTCAGTTGTGTTGTACACCGCTCCACCAGTACCGGTAGAAATTCCCCATAAAACAGCAGATGCCGTACTCGTGGGTGGCGTAAAGGTAACTGGAGCGCCAGAGACCGGATTGCCGTAGGCGTCCTTCACCTGCGCCACAAGCAGTTGCGCAAACGTCGTATTCTTCTGCGCGCTTTGCGACGATCCTCCACTCAGCGAGAGTGCAGCGGGCGCTCCAGCAGTGTTCGTCAGCATAAAACTCTGCGCCGGTACGCCAGTTGCCGACGCGGTCACAACATAGGCGCCCGCCACCGTATTAGCCGTCGCTGTCACCGAGGCAATGCCGTTTGCGCCTGTAACTGCTGTACCGCTGGATAACACGGCTCCTGCGCCGCTGGACGGTGCGCTGAAGGTGACGGTCAGCCCTGGAACAGAGTTTCCGTTCGCATCAGCAATCTTCACCCCAAGAGCACTACTGAAAGCAATATGGACCTGCGCTGACTGCGGACTCCCTCCGCTGATCGAACTTGCCGTTGCTGGTCCAACAGCTGTCGGTGACGCAGCCCCTCCACAGCCCAGACAAAATAAAAAGAGTGGTGTAACAGCGAACTGCACAAGACGTGCAGAAACAGACGAGCGTCGTATCTGGGGCATCGTGGGTCTCTCTAAAATTCATCATGGCTCTCATCAATCGCTCACGCACAGCCGCCGCATAGAACGAGATGTTCTCCATCACAACAACGCCAGCTACCCTACTGGACAGAATCCTCCCTGTACATGTGCTTAACGGTATAGACGAAAGCCAATCTCGATAATACATATAAATCTTTTATTTTCAAATACTTGCATGATTGCCTTAAACTCGAAACAGCCCGCATCATACGTCAGAGGATGCAGTCCAGCATCCATTCCTCAACTGGACCGGAATTAGCTCTACCTGATCTGAACTGGTCTTGACGGTCCAGCCCTACTTTCCGTCCATCGTCACCACGGCGACGGCAAATGGAGAAAGTGTGATGTGGTTATCCGCCGGGTGCTCGCGCCGAGGCGGCTGTTCTCCTGATGCCTCGTCAA
>JARLFX010000270.1 GCA_031296355.1 Acidobacteriaceae bacterium
CCGTACCAATCACCGCATATCTCCGTCGAGTCCTATCAAGTTCAGCATGGACCTGGTCGCACATCCTGCAGACTGGCGAGCCGGACTTGGATGGATGGCCGATCGATATCAAACTTACTTCGATCCTCCGAGCCCTTCGGTGTCTAGCATGGACGGGTGCGGCGCATACACAAGCTATCAAGGAGAACTGGACAAAGACCACTTTCGCAAGATGGCTTTTAGCGCGAACTGGAATGCCCACTTTGACTTTCCATTTCTCGGCATGATGATGCCACCCGTCTCTGCGACTGAACCCTGGCAGTCCTGGTATAAGCAGCCAACGTCATTTGAACAGATGAGCAAATACTCAACCTTGATGAAGAAGTCAGGCTTCCATGTCCTCGAGTATTTCAACATCACGGAGGCTGGGAATTTCATCCAGGAAGATGCGCCTCCCCGCAAGGCCAAGTCGGACGATGATTTATGGCGAGATCCCAACGACTTTGTGCACTATCAGATACCGGGCGCTGTTGTGCGCGACCGCGCCGGCAAGATACAGTACTCCAACTGGTATAAGACCGTCATCGTTGACCCGGCCGAGCCCGTGTGGCAAGACTTCCTGATCAGGATGATACGGCGCCTGGTAAAGTACCTTCCCAATAGCGATGGCATCTGCATAGACCGCATGGATTGGCTCACACTCTACAATGCCAACCGCGATGATGGCATAAGTTGGATTGATGGCCGGCCTGCCCGAGCGTTGCTGGTCTCATGGAAGAAGGTGCTCCCCAAACTCGCCGCAATCCTGCATCAGGCAGGCAAGTTTGTCTATGGCAACCCGCTTACGATGAGAATCGACGCCAATCGATTCTTGGACGGACTCTATGCCGAGAACGGCGACTCGCCCAGCATGTTGAATCTTTGCGCTCTGCTTTGCGTGCACAAGCCTGCCATCGGCTGGACACGCAGCATCAATGATCTGAGACCGGACCCAGATGCAATGTTTCAGCGTCATCTTCATCTTGGGGTATTTCCAACAGTCCCAATGACGGGCGCCGACCACACGATTGCTCCGGATCCATGGAGTGACCGGTACTTTCTGGATTACGGCCCGCTACTGGCAGCAATTCGGGGAAAGAAATGGGTGTTGGAACCCCATGTTATCTCGGTTGGGAATCGAGCAGCTCTCGCAAATCTCTTCAAGGTGCCTGGCGGCTATTCTATTCCGATTACCTTTGCCAGGAGTGTTGACCAGGTTACCGTGAGCCTCCGGAATATCCCTCGGCACGGGGAGCGGATCATCTCGATTCAAGTACTTCATCCGGGCGAAGATCAGTCCACAACTTTGTACGTGCAGGTAGTTGGAAGGGATCTCGAGATAGCTGTGCCAATTAAGCGAGGTTGTGCGGTCGTGACCATAGAATGTGTTTCTTCCTGACAGCAGCTTCTCTGCAAATCATCCATGGATCTGACTCGATTCGTTAGTCAGGCCTGATAAATGATTGCTTGACCATGAGGTTTTGAAATGTCGAAGGTTTATCGGGTATTCCTTGTCGCTCGATCGCGTGCTCACCATGCGATTCGCGATCTTAATTGCGGCGCTGCACAGCCTGAAGCCAAAGTTGTCAGCTGGCAACCGCGGCATACGCGCTGGATTGCCGGGATGTTGTTCTTTGCCACGGCTCTTTCCCCTTTGACCTGCATCGCACAGGCCGGCGTCAGCAGCCCAGAACTGGCGCCGACGCCGCCGATGGGCTGGGCCAACTGGAACAGCATGGGCTGCAATTACAACGAAGATACGATCAGGGCGATTGCCGATCGTATGGTCTCCTCCGGCATGAAAGATGCTGGCTATCGCTATCTCATCATTCAGGAATGTATCGTGCCCGCTGGCCATCGTTCCGCGGATGGGACTCTGCTCCCAGATCCCGTGAAATTCCCGCACGGAATTCCCGCCCTCGTCGACTACATTCACCAGAAGGGTCTGAAGGCCGGCATATACACGGACCTGGGCCCAAAAACCTGCGCAAGATACGAGGGCAGTTTCCAACATGACGAACAGGACGCCCGAACCTTTGCGTCATGGGGCATCGATCTCATCGAGGAGGATTACTGCTGGAAACCGGCAGACTACACGGCCCAGCAACTCTACACCCGGATGCACGACGCAATCGCAAAAACGAAGCGCCCCATGCTTTTTTATATTTGCAACTGGGGAAGTGAGTTGGCATGGACCTGGGCGCCACAGCTAGGCAATGTGTGGAGGAGCACATACGATGTAGGCGAGCCGGGGCGCGCCGAATGGAATCGCATCCTGCGAAACTTCGATATGAACGCCCTGCACGCTTCTCGCGGCGGCCGCAACCATTGGAGCGATCCGGACATGCTCGAAGTCGGTGTTCCTGGCATCGACGCTGAAGAGGAACGCTCGGTGTTCAGTCTTTGGGCGATTTCTGCAGCTCCGCTCTGGACGGGCAACGATTTGGTCACCATGTCACCGCAAACGCAGCAACTCCTCACCAATCGCGAGGTCATCGCCGTCGATCAGGACCCACTCGGTCAGTCTGGAACACTCGTGCTCGAAGAAACCCCAGGATTACAGGTGTGGGCGCGGCCGCTATCTGGAAAGCGTTCTCCACAAGCAGTCTTGCTTTTCAATCGAACTCCTCAACCGGCGAAGATTCGCATTCCCTGGGAAGACTTGGGCATCCTTGGCCCCGCCGAGGCACATGACCTTTGGTCTCATCTGGATTTGGGACAGTTTGACACGGAGTATTCAACTCTCGTGCCGTCGCATGGAGTTGTCATGCTGCGTGTGTTCCCGCTGAATGCCCACGTTCCTCCTACTTCTTCAAAGGCGGATCTGCAGGTTCTGGTGCAAAAAGGTGCGGCAGGCGCAGCTGGGTCCGAAGAAGAGTAGAAACTATGCGGCGAGAACCTCATTCCAGCCGACCGGGGCAGTTTGGTCTTTGAGACGGAGACGCCCAAGAGCGAATTGCCCTTTTCGAATACGGCGGAGTAGTTCAATGCCGGCAATGGCGCTATGTGACCTTCTTGCAGAAGTCGTTGCTCTCACCGAACTCCTCACGGGCGATCTGGATGATGTCGTAGGCGTGGCTGTCGGTCTTAGCGAAGATCAACGTCTTGGGCACTTCGGTGCGACCGGGAAATATCTCGGGAAGTTTGTCGCGGAAGGTGCGGATTACGGTTCGAATCTGGTCGGGGTTAACTATATCGCGGTCAAGCTGGCTGGCACCATACTTCTCGTCCTCGTCCTGATTCTCCCAACGCTTCTTGCGGGTCAGGCGCTCGTGCTTTTCGATCTGCTGTTCGGCTCTGAGTCGTGCGCCCTGCTTCGTCACCTGGGTTTCGATGGTATAGACCTCGTTGCCAACATTCACGCCGTACGCCACGGCCTGATCGTGGCTGTATTCGCTGACAATGTTCTTTTTAAAGAAACCGTAAGTGCGCGCGTCGGGCGTGGCGGTGAGGCCGATGAGATAGGCGTCGAAGTACTCGATGACCTGCCGCCAGACGTTGTAAATCGAGCGGTGGCACTCGTCGATGATGATGAAGTCGAAGAATTCGGGCGGAATCTTCCCGTTGTAGACGACAGGGAGCGGCTCTTTTGGGCGCACCATGTCCTCTGGACTGACTTCCTCGGCGGCTTCGTCAAGGGGATCGTCCTTGAGGATTGAATACATCCGCTGGATCGTGCTGATGCAGACCTGGCTGCTGGACGCAATGAACGGCGACTTAAGCCGCTGGACGTTGTAGAGTTCGGTGAATTTACGGTTGTCGTCGTTTGGCAAGTAGGACATAAACTCCTGCTCTGCCTGCTCTCCAAGGTTCTTCGTGTCTACCAAAAAACAAGATTCGTTTCGCGTCCGCAAACTTGAGAAGGCGGTACACGGAAGTGATCGCCGTGAAAGTCTTGCCCGCTCCAGTGGCCATTTGAATCAAAGCGCGGGGATTATCGGCCTTGAACGACTCTTCGAGGTTTTCGATAGCCGTGACTTGGCAATCGCGGAAGCCGGCGGGATTGAGACACGGGATATCATGCAGGCGGGCGCGGAGCGATTTGGGTTTGACAGCCATTCGGCCATCGTCTCGGGCCGGTGAAACGTGAACACCTCACGCGAGCGGGGTTTGGGGTCCCGCCCATCGGTAAAGCGCGTGATGATGCCGGTGCTTTCGTAAACAAAGGGCAAAGGCTCACTGTTCTTGACCCATTTGAGCTTGGCGGCGGCATACCCACCCGATTGCTCCTCAACGGTCGTAATCTTGTGACCCCAATCCTCGGCTTTCGCTTCAACGACTCCGACGGCCATGTGATCTATGAATAGCGCATAGTCAGCCGGGCCGATGTCGGTCTTGTACTCGCGCACGGCGATGCCGCGCCCGGCATTGAAGTTGATCTTGTCTTTGCTCTGCACGCACCACCCCGCATCAGCGAGCTTCGTGTCAATTTGGTCGCGGGCAATCTGCTCAGGGTTCTGGTTCTTGGTCGCGGGAGCCATTATTGAAGTCGATCCATTCCTGTGCGTGTAACGTGTGCCCACAAGTATATGCGCGGATAAACGATCAATTCAGAAGAGGAAATTACTACAAAGGGTCTGGGCCTATTACCCGAGTGTGCGGTACAACCTTCCGCCCAACTTGACGCAATCCAGAGATTCCGACATTCACCATAGGCATCTGCTGACTAGCCATCAGTAGATCCAACTCGCGCGTGGCGCGCCAATCTTCCGGGGGGCCAGGTTCCGGTGTGCGGCCAGTGTGCCGCGCTACGCAGAATGCGCCGCTTGCCAAACATGCCGCTCTTCGAGCGCATTTGACAGATTTCATGACACTTGCCGACATCAGGGTACCTATCAGCCTTTGGTGAGCGAAGACCGCCTACTTGTGGGAGTCAGTCAGGCCAGGACAGGTCCCACACCGGGCCGTGGGTTCAATGACCAAAACCTGTCGCAGCCACATTCGCACTTGCCCGTCGGGATGCCCGGAAAGAAGTGATGCCTGCTGCAACTGCCACACTTGTGTGCTGAGGAATCGCAGCCCGTGTCGATATAGACCACGCTTGTTAATGTAATGGGGATCTCGCTCACGTTTTCATTTCTTTGACCGCAAGGCTTCGGCGCTCGCGAGAATTGACCCGGGTATGCTCGTCAAAAGTGACGGAATTCGTCCAACAGGGCGATCGTTGGAAGTACGATCGCGACCCGCCGATAGCGATCTTCGAGCAGAAGGGCATCAATCAGTATGCTTTTTTCAAAGCTCGTCGGGGCACTTAGAGCAAGGTTGTTGCCTGCCAGGAGGGAGTTCACAGCGGATTCTGCTCCCGATGGAGCACGATACCCAAATCGTGAATTTCGCCTGCATCTGCTGCGAACTCGCAGCAATGAGAAACGCCGAAAAAGACGATTGGCCTCGCGGCAAAGTCCTGCGGGGAGTTATTTTGCAGCGATGCTATCGATCATCGGCGCGCTGGAGTCCTGCTCTGAGAGCAGAACTCTAGCTGCGCAGGTAGGATCATGATGCCTAATCCTTGACCGGCTTCGCGGCCTGCACAGTTCTGTGCTGCGTGGTTTGCTGGTAACGTGCCAGAAGCTGTTGGCGATTGTTGCGCAGGTCTTTCCCGCTCGGTCTGGAGGGATAAGGTCTGTTGCCCATCAGCCCCTTCCAAAGAACGCGGTTGTACTGCGCGAAATCAAAGTCGTCCTCAGTGGTGAAGTTCATTTTGCGGGTGGCATGCACCCAGTAGGCTGCTGTTTGCGTCGTCCCTGGGCAGGCCTGTGCAGGCGTGGGCATCAGGGATGCAAGGTTGGTGCAGTAAAGGTACGCCGAGGGAGTGGCCGTGAAGCTCCACGAACTGGGCGTGGTGTTGAAAATGTCGGCCATGGGGTTGGCGACTGCATCATTCAGGTTCATCGGCGGCAGGCCCAGAACCTCTTCGATGGTGCGCACAAAGTTGATGGTGTTGTAGGGCGTGGAGACTAGTGCCTGCTGCTTCACATAGGCGCCGGCCACAAAGGCGATCGTGCGGTGCGAGTTGACGTGGTCGCCGGAATCCTGCGAGTCGTCTTCAATGACAAAGATCAGCGTGTTGTTGGCATAGATGCTGTTGGCGATCTTCTGAACCAGCAAGCCCACCGCATAGTCGTTATCGGTCTGCTGCAGTTCCGGAGTATTGATGCGGAAGCCGCCCGGATCGCCGAAGTTTCCCGTGTGGTCGTGCATCAGGCGCACCAGGCTCAGGGACGGCAGCCCGCCGGCAGCGTAGTTCCTGTTGAAATCGCGCTCCCACTCCTTGAATCGATAGTAATCCGGGAACTGGTTGTCGAAGCCACGATAGTAGGGATCAGTAAACGGAGTCAGAGAAACGCTGGCGGGATAAGCCACCAACGTGTCGCTGGCCGTCAGGTTCGCATTCAGTGGCATGCAGGTTGCTCCCGCCGGTGCTGGGCATCCATACAGTCCCGTGTCTACGAAAAAGCCGTAGTTGCGTACCGTCAGTCCGGCCCGCAACGCGGCATCCCACAAGTAGCCCTTGCCCCTGTCCAGAACATCGTCGGGGCCATCAGGAGCGGCCGTATCGGCCGACCCCGGCAACTCGTCCCCGTCCTTGTCCGTTTGATGCGGCGTCAGAGAGTTGGCAGCCACACGCCCGGCCATTGTGGGTATAGCCACATTCACGTTGCGCTGCTCGCCTTCGCTATCAAGGCTGAGACCGCGTCCCGCGTAGGTCACCGGAAACTGTTTTTCGATCACGTCGGGAGCGCGTGCGCCTGTAGTCCACGGCCAGCCGTCATTGCTGGTCTCCGAACTGGCCATGATATTGTCGAGGGTCACGAACGTGCTTGCCAGATTGTGCTGATTGGGCGTGTACGCCTTTCCGAACTCGGTCAAACTGGGATCGCCATTGCCGACCTCCATGTCACCCAGAACCTGATCGTATCCGCGATTTTCCTTGATGATGAAGATCACATGCTTGATGCCCTGGCGTACCGCCGCCATCACTGCCTGATCGCTCGTGCTCTCGGTGGAGGCGAACCGGTTGTTGATGGCAGTCTGCGCCGTCAGCGTGGCCAACTGCGGCCCGGTGGGCTGCGGGAAACTTTGGAATCCAGCCTTGATCTGCTGCGGGTTGTACTGCTGCGAAGAAAAACAATTCTTGTGTGCCCCGGCTCCGACAGGGGGCGCGGCGCTATAGCACAAGCCGGCATCAGGACCAGTCGGCGATTTCCCATTGACAACGTAAACCCAATTGCCATTCGGGCTGTTGACAGTGGAGCCGAAGCTCACCGAGTTC
>JARLFX010000271.1 GCA_031296355.1 Acidobacteriaceae bacterium
CCAAAACCCCAAAACCCCAAAACCCCAAAACCCCAAAACCCCGTTTTGGCGGGTGCGGTGACAAGCTCACGAGTGGTTCACGCATGGACTATGACGTAATACGGGCATAAGGTTTAATAAAATCAATAGCATTCATCACCATGGCACATATAGTCATCAAAATGCATTATCGTTCTCTCAATCATTGCACATAGTGCTTAGAGTAGGTGGGAAGCGTGATTAGGTCATGTGGGCGTTGAGGTAATCGGCGAGGCGGTAGCCGGCGAGTGCCATGAGCTTCTTGCAGGTCTCGAAGCGGGTCTTGAGGTAGTCCTGGCTGGGTGCGCTGTTCTCTCTGATGTCACCGTAAGCCTGCTTCACCGCGATGTCGTAGAGCTTAGTGGCCATGGTCCAAGCGTTGGTGACTCTGAGGTCCTCAGCCAAAAACTGGCGCGTATACTGTCCTCTTATGTTGTTCGCCCACATCTCGAGCTGGTTGATACCATCCTGAGTCAGAGGCTAAAAGATCTTGTGAGAAAAGCGGGTACCCTGTTGACCTGGGGGATCATGCCCATAGCCTGGTCCCACAGAGAGTGCAGATTATTGATCTTGTAGTTCAACTTGAAGAGGTTCCCGCCCTTGTCTCCCTCGGGCCTGTCGGTGGTGGCGCGGGTCGTCACGTGCAGCGGCTGGTGCATGTCACCCACAAGATGGACGAAGAAGCGCAGCATCATCGACTTGTGGAAAGTCGGCATCTTCGTGTAGCCGAACATGCTCTTGATCTTGTCCTATTGCAAGGTTATAAAATCTGCGGGGGATACGACGCTGTTGACCACACAGTAATCCTTGTTGACGATGACCTTGACCTTCTCGCTGGAGATTCCGTCAGCGAAGACCTGGTTGAAAAAGTGCCATCCGTCGAGAGCACCCATATCGGCGCCCTTGAGATCGTCAGCCCAGCAGGCGAGCTCGTACCACTGGTTGTAGTTCACGTCCTTTTCCTTCATGTATCCCAGCATGGTCTCCATCTTGCTCCAAGTGTTTGCCGTGATGTCCTTCTTCGCGATCGCGTAGACTATCCGACTTAGGGAATGGACACCGTACTGATCATGTGAGGCGTGGCGCTCCATGCCATGGCGAACGGAAGGGCCAGGGCCAGGAATGCGAATGCTATGAACAGCCTATGGCGTCACAATCCGAGATTATACATTTAGTCAAATTAGAATATTTTTGCATGCTGCGTGACATTATAACAGTCTGTGACTGCGTTCGCCGATGATCATCACTCTCTCTATATTCCATCGCTGGCTATTATATAATAGTGCTTTCACACCTTACTATGCTGATTTCTTCACATCGGTAACGGGAACTCTGCTGCAGCGTGCGCCCGCTTATGGGGTTTTGGGGTTTTGGGGTTTTGGGGTTTTGG
>JARLFX010000272.1 GCA_031296355.1 Acidobacteriaceae bacterium
GCTCTTCCCCCACCGCATAACGCGTTGGTTGCTCTGGCTCGATGGAAGGTAACGTCCTTTCTCGCCTGCAGCAGCATCGCTCCACCAAAGCCGTGCTGATTGAATGGAATCCATAGTGCAAATACTGCGCTCCTGCACATCTGAATTGCTATAGAACCGCTTTTGCAACACTGAGGATTACTTTTGACACACGCAAATCACGACGGGAACACCGCCGTTCTGGAAACACCCAAGAACACTACCGCCGCTACCGGCAAGCTTTTTACCGATTTCAACATCTCGCCGATGTTGCAGAACCGCCTGGCAACCGCAGGCTTTGTAACCCCTACCCCGGTCCAGGCCGGTGCGATTCCCCCGGGCCTGGAAGGCCATGACGTGCTCGCCACCGCCTCAACCGGCACGGGCAAGACGCTGAGCTTCCTGATTCCGCTGATCGAACTGATGGACGCGCACGCTGCGGCCCGCCAGGGACAGGCGAAGACCAAGCCGGTGATCCAGTCGCTCATTCTGCTGCCGACGCGCGAGCTGGCGATGCAGGTGATCGACGTTTACTCGAAGCTGCTGCCCAGCGCGAAGCATGACTCCGCGCTGATCGTTGGCGGCCTGTCAGAGGGCACACAGCTTTCGCAGATCCGCAAGGGCGTTCGCCTGGTGGTTGCCACGCCGGGCCGCCTGGAAGACTTTCTGCGCCGCCGCGAGATCAACCTCTCGAACGTGGAGATGCTGGTGCTCGACGAAGTGGACCGCATGCTGGATATGGGCTTTCTGCCCTCGATCCGCCGCATTGTGGGCGCGCTTCCGCGCGACCGCCAGACGCTCTGTTACTCGGCCACGCTGGATGCGAATGTGCGCGAGATCGTTCGCGACTATGTGAAGAATCCTGTGCGCATCGAGATCGGCTCGGTACTGAAGCCGAGTGATCGCGTGGAGCTTCGCGGCTTCCACGTGACCAGCGACAAGAAGATCGGCCTGCTGGAGCACATGCTGAACACCGAGGAAGGCACCTTCCTGGTCTTCTCGCGCACCAAGCACGGCGCAGACCGCATTGCACGCCGCCTGGAAAAGAATGGCCACGACGTTACCGTGATCCACGGCGACCGTTCGCAGTCGCAGCGCACCGCTGCACTGGCCAGCTTCTCCAAGGGCAGGCACCGCATTTTGGTGGCAACGGACGTTGCCGCTCGCGGCATTGACGTGCAGCACATTGCGCACGTGGTGAACTACGATCTGCCGGGTTCCACGGAAGACTTCGTTCACCGCATTGGCCGTACCGGTCGCGCTTCGGACCGCGGCGTCGCGACAACCTTCGTACTGCCGCAGGAACGCTCTGACGTGAAGCGCATGGAGCGCGAGCTGAAGACGCAGTTCAACTGGATGGAAGTGGACGCTTCCATCAAGAAGGAAGAGCGCAATGCGCCGATCGATACCCGCAAGGTGGATAACCTGCTGAGCATGGAGACGCGTAGCTGGAAGAGCGGCGACGCTGCTCCGGCAGTGCAGAAGCCCGGCGGCATTGGCGACAATGAAGGACCGAAGCGCCAGGGTGGCGGCGGTTTTGGCAAACGCAGCGGCGGTTTTGGCGGCGGCGGAAATCGCAGCGGTGGCGGCGGAAGCCGTTTTGGCCGCTCCAGCAGCAGCCGTTCGGCGGGAGCAACACACCGCACCGGTTCACGCGGACGCTAATTGAAACCGGGCATACGTCGCAGCGCGCAACAAGCCTGTGATGTGTGCCCTGTAGCTTATCTGGAACAACTGCATACCTCAGGGGCTAAAGCCCGGATGGGGGTGGAGCTTGCACTGTGCGGGTTAAAACCCGCACCTACCTTAGAGGCAAAGGCAACAAACCATGATTTCTGTCAGCAACGTGAGCATGCGGTACGGCGCCAAAGTACTGTTTGAAGATGTTTCAACGACCTTTACCGACGGACGCCGCTATGGCTTGACCGGGCCGAATGGCGCGGGCAAATCGACGTTTATGAAGATCCTGACCGGCGAACTGGACGCGCAAAAGGGCACCGTGGTGCGCCCGCGGAAGTTTGGCGTGCTGCGCCAGGACCAGTTCGCGTTTGACGCGTATCGCGTGATCGATACCGTGATCATGGGCAACAAGGGCCTGTGGGCCGCGCTGGAAGAGCGCGAGATCATCTACAACAAAGCGGAGCTGACGGACGACGACGGCATCCGGCTGGGCGAGCTGGAAGGCATTGTGGGCGATGAGGACGGCTATGAGGCCGAAGCCAACGCCGCGATTCTGCTACAGGGTTTGGATATTGCCGACGAGTTGCACGAGCGGCTGATGGGCGAGCTACAGGGCGGGCAGAAGGTGCGTGTGCTGCTGGCACAGGCGCTGTTTGGCAATCCGGAGGCGTTGCTGCTGGATGAGCCGACGAACCATCTTGATCTGGAATCGATCCACTGGCTGCAGGAGTTTCTGAATCACTTCGAAGGCACGTTGATCACGGTCTCGCATGACCGGCATTTTCTGAACAATGTATGCACGCATATTGCGGATATCGATTACGAGACGATCATCACGTACAACGGCGGATATGACGATATGGTGCTGCAGAAGACGGCAGTACGCACGCGGCTGGAGTCGCAGAATGAGCAGCGCGAGAAAAAAATCGAGCAGCTCAATGACTTCATCGCGCGCTTCAGCGCAGGTACGCGTTCGAGCCAGGTGAATTCGCGCAAGAAGGAAGTGGAGCGGTTGCAGACGACGGAGCTTGCACGCTCTAACATTGCGCGCCCGTACATTCGCTTTGAACAGTTGCGGCCTTCGGGCAGGCACGTGCTGGAGTTTGAAGACGTGTGCAAGAGCTATGGCGATCACCACGTGGTTAAGAATTTCACCGCAGCACTGGTGCGGGGCGAGAAGGTCTGCCTGACGGGACGCAACGGTCTGGGCAAGACGACTCTGCTGAAGGCGCTGCTGGCCAATGGCCCCGGCGTGGAAGACACGGATGTTTCCATCGACTCTGGCAAGGTGAAGTGGGGACATGAGGCGCTGATCGGTTACTTTGCACAGGATCACACAGGGGCGATTCCCCATGGCATGACCGTGGAGCAGTGGCTGCATTCTTATGATCCGCAGAAGACGAAGGAAGACATTCGCGGGATCCTGGGACAGATGCTGTTCAAGGGTGAAGAGGGCGAGAAGCAGACCGCGGCGCTCTCAGGCGGCGAGACGGCGCGCCTGCTCTTCTGCAAGCTGATGCTGCAGAAGCCGAACATCCTGGTGCTGGACGAGCCGACGAACCATCTTGACCTGGAAGCCATCAACGCGGTGAACATCGCGCTGCAGAAGTTCGAGGGCACGGTGTTTCTGGTCACGCACGATGAAGACCTGCTGGACGAAGTCGCAACGCGCATATGGCACTTCAGCGCAAACGGCATTGAAGATCACAAGGGACCGTATGCGGAGTTTCTTACCGCGAACGGCATGAGCACGAGCGTGCGCGGCTAATGCGCATCCCCGAGATGCCGATTCCAGAGCTGGTGGATCGCACAGCGAAGAACGTGCTGGGCGGGCCGCTGGAACTGTGCAGCTATGATCCGCTTACGGGCTTCTACCGCACGGGGTGTTGCGAAACTGGCGCCGAAGACGTGGGCATGCATACCGTGTGCATCATTGTTGACGATGCGTTTCTCGCAGCATCGAAGGCTGCCGGCAACGACCTGTCTACGCCGACGGAAAGTTTTCCAGGGCTGCAATCGGGAGATCGCTGGTGCTTGTGTGCCACGCGATGGCACCAGGCGTATGAGCTGGGATTTGCGCCGCGTGTGGTGTTGGCAGCTACGCACGAAGCGACGCTGGAGATTGTTCCGCTGCGGATACTGCTGACCTATGCCGTGACGACGGAACGACCAAACTGAAGGCGCAGTAATCACAGATGAGATCTCCTGAATTTCAGAGGAGCTGGCGCTTTTCATCCAATCATCATAAGAAATTAATATGCTTCGTATAAAAAGAAAATGCGGCCAATAAAGCCGCTGTTTTCCGCTTGACTCGCCACGCGCCGTACCGGAATCTAGATACATAACAACAACATATTGCCTGAGCCGAAGCGGACAACCGTAGCGGCATCGCTATCTTTACTTGACCCTAGCAAGCAGAGCAATACAGGTCCCTCGACATTCATCCATTCACCCTTTAGAGGCCAGCATAATGACAGCTTCCCGATCCGTATTTCATAAAATTCTTTGTATTGTTGCTCTGCTTGCAGTGGCATGCCTGCCACTTGCGGCGCAGACCGCTGCAACCGGCACGATCAACGGCACGGTGACAGACGCCTCCGGCGCCTCCATTCCAAACGCCGCCGTGATCATCAAGAACACGGACACCGGCGCGGTTCGCAATATCGTTACGAAGAGCGATGGCAGCTATACTCTGCCGTTCCTGCAGTCTGGCCACTATGAGGTCATTGCCAGCGCGGCCAACTTCGGGACGCTGGACCATAAGGGTCTGACGCTGACGGTGGGTCAAACGCTGACGGTGAATGCGGCTCTGGCAGCAGCTTCCGTATCCACCGAAGTGGTGGTGACGAACGAAGCTCCGCTGATCGATACGCAGAAGGTGGAATCGTCGCAGACGGTCACATCAGAGTACATCTCGAATCTTCCGGTCAACGGACGCCGCTGGGACAACTTTGTATTGCTGACGCCGAATGTTGCGCCGGACGGCACCAGCGGCCTGGTGAGCTATCGCGGCATCTCCGGCCTCTACAACAGCAATATGGTGGACGGCCTGAGCAACCAGCAGGCGCTCTTCAATGAAGCGCGCGGCCGTTCGCTGGGCGCGCCGTATGTGTATTCACAAGACTCCATCAAGGAGTTCCAGTCCACGGTCTCAGGTTACTCGGCTGAGTTCGGCGGCGCTGCCGGCGGCGTGGTGAACGCCATCACCAAGTCCGGTACCAATGCGGTACACGGCGACCTGTTCTACATGCTGCGCTATCCGACGCTGAATGCGCTGGATCCATATTCGAAGTGGAGCGCGCTGCACAACGGCGGCAATCCGGCGCTGCTGACGCAGACGGTCCATCAGCAGCAGCAGTTTGGCGGTAGCGTGGGCGGTCCGATTATCAAGGACAAGCTTTTCTACTTCTTCACCTATGACGGCTTCCGCCGCGTGAACCCGATCCTGTATACGAGCAGCACTTCAGCAGCAGCGCTGCAGGCATACGCGACCCCCTCATCCTCATCTACGTGCCCCTCGCCGCTCACGCAAACACAGTGCCTTGCAGCAGCGAACTTCCTTGTCGGCGAGACCACGGGAGCATATTCCCGCAACACCAAGCAGGACATCTTCTTCCCCAAGCTGGATTTTCAGCCGACGTCGAAGGACCACATTCAGACCAGCTTCCTGTGGCAGGATTTCCACCTGCCGAACGGCTATAACACCTCTCCGACTGCCAACAACAGCGGTATCCAGGCCAACGGCACTGTGAACTTCCATGAGCGCTTCTACATTGCCACATGGGACCGCGTGCTGAGTGCAACGACAGCTAATTCCCTTCGCTTCCAATGGGCGCGCGATCTTGAAACTGCTACCGCTAACGGGCCTGGACCAGCAGCCAGCCTTACCAACATTGGCGCATACGGCGAAGGCATTGCCATTCCCCGCGAAGCAGAACCAGATGAGCACCGCTGGGAGATCTTTGACGTGATCTCGCAGACGCGCGGCAAGCACACGCTGAAGGCGGGCGTGGATCTGAACTTCATTCACGAGATCATGATCAACCTGTTCCAGGGCAACGGTAACTACAGCTACAGCGGCAGCAATACCGCAGCCTTTGGTAACTGGGTACAGGACGTTTACAACGTGAACGGCGGCCTGCACTATACCAGCTTCACGCAGGTGGTAGACCCTATTACCGGCCAGGGCAAGGATGATTTCTGGAGCAAAAACCTGGCAGCATTTGCCGAGGATTCCTGGAAGATCACATCCACATTCACGCTGACCGCCGGCGTTCGCTATGACACGCAACTGGTACCGCAACCGCCCATGCCGCTGACGACAACAAACGGCACCCCGGATGCATATGCGGCCAGCTTCACCACGAAGATCAACACCAACTATAAGATGTTCCAGCCGCGCATCGGCTTCGCGTGGAATCCGCTGCCTGGCACGGTACTTCGCGGCGGCTACGGCATCTTCTACGGCCTGGCGCCGCTGAGCTCGTACTACAACGTACGCGTGGAGAACGGCGTCTTCCAGAAGCAGTACAACTTTAATCCTGTGGGCGGAGCGGGCGGCACCTATCCCTATGCAGCTCTGGCTGGCCTGAATGTTCTATTCACGCCGCCGGGCCTGCCGCTGGCCGCGCCATTCGCTGGCGCACACACACCGACGGCAGTGGGCTTGCCCGTAGCCAATGCATCGCTCAGCCCGCACGGCATGTCGCCGACCTTCACAGTGCCCTATACGCACTCGTGGGACCTGGCGGTAGAGCAGCAGCTGACACCGAGCACCTCACTGACGCTTTCGTACGTGGGAACGCGAGGCATGCGCCTGCCCTACTCTATTGACGTGAATGTCCCGACGTACACGGGCGCAACCCGTACCTATGACGTAGTGAACGCGTCTGGTACGACTACATCCACGGTGACGGTTCCCTTCTATCCGTCAACCGGCACCAAGCCCGATCCAAACCTGGGTAATTTTTCCGTGGTCTACAGCGGCCTGAACACCTGGTATAACGCTGGAACCATTACGCTGAACCAGAAGATGAAGTACGGCTTCTCCGCACTGCTGAACTACACCTGGGCACACAACACCGATACCGGCCAGACGACCGGCGGCGGCAACGGCGTGAACAGTGGCGGCGGCGCCTTCTTCGGTACGGACCCGATCCTGGACCCATACAACATCAAGGAGAAGTACTCCAATCCGTCCATCAACATGACGCGTGAGGCCGCGCGGTCTGATCTGGACATGCGCGAACGGTTCGTAGGCAGCATCATCTACCAGTCCAACTTCCACTTCAGCAACGGGCTGGCACGCTATGCGGCCAATGGCTGGGTGCTATCCGGCACGGCAACCGAGAACACCGGTTTCCCGTTCACGGCGATCACGTCTGGCAATCCCAGCTCCTGCTCCACGCCAACTACAACGATTGTTGGCGGTGTCCCAGTGACCACCGGTTGCACCACTGTCGCTCTTGCGCCGTTTGACGGCGGCGCAACTGGCGGCGCGGACAACACCAACAACTCCGGTTCCGGTACGATTGCCCGCGCGCCGCATGTGAAGCGCAACGGCTACTCCGGCCCCGGCATTCATAACATCGACTTCCGGATTGGACGCGATTTCCCGGTCTTCAAGACAATGAAGCTCCAGTTGCAGGGTGAAGCGTTCAACCTGTTCAACCACCGCAATGGTCTGGGTGTAGCAAACACAGGCTTCGCGTTCGTCAACCCCAGCGATGCTGCGAGCAATGCGACAACCTGCCCGCTCTCAAGCCATACCAACACCTGTATCGCACCGTACACCAGCGCACCGGCATTCGGTCAGATCAATTCAACCAGCGGTACGCTGTATGGTGCACGTCAACTACAGGTCACAGCCAAGCTGTTCTTCTAACCCCTCAACCGCAGGCGCACAACGCACCTGCAAATCAAAAGCGGCCCCGGCGAAAACCGGGGCCGCTTTTTCTTGTCCCTGCAATTTTGCCTGAAGCGCGCCTGCATGCCGCGAGCCCACAGAGGGACGCAACATGCGACAGCAATTGGAGCGGGAAGACTGCCCGATGAGGGAACTTTTCTGATGTCCAGGAGGGGGGAATGGTGCGCCCGAGAGGATTCGAACCTCTGGCCTACAGCTTCGGAGGCTGCCGCTCTATCCAGCTGAGCTACGGGCGCGTCTGCTGTTAGTTTACACGGGCTGCGGGCCGTTTGGGCTGGGTTGGGCGGCTTCGCGTGCTTCCCGCTCTTTGCGCAGCTCCTCCATCACGGAGGAGACGAGGTCCTTCGCGCCGGTGATTTGAGAGATCACCACCTGTAGATCCAGCGCGGGTAGCGCAGGGTTGCGCGAGCTGGTGCAGTAGACGCCGTGCTGGCCTACCATGATGAGCGCATCGGTCAGCATGTCGAGCGTGACGGCAAGCCGTCCGCGGGCAGTGCCCATCATGAATTCATGCTGCTCCAGCGCGTCGCGCTGATCGTGGAAGACTGACATAACGGGGCTCCTTGAGGTACCTGCTACTTCAGGGTATAACGGCGTGCGGCGTGGTCGGCAGCGATTAGATTGCCGCCTATAAACTGCGGCTGCTACGATTAAGACTCCCACGCACGCTGGAAGGATTCTGACCTTGACCGAAGCCGCCGCACTCCGCCGTACTGCCCTGAACGCTACCCACCGTGCATTGAAGGCCAAGATGGTTGATTTTGGCGGCTGGGACATGCCGGTGGAGTACTCCGGCCTGATCGCCGAACACATGGCCGTGCGCACCAGCGTTGGACTGTTCGATGTTTCTCACATGGGCGATATTCAGTTTCGCGGGCCGGCGTCGCTGGCTGCCGTGAACCGGCTGTGCATGAATGATGCATCGAAGCTCGCGGTGGGGCAGGCGCATTACTCTGCGATGCTCTACCCTAACGGCACCTTTGTGGATGATGTGGTGGTGCACAAGCTGGGGGAGAATGATTATCTGCTGGTCATCAACGCGGGCACACGCGAGAAGGATATCCGCTGGGTGCGCGACACCGTGGGCAGCATGCCGGGGACGCACATCAACGATTTCTCCGATTTCTACACGCAGCTCGCCATCCAGGGGCCGCGCGCTGCGCAGGTGCTGCAGAAGCTGACGGACACGGACCTGAGCACGATCAGGAGCTACTGGTTCACGTGGGGCAAGGTCTGCGGGCTCTATAACGTGATGATCGCGCGCACGGGATACACGGGCGAGGATGGGTTCGAGATTTATATTCCGTCGGACGAGCCGACTTCGGCGCGCGTGTGGGATGAGGTGCTGGCGGCGGGCGCGGAGTTCGGCATTGTGCCGTGCGGGCTGGGGGCGCGGAATACGCTGCGGCTGGAATCGGCCATGGCGCTCTATGGGCATGAGATATCAGACAGCGTGAACGTGTTTGAGGCGAACCTGGGGCGCTATGCCAAGCTGGATAAGGGCGACTTTGTGGGGCGCGATGCCCTGCTCGCCGTGCAGGCCGCAGGTGGGCCGCAGCGCAGGCTGGTGGGGCTGGAGATGGTGGAGCGCGGGATTGGCCGGGACGGCTACAAGGTGCTGGCGGCGGATGGGCGCGCGATTGGCGTGATTACGAGTGGATCGCCTGCGCCATTTTTGAAGAAGAACATCGCACTGGCGTTTGTACCGATGGAGTTTACCGCGCTGGACACGGAAGTGGCGGTGGAGATTCGCGGGCAGGCGGTGAAGGCGAAGGTGGTGCCGACACCGTTCTATAAACGCGCAAAGACATAGGCCGGGGGCGGATTTTGCGCTATTTGCAAGGTTTTGCACCGGGGGCACTTCCCCGAAACACTACAATCTAAAGCAAACGGAGAAGATGAATCGCATGGCGTATCCTACCGACTACCTCTACACCAAGGAACATGAGTGGATTAAGATCGACGGGGCAAACGGCACCGTCGGCATCACGGATTATGCGCAGAGCTCGCTGGGCGACATCGTGTTTGTGGACCTGCCCAAGGTGGGCGCCACGGTGGAAGCGCACAAGGTCTTCGGCAGCGTGGAATCGGTGAAGGCTGTGAGCGATCTGTATGCGCCCATGAGCGGCACCGTGACCGCGGTGAATGATGAGCTGACCAGCGCGCCGGAGAAGATCAACACCGATGCGAACACGACATGGATGATCAAGCTCACACTGAGCGCGCCGGATGAATCTTCGGCCCTGCTCTCTGCCGCCGACTATGAAACATTTGTCAGTGAAGAGACCGGGCACTAGACCGTTTTCTGAATTTTCGATGCAACAGCACGACAAAAAAATCCTGAGGTGGAATGCGCTACCTTCCTAAGTCGCCCGCAGATCGCAAGGAGATGCTTGCCGCTATTGGCGTTGCCTCCGTCGATGAACTTTTCACTACCATTCCTGCTGATTTCCAACTGACGCGCGATCTGAAGATTCCGCGGCAGCATGCTGAGTCTGAGATCATCGATCGCTTCAAGGCATTTGCCGGGAACAGCGCGTCGGGCGAGATCGGCTCGGGAACGAATGGCTCGGGCTACAGCAGCTTTCTGGGTGCGGGCGCGTACCGGCACTACCGGCCGGTCATCATCGACAGCCTGATCCAGCGCGGCGAATTCCTGACGAGCTACACGCCGTACCAGCCGGAGATTGCGCAGGGCACGCTGATGGCGATGTTTGAGTTTCAGACGATGATCTGCGAGCTGACGGGCATGGAGATTGCGAATGCGTCGATGTATGACGGTTCGACCGGCGCGGCGGAGGCGGTGATGATGGCCGTGCGCGTGACCGGGCGCAATGCCGCGGTGCTGGCGCGGACGGTGCATCCGGAGTATCGCGAGGTGATCCATACGGCACTGCAGCACCAGGGGATTCCGTTGAGCGAGGTGGGCTATCTGCCGACAGGGCGCGTGGATTTAGCTGCGCTGGACGCTGCCATTACCAGCGATACGGCGTGTGTGCTGATCCAGTCGCCGAACTTCTTTGGCACGATTGAAGATGTGGCCACCGTGGCGGAGATTGCGCATAAGAAGGGCGCGCTGCTGATTGTGTCTATCGCAGAGGCGGTATCGCTTGGCATTGTGAAGCCTCCGGCGGAGGCGGACATTGTTTCGCTGGAGGCGCAGAGCTTTGGCGTGGCGGTGGGATACGGCGGCCCGTACTGCGGCGTGATTGCGTGCAAGGAAAAGTTTGTGCGGCAGATGCCGGGCCGGCTGGTGGGCGAGACGAAGGACAAGAACGGCGTGCGCGGATTTGTGCTGACGCTCTCGACGCGCGAGCAGCATATCCGGCGGGAGAAGGCGACATCGAACATCTGCACCAACCAGGCGCTGGTGGCGCTGATGGCGACGGTCTTCCTGACTGTCTACGGCAAGGAAGGCATGAAGGAGCTTGCCGAACAGAACCTTGCAAAGGCGCACTATGCTGCAGCGGAGCTGGCGAAGGCGAGCGGGGCGAAGTTGCTGTTTGACGGTGCGCCGCGCTTCCATGAGTTTGTGCTCGATCTGCCGAAGTCTGCGGCGCAGACGAACGAGGCGCTGCTGGGGAAGAAGATCATCGGCGGGCTGGCGCTGGCAAAGTGGTATCCGGAGCTGGGCGAGAATGCGACGCTGTGGTGCTGCACGGAGTTGACGGCGAAGACGCAGATTGATGCGGCGGCGACAGCGCTGCACGGGGTGAAGTGATGGCGGAGTTCAGCGACATCATTGGCGAAGAACTGACATCGGTCGCGTTCGTACAGGACTATCTTGTGCTGGAGTTCGATGGGCCGCTGGTGACGCTGTATGCGTGGCCTTCGGTGCTGCTGGAAGACGGCTCCTTCTCCTTCGGTGAGCCGGGCTATCGCGATGCGCTGTGCGCGCAGATTGGCGATACGGTGGTGCAGGCGCAGATGGAAGAGTTTGCCGCGCTGACGATTGAGTTTGAAAACGGCATTGTGTTTGGCGTGTCGCTGCGCGAAGAGGATGTGACCGGGCCGCAAGCGGGCAGCTTTACGATTGACGACGAGATAGTGGAGTTTTAGGAGATGCGCATGGCAAAACGACTCTCATTACGACACACTGCAATACTGTTGACCGCACAATTTCTTGGTCAAATCCTCATAGTTTTTTTGTGCAGATACTTTATTTCAAATCGTTTGCACCGACTGGAAGCTGGGATTTTTCTGGCTATCTTAAATAGCGGTGCCATTGGCTATGCTATGTGGATGATGGCTCGCCCATATTCTTCGAATCAGAACGGAGTTCAGTAGTGCTAGACAAGTTCGTAGCAACACCGCGCAAGGCGACCACGCACGTGAATCAGAATGAAGATCTCATCTTTGAGAAGTCTTCGCCGGGCAAACGCGGCTACAAGCTGCCTCCGCTGGATGTACCCGCTGCCGACGCGGCGGCGCTGCTGGGCGCGAGCGTGCGCACGGACCTGGGCGTGATGCCGGAGCTTTCTGAAATCGAGATCATCCGCCACTTCACGCGGCTGAGTACGTGGAACTACGCCATCGATTTGGGGATGTATCCGCTGGGCAGCTGCACGATGAAGTACAACCCGCGGGTGAATGAGTTTGTGGCGCGGCTGGAAGGGCTGGCGGAGGCGCATCCGTATCAACCAGAGTCGCTCTCGCAGGGCGCGCTGGGCATTATGAAGCTGCTCTCAGAGTGCCTGCTGGAGATCACGGGCATGGACGCGGTGACGCTGCAGCCCGCGGCGGGCGCGCATGGGGAGTTCACCGGCATTCTGCTGGTGCGCGCGTATCACGAGTCGAAGGGCAATGCGCGCAGCAAGGTGCTGATTCCCGACTCGGCGCACGGCACCAATCCGGCGACGGCGGCGATGTGCGGCTATACGATTGCGAACCTGAAATCGAATGCGCAGGGCATGGTCGATCTGGCGGAGCTGGAGCGGATGGTGGATGAAGATACGGCGGCGCTGATGCTCACGAATCCATCGACCATCGGCGTGTTTGAATCGGACATTCACAAGATCGCGGAGATTCTGCACGCCAAGGGCGCGCTGCTCTACATGGACGGCGCGAACATGAATGCGCTGTGCGGCAAGACGCGGCCCGGCGACTTTGGCGCGGACGTGATGCACCTGAATCTGCACAAGAC
>JARLFX010000273.1 GCA_031296355.1 Acidobacteriaceae bacterium
AACAATGGCAGATCGTGCGACAACATTCTTCACATCGATATCAAAATTGCCGTTCTTCCAAGCCGTTGTTGGGCTAGTTGCCGGCGTCTGAGCTTCCGCTTGAAATCCTGATTCGGGCGATCCTGCTGCACCCAGGAAGAGACCCAAAGCAAAGGGCGCACAAAGGAATGAAATCAAATGCGTGCGAAGAGACGTAATTGTCATATGTATCCTTTGAACATGAGGAATTACATCCTCACATGCTATTGAAGTGGCTTATCATCACCCGAATGAAGCTTCGAGACCGCATCTAATTCGCGTTTTGCGTCGTCTGTTTTTCCTAATTGTCTGTACGCCTGTGCGAGAAGGTAGTGAGTTATAAAGTTGCTCGAATCCATTTGCTCGGCATGTTGAAGATAACTCGCTGCTGTTTGTGGATCGTTGCTTTCAAGAAACAGCCTACCCATATCGATAAAGGGACCGGTATTACTCTGATCGAGAGAAAGAGCCTCGGTAAGTACGTGCTGGGCCTTCGAATGCTCGCCACTTTTGACATATACATCGCCGAGGAACTGATACAGCGGCGAATAGGTTGGATTAATCGTCCGCTCTTGCTCAAACTGTTCCAGCGCATGTTTTAGGTCCCCCTTGGCCAGATAGATTTTGCCAAGAACGAAGTGTGCCAATGCAATATTGGGCGACAGTTGGAGTGCTTTCTCTGCATTGTCCTTGGCGAAGTCTGGCAATTCCTGGAGAAGCAGCATCTGCGAAATCAGCAGATAGGCCGCACCGGATTCGGGAGTAAGGTTGTACTGAGTTGCAAAGGCAGTGCGCGCGTCGTTGTATCTATGGGCACTGACATAGCAACGGCCGAGAACATAATTTGCGTCTACGTCGGTGGCGTTCGCCCACTGTCGTGCACGTTCGAGATAAGCGAGCGCGTCGCTAGGGCGGCCAAGCCGATACAAGGTCAGCCCACGCATCTGGACCGACTCCATGTCGCGTGGATCATCCTTCATAGCAGATGCAAAACTGCTTTCTGCATCTGCCAGCTTTCCAATGCGATAGTATGCGATGCCGAGTTCACGGTTCGCGCCCAGAGCAGGTGGCTGCTCGGACACGAGCCTATGCAGCGCGTCAATAGCTTCCTTTTCTTGTCCGTGCTTGATCTTATCGTGAGCAGCCTGAACGGTCATCGCACCTGGGGGCGCAGAAGTCTGAGGCGATGATGTCACTGCCTGTCCAACGATCCGGGAAGCAGGGATCAAAAAGGACATCGTAATTATCAGGCTTCGCAAAGCCGTATTTGCAACTGTCTGTAACGAGTTTGAGGCCGACGCCCGAGGGATAGTATGCATTGCCGACTCCTCCATCCTGCATACAACAATATCCCAGTCTCGAGGAGTCTCGGTGACGCGAATTTTATCAGTACTGCAAATCATGAATATGCCTGAACAGAAGGCGCGCACAACATCAATGTTTAGCGGAATGGTTGGCTTTCCGTTTGATGATAAGTGCGGGCATCTTTCGATGCCCGCAAGTGCTTCCTGGAGACAGCTCAGTTAGAACGTGAATTTCAGGCCCAGTCTCAGGAAGCGCTCAGCAATAAGACGGCTTCCGGCGTTGGTACTACTGATGAGGCCGAAGCTACCGTCTGTCACGCCACTGTCTGGATTACCGAAATTCGGATGGTTAATGATGTTCAGTGCTTCCAGCCGGAATTGCATCTTGAGCGCATCCTTGATTGGGAAGGTGCGGAAAAGGCTGGTGTCGAGGTTTCCATATCCGGGGCCACGAAGAGAGTCAAACCCTGCGGTACCGAAGCGGGCCTGGCTTACCGCGGCAAAGGCAGTTGTATCGAAGTAAGGCGATGCGAGGCCATTTGCTCCTTTGATCGCCACATTTGATTTGACCTTGTCGGCTACTTGCGAGTTTCCAGGTGCGTTAAGCGAATCACCAGGCGCGGTTACTGTGAACGGTGTTCCAGAGTATCTTGCAAGGACCCAGTTGGTTTGCCATCCACCGGCAATTGCCGAAGCCATACCGCTGGTGGCATATTTCTTACCTTTACCGAAAGGCAGCTCATAGATTGCACTCAACTCAAAGTTATGAGTCCGATCGTCAGGCATCAATGCCCAAGTGAGGTGCATGTATTCTGGAATGAGAATCTGCGGATTGCCATCTCCTTGCTCGTCACAGCAGAGCCCCATCCACTTGGACCATGTGTAGCTAGCCTGGAACTGAAGGCCGTTGGCCATGCGCTTCTGAAGCTGTGCCTGCAATGACTGATAGTTCATATGCTCGAAAGCCAGAACCTCCGTCATCCCTGCGGTCACTCCGAACTTCTGGTTCAGAATCTGACTGGCCTGACCGCCGCCGACAAGGCCATAGTTGATGTTGGCCCGCGTGTGCTGATGGACTGTGAGTGTGCCCACATATCCGACCTGGGCGAGAAGGTTCCAACCCAACTGCTGTTGGACGGTTACGTTATAGGACTCGGTGTAGCCGCGAATGAAGTGCTTGGCGGGCGTCGCGACGCCAATCGTCGACGGCAGTGTCAGAGTGCCCTTGCTGATGTCTGGAGCTGTCAGTGTCGGCAATCCATTGGTCAGAGTCGTCGCTGCAGTGTTTCCGTTTGTTCCCGATAGGCTCTGTGTTATGGTCGACGGATAGTTGTACAGGCCATCACGGGACATGCTGATCTGTTCCGGAGCGAGAGAGTATCCGGCCCGGATTACCGTATTCGGCTTGACTCTATAGGCGAGACCGGCACGCGGAGCGAACAGATATTTCTGGACCGAGATTCCGCAGTCACCCGCGACACCGCCCACACCGCAGAATTCATATACGTTTGTATCCGGGTTGTAGTACTCGATACCTCGGCCGTCACGATGAGGAACAGGCAGATAGTCCCAGCCGGTGCCGGCGTAGACCGTCAACTTGCGATTGACTTGCCAGGTATCGGAAACGTAAGGAGCAAACTGCCATGTCCGCAATGTGACCCAGTTTACGGTCAACTCACTGTTCGAAGCAGACTGCGGAAGCCCGAGAAGAAAGTCCGCAAACGAGTTGAACTCGCCCGTGGCAGGGCTTCCATTTTGACAGCCGGGGCTCGTGGTGTTTTGGCAATACAGCCCTGTGAGGCCTCCGGTGAAACTGAAGTAGGTCGGTGTTACTTCCTGGTGATTCATGTGTTGCTGACTTACATCAACACCGAAACGAATACTGTGGTTTTTCTTTACCCAGGTCACGTTGCCGGTGTACTGAAAGACCGGGTCTCTGTATGTGAGTGCAGGATAGCCGTATCCAAAGCTATTGAGCCCACCGGAGAAATTGAATTGAGGAACTCCACCCGCGGAGGGCAGAGGGCCGAGGTTCGTGCCGGGAATCTTCAGCGTCTCCTGACCATAGAGAGTACTGTACGAGGGCGGGAACAGATACTGCGCAGAATGAGTGATCCCAAACAAAGCATCGATCACGAGATTTGGAGTCGCTACGTATGTGGCCATAGCGGCAACAGAATAGATATTGCCGTGTTGGTCAGTGTTGGACCCATCTCCTGGTCCCAGGATGTTTCCAAATGCAGGCGTTTTGCTTTGCTTATATGGGTAGGTGCTGTAGCGGCCGGTGAGTCTCAGTTTGGAGGTCGCGTCCCAGTCCACCTTTGAATCGACTTTATGCAGGTCGTACAGATACGGGGTATTGATGTATATGTTGTTTGCGAACTTTCCGTCGGGCACACCCGAGGGAACGTGTGACAGCAGAATTGAAGACGCAGTGGCGAAGCTGGAAGTGGGAATGATGTAGTTGCCATTCGCGTCCTGTGGGAAGGTCGTTCTTCCGCTTCCGTCCGCATTTCCGGTAGCCGGGTTATAGATCGGCGTCGGGGACGCGAGGATGCCCTTGGTCATTTGTGGGGTCGGCAATGTGTAGTTGCTGCCTTGAGCCTGGCGCAAGAAATCGCCTTCATAGCTGGCGAAGAAGAACAGCTTGTTCTTGATGACCGGCCTGCCGATCGTGCCGCCAGTGTCGTTGTCGATGTATTTTGGCTTCTTGGATCCTGAAGGCGTGAAATAGGGGGCAGCCTTCATTGCGTTATTGACGTTGGTCCAGTAGGTAGAACCGTGGAAGGAGTTTGTGCCGCTCTTGATCTGGATGCGGACTGCGCCTCCATTCATGACTCCCTGATCAGCACCGGAGCTGGCGGTTACCGTATTGACGGTCTCGATGGCGTCCGTGGAAGGTACGGCTGTGGAATAGAACTGAACCCAAGGATTGACGGCACTCACACCGTCCACGCTTACCGCTGTACCGCTTGCACTTGTGCCATTCACGTTGATGATCATGGAACGGTCAGGATTGTTCGTTCCGCCTCCGCCAGCCCACTGAGGATTTGGAGGAGCAACGCCTGGCAAGAGGCCCAACAACCCCTCGTAGGTGCGTGTAGGCTGCGGCAGTTGCTGCAACTCTTCAGAACTAACGTTGGCATGTACGTCAATGCGATCGGTTTCCAACTGTGCGGTCTCTGCCGACACAGTGACTGTCTCCGCTTGCCCCCCGACGGTGAGCTTTGCGTCAACTCGGGCAGTTGCGTTAATCGCAAGGATGATATCCGTTGCCTGGAACGGCGCGAATCCCTGCTTTGAGATTGTGACAATGTAGGTTCCGGCTGGGACTGTCGAAAGCGTATATACGCCACTATCGTTCGTGGCTGCAGTACGCATTTGATTGGTCTGGGTTTGCGTTGCCTTGACGATGGCGCCTGGAACTACAGCGCCCGCCGAGTCCGTCACTGTGCCCACAATTGAGCCGTAAAGGACTTGAGCGGAAGCATCGTGGCCGATCAACATTAAAGACAGACACGTGAATAACCACACGCAGTGGAATGCGTGTCTTAAGATCCATTTCCGCGAGGTGTGCATAATAATGCCTCCCAAGTGTTGTTGAGATGCCCGCGGCACAAACGCGCACGCGTCCGCAGCATCTAGATTGTATCCACACGATTCAAGTACGGTTGCTCGAATTGATTACGTATTCATTCTATAAGCCTACCGAACCACATTTATTACGAATCAGTTGGCTTTTCGTGAATGTCTACGTATACATTTTCGAAGCAAAAGAACGATAGGTCATTTTCGAAAACTTTGTCAAGAGGAAATAATGGGATCTTCATCAGGCTTCACGGGAGACGATTTGTATCTGTTTGGCCCATCTAGAGTTGTCCGACAAATAACACAGGATTTCGAATGATCAGAATGTTAAGAGCGCACTAAAAATTCGATCTCGTCTGTGAAAGACTAACATGGCACACCATGGATTGCAGGAGCAGACGGATTCAACTCGTTCGCTGCTCTTGAACAGCATCTTCCCTTACAATCATCTTGCCCTGCTGGCTTTCGCGCCGAAGTGAGACTGCTTGCTGCGGGCACATGGTCCTGATGGTTGTCGGTCGATGTGAGGCGCTAGTAAATATGGTTTGGACTCGATTTCATGTTGCTCTGGCGGTGATTTATCTTGCCGGGTTGATCGTTGTCACGATCGTAGCTGGACGCAGGAAGGACCAGGACTCCAATCAGTTTTTGAATGCGTCGGGCGCTTTGCCTCTCTGGGTCTGCCTTGTAGCCTGCATTGCCGCAAACTGCGGCTCGTTAGATGTCACGGCCATGATGGCGCTTGGAGCCCAGTACGGGATTCTGGCGGCCCACTTCTATTGGATTGGTGCGATTCCGGCGCTGTTGGTGCTGGCCTTCTGGCTATTACCGGCGTATTCTCGCAGACGCTACACGTCGGTTCTGGATTTTATCTCCCACCATTACGGCCCCAATACGCGCGCACTTGTCGCGCTTTGTATGGCGGTCATGATGCTGCTGATTTCCGGAGTATGTCTCTGTGCGGCCGCACAGGTGTTCGTTACATTCCTCGGCTGGAGTTTCCTCAGGGGTGTTCTGCTTACAGCGCCCCTTGTCTTGCTCTATACATGGATCGGAGG
>JARLFX010000274.1 GCA_031296355.1 Acidobacteriaceae bacterium
AATACCTAGTCGATGGAAATTCTCGATTTTTGTTGTGTTGGCAGTATTGGCAGTATTTTGGCTGCCATCCCGGGTGCCTGTCGCTCCTGCTGCGTCCGTCTCATATATCTATGGATTCAATAATCATGTAGCGCTGCTGGCTATGCTGCTCGTGATTCTAGTCGGCGCGGTCTGGACGCGCGGCTTGAACCTGATGCCGGTAATGAGCGATAGTGCAAAGAATTTCAGTGCGCGTCCACTGGGTATAACGCTTCTGGTGACGTTGTTCCTCTGCGTACTTTTTTCCCGCTTTTATCCCAATGGTCAAGAGACAGGTTACTTTATCAATCGCATCCAAATGCTTGCGGCAGGGCATCGGCCTTATCTGGATTTTGAGTTTGTCTATGGTCCGCTGCTGATCTATCCATCCGTATGGATAGCCAGACTGCTTCATGTGAGCGTTGCCCGCGGATTTTTCATATATTGGACATTGAACTGGCTCATTGGAATCTGCCAAATCTACTGGATTATCCGATGGATTGGTTTTGCAGAACGGCGAAGGTTGCAGGCATTCCTATTTTTGAGTCTGTGCTGCTTCCCTGCGTTTTTCCTCATGGGCCTGAATTACACGCCCATGCGCATCACGGGAGCCATTTTCTGCGTACTCGCGACAGTCACTCTGGCGGCATCTGGCAAACGCCTTATCACCTATGCTGCTGCAGTCGCTATGGTTGCGCTGCTCTTTGGGCTTTCAGCTGAGAGTGGTATTGCCTATGCCGTGACAATGGCAATCTACATGGGGTTGGGTATGCGCAGGTATTGGCGGGACCGCGCGTACACGGTGGGATATCTGCTGATGCTCTGTGGATTTGCCGGGTTCTATATGCTGGCATCGCGGATGCATGAGTTGGACACCATGAAGCAGTTTTCTGCAGGCGCAGAGTCGTTGCCCCTTATCCTAACGCCGTTCACATTTCTGTATCTTGCGGGAGCATTCATCGGCGCATGCTATGGGTGGTCATGCCTATTGCGGAACCAATGGCAGGATACTCGCCTTGCTGCTGTCATTCTGTCGATGGTTCTGCTTCCCGGGGCTCTAGGCCGTTGCGATCCGGGGCATATATTCACATACGAAATGGGTGCGCTGCTGACAGTGATGGTGTTAGCCAGTTACCGCAATCGTGCCTGGCGTTGGGGCGTGCCAGTACTCTACTTGCTGGTGGTGCTGCTGCCCATCCAGGGGATTCTCTGGAGGACGCGTCCCTTTCTTCACACGTCGCTTGTGGATGTGTTGTTTGGCGGAGGGCGTGAAAACTCCGCGCTCTCGCGCATGGTTGCAAGCATGCTTGTAAAGCATGGCGGCCCTGAGGCGCTTCTGCGCCAGACAGAACGGCTGGAGGCGATCAGAATGGATCCGACGGATGTCTTTCCTGGAGCTACGCCGATTCTTCAGGCTCCATTCGGTTATTCGAGCACCGATTTCTACTACTCGCCCCGGGTTGACACGGGTTACTACGTTCCCGTCGACGATGTGATGTCAGAGCATCAGGCGACGCGCAAAATTGCAGAACTGCAAGAGCATCCAGATCGCGACCTGGTGATACCTTTAGACGTGAAGCCAGATGCCGGATGCGCTGTCGATCCCAAAAGAATGAGTGGCCTGTTAGATGGCGTCTTTGGCTATAACTATTTTCATCATGCCAGAAACATTCCTCCGGGTATGCAGCCACTATGCCGGTATATCGTGGACCACTACCGATACAGCCGACCGGCCACCGCTCCCAGAAATTCCTACGTGCTTTGGGAACCTATATCCACCACGCCAAAAGTGACGCAATAAAATCCCCTGCGGCATCCGTGACTGCGTACGTATTCCGGTAGAGAGAGAACAGTTGGAAGCTGCTGCCAAGGACAAAGGCAGCAATGACGGGCCGCACAGAATCTCTTTTGAATTTTAAATACAGATGGCGCGCCGTGGCGCGCCATCGTTACCTGAACTATACAGGCGGGGCTCAGCCTTCTTTGACGCCGTCGACGAAGGCCTTGAGCTTGCGGCTGCGGCTGGGGTGACGGAGCTTGCGGAGGGCTTTGGCTTCGATCTGGCGGATGCGCTCGCGGGTAACCTGGAAGCTTTGACCAACTTCTTCCAGGGTGTGCTCGCTGCCGTCTTCAAGGCCGAAACGCATCTTGATGACGCGCTCTTCGCGCGGCGTCAGCGTGCGAAGAACCTGCGAGGTGTACTCCTTCAGGTTGACGCTGATGACTGCGTCGCTGGGCGATACGGCCATGCGGTCTTCGATGAAGTCGCCAAGATGCGAATCTTCCTCTTCACCGATGGGCGTTTCGAGCGAGATGGGCTCCTGCGCGATCTTGAGGACCTTGCGGACCTTCGCGACAGGAATATCCATGCGGCGGGCAATCTCTTCAGACGACGCTTCGCGGCCAAGCTCCTGCACCAGCTGACGCGAGGTGCGGATGAGCTTGTTGATGGTCTCGATCATGTGCACCGGAATGCGGATGGTGCGGGCCTGATCGGCGATGGCGCGGGTGATGGCTTGACGAATCCACCAGGTTGCGTAGGTGGAGAATTTGTAACCGCGACGATACTCGAACTTGTCCACGGCCTTCATCAGGCCAATGTTGCCTTCCTGGATGAGGTCGAGGAACTGTAGGCCGCGGTTGGTGTATTTCTTGGCGATGGAGACGACGAGGCGAAGGTTCGCTTCGATGAGCTCGCGCTTGGCGCGCTCGGCGTCCATATCACCCTGGATCATCTCGCGCTGGGTGCGCTTGAGATCGGTGAGCTTGATGCCGGCGTCTGCTTCGAGCTTCTCGAGATCGACCTTGCAGTTCTTCTGCTGGCGCTTGTACTCCTTGCGCAGCTCTTCAGACTTGGAAGCGTCGTACTTGGCATCGAGCTGCTTGACCTGGCGCTCGAGGCTGCGCATGACGTCGACGGTCTTGTTGACCTTGTCGAGCAGGCGCTTCTTCTCGGCGTTGGTGTACTTCAGTTCGCGAATGATGCGGGTGAGGTAGACGGTTTCGCGGCCGATGAGCCAGCGGGTCTTGCGCTGATCCTTTGCCTTCGCCTTGGCATCGCGGCCCTGCGGCGCATGCAGACGTTCGTCGAGAGCAGCCGTCTTCTTCTGGTGCTTGACGATGACATCGATGCGACTGACGGTGGCGCGGACGCGCGCGGAGAGAATCTCTTCGGTGAGCTCTTCTTCGTCGAAGGTGACGACTTCTTTAATATTGCGAACGCCGCGGCGAAGATCTTCGCCCAGGCCGACGATCTCGCGAATGACGATGGGCGAACGTGAGATCGCCTTCATGACGCGGAGCTGGCCGCGCTCAATGCGCTTGGCGATTTCGACTTCGCCTTCGCGGGTGAGCAGGGGGACGGTGCCCATCTCGCGGAGGTACATGCGGACGGGGTCGTTGGTCTTCTCAAGCTGGCCAGGGGTTAGATCGAGCTCAACATCTTCCGACTCTTCGCCCGCCTCCGGCTCATGATCGCCGGCGAACTTGGTGTCGGGATTGAGAACATCAATGCCCTGGGTGTTGATGGTGGTGAGGAGGTCATCCAGATCGTCTGGCGAGGTGATATCGCCGGGGAGAAGGTCATTGACCTCACCATAGGTGAGATAACCCTTCTCTTTGCCAGTGTCGATGAGTTTATCTATATCTTCTTCGTATTTATCTTCTTCAGCTGCCAAAGGTGTGCGCTCCTGCGCGGAGATATCCGAGGCCCGTATTAAGGGGCGAAATTTGTACTACCGGTGATAGGTCGGGGATCGGTTGCGGTCAAAGCCGCGATGGCCGGCTGCTGGCTGCAAAGAGCCAAGAGCACGTAAGGCGTAGTTCCCCAGCGAACACTAGGATAACACTTCGTTAGACGCAAAACGGGAGGAAAAGATGCGAATCGCAGGGAGGGCGGCGGCAAAGAGGATGAGGGGTGAATTCCGGGGGCCGGACTGTGGATTGGGGGGGAGGTAGTGCGGACTGGCCGGGGTGGTAATGAGGTTGGGGCGCGAAATGATTTTCAGCTTGCAAATTTTGCGAGCCGTACTATTATCCAGAAATACTAAATCGATATAGAGCCTGAAGAATCATAGGTTTCGCCTATGGAAATTCAATAAACCGCTTAGGAATATATGGATTTCCATAGATCCTGAATTTCCCGATGAGCGCGGGCGTGTTTCAGTTTGGGGCGCAAGTCGTTATTTTTGTGTTACTTGATTAATTTTTCACGCCAACGCATCAATTTGGCCATGTAATTGCACTTATGATTTGAAACGTAAACTGTTTGTCTTTAACCCATTAATTGTTTCGGAGGCACCTCTTTGAACAGCGACCGTCGCGTATTCGCAAGATCGTTCCGCGGATTCTTCACATTCCTGGCGTTATTTGCCATCACCCTGCTCTGTGTTACGGCCGTGCATGCACAGTCGTCCGCAGTAACCGGCGGTTTGAATGGCGTAATTAAGGATTCCACGGGTGCAGTTGTGGCCAACGCCACAGTGACCCTGGTTGGACCGCAGGGCACGACCGTTTTGAAGACGGACAGTGCCGGTCGTTACGGCACCGCCGGCCTGACGCCTGGGTATTACGACGTCACAGTGACGGCGCCCGGGTTCAGCAAGGTGTCGTCGACGCACAACCAGGTGGTTGTGAACTCGTCCTCGAGCCTGAGCCTGACGCTGAAGGTTGGTAACGAGGGTGAAACGGTACAGGTCTCAACGACCGCCGCCTCCATCGACACACAGTCGACCGCGATCACGAACAACCTGACGGATACGTTCTACGAGAGCATCCCGATGCCGCGTAACGTATCGGCAATCTTTTATGCTGCACCCGGCGTAACGCAGGGGCAGGTAGCCGGCACGGCAAACCAGGTTGGGCCGGGTTCCTCGAACCCTTCGATCGGTGGTTCGTCCGCCCTTGAAAATCTATATATTGTTGACGGTGTAACCATCACCGATCAGGCCTTTGGCAGCATCGGCACGTACAACCGCTACCACGGCGCACTTGGTACCGGCATCAACCTGACGTTCATCAAGGAAGTCGACATCAAGACGACAGCGTTTGAGCCGCAGTATGGCAAGGCGCTCGGCGGTATCGTGCAGATCGTCACCAGATCCGGTGGCAACCAGTATCATGGCGCGATTGGCGCTTACTTCGCGCCGGGCTGGGCGTGGGCAGCTTCCAAGCAGTACTCACAGTTTGGTTACCAGCTGAGCACGCCTTCGATGTTCCTGAGCCGTCCGCAGTATGACGTCAGCGCTGAGTTTAGTGGTTATGTGCCGACGCTAAAGAACAAGCTGTTCTTCTATGCGGATTTCAATCCGTCACTGAGCCAGACGATCAGCAACGCCAACCCTCTAGCTCCTGCTGCTTCGCTGGCACTTGGCGCGATCAAATCTTCGATCACGACGCTGAGCTGGTCTGGCAAGTTGACCTACAAGCTGGGTGATCGTACAAACCTGGAAGCTGCAAGCTTCGGCGATCCGTCGAAGCACAACAGCGTGCCGTCGCTCTCGAGCCCGGCACCGACCACAACGGCAAGCTCCTGGCAGTATGGTTCGCGCGATTCGTTCTTCCGCGTGGACACGGCGATTGTGCCGAGCTGGCTGGTTGATGCGTCGTACACGTACAACTACAACCA
>JARLFX010000275.1 GCA_031296355.1 Acidobacteriaceae bacterium
TAGAAATTATTGAACTGCTGCGCCATCTGGAACGCATACTTCGCCAGGTAAGCAGGCTCCGCCGCCGCAATCGCCTGCTCCAGCACCAGCGACAGCTTCGCCGCCGTCAGCCACAGCTCCCACAGCCCATCGCCGCCCTCGCCGGCAAACTCCTTAGCCGCCGTCTTCTGCGCTGCCTCGCTGTCCAGCCACTCCAGCGCATTCGTCTCCGTCACACCTGCCTTGCGGAAGATGTTTGCAGCCCGCACCACGGCATACTGCACATACGGCCCCGTCTCGCCCTCAAAGCTCAGCGCATCGCGAAAATCAAATGCGATCACGCTGTTCCTCGTGTACTTCAGCATGAAGTAGCGCAGCGCGCCAATCGCAATCCGCGTCGCCGTCTCTCTCCGCTCCGCCTCGCTCAGTTCAGGATGCCGCGGGTCCACCTCGGCCTGCGCCGCGGCGATCAGTTTGTCCAGCAGATCGTCCGCCTTCACGCCAAATCCCTTGCGCCCGCTCACCTCGATGTACGCGCGCCCCTTGTCTTCCTCGCTCACCGCATAGCCCAGGTCCGCCGCGCAGCGCGGCGTCAGCGCCACCATCTCGTAGTTCAAATGCGTGTAATGCTCCGCCGCGTCCGTGTAGCCCATCCCCAGCAGCGCCGCCTTCACATTGTCCTGCGGATCGTTCTGCCGCGAGTCGATCACGTTATAGATCGCCTCCGCCTTGCCGAAGAACGGATGCTCTTCCTCGCCCTGCACCGTCGAGATCCAGCACGTATGCGTCGGATACTCATGGAACTTCCGGTAGCCGAAGTCCTTCCCCAGCAGCCCAAACTTCCACAGATGGTAAGCAATGTCCTTGCCCACATAAGTCACCGTGCCATTCGACCGCACAATGATCTTCGCGTCTTCATCCGGCCCATCAATAACGTCTGTCATCCCGAGCGCAGCCGAGGGACCTGCTTTTGAATTTTCCGCCCGCTTCATCACCCAGCAACCCTTGTTCTTCCCCTCGGTCTCCAGGTACAGCACGCCGCGCTCCTTCATCAGCGCAAACGCCGTCTCCCAGAACTTCAAATGTAGAATCTCGCTCTCGCGCGGCAGAAAATCATACTCAATATCCAGCCGCTCCATCGTCTCCAGATGCCGAGCCAGCACCGCCATCGAGATCAGCTCCGCAATCTCCGAAGTCTCGTTGCCGCCCGCCTCCAGCGCATGCAGCGTATCCAGCCGCAGCTTCTTCCGCTCCGCCACCAGTGCAGCGTCTTCCTCATACCACTTTGACACCCGCGCATACAGGTCCCAGCAGTAGTAATCCACGCGTTCGCCCGCCGCCTTCAGCCGCTCCAGCAGCGCACGCACCTCCGCCAGCCGGAATCCCTCCAGCGTCGTCAGCCCCACCACCACATCGGCCACCTGCACGCCGGTGTTGTCGATGTAGTTCTGCACGCCCAACGCATATCCGCTCTTGAACGCATCCTTCCGCAGCAGCCGCGCAAACGTATCGCCCAGGATCGCATTCCGCAGATGCCCGATGTGCGCCGCCTTATTCGGATTGATGCTGGTATGCTCCACCAGCCGGAACCCGTCGCCGCCCACGTCCGCATGTTCGTCCTGCGCCATCCGCGCCGCAAACGCCGCGCGGTCCAGCTTGATATTCAGATACCCCGCGCCCGCGATCTCCACCCGCTCCACGCCATCCAGCGTCTCCAGCTCCGCCTGTAGCTCCGCTGCAATCACGCGCGGCGCCTTCTTCAGCCGCTTCGCCAGCTCAAACGCCACCGGCAACGCCAGCTCGCCAAACGCGATCTTCGGCGGCTGCTCCACCGCCAGCTGCGCCAACTCCACGTCATACTTCACGCGAAGAATCTGTTGAATCCGTTCCAATACATTCTGCTGCAGAATCCGATACACAAACCCACCAATCTAAACGTGTAATTGTTTCTTGATCTCGGCGCTCTTGCGAACTGCAGCCATGTACTCATCGTAGAGCTGTTTACTGCTATCGAGCTTTTCATTAAACGCGCTACGAATCGCCCCATCATTAATGACCAACTTGTCGTCTCGCACCAAAATCTTGTCAGCGTTCGCTGCTGCGTAAGTATAAAGATCCTGAAAACTCTTCCACCACTCCCCCTGACACTGAATGGAGTGAGCGTTTGCATCCACATCCTGCTTTCGCGATGCATCCCACGATTGCAGATACGCCGGGTCAAGTTGTGCCATCTTCTTGCGAAAATCCTGCTCCGCATTCACCAGCTCTTCCGCATACGCCTTGTCGATTTCAACCGCAGGCTGAAGCTGGACAATCTCATTTCTCATCGTCTCTGCATTTTCAAAAGAGGCTACAGAATAGATATCGGGCTGGATTGGCTTCTGCTTCTTCAGCACTTCATTATTGGCCTTCGTAGCCGCAATATCCTTGCGCAGCAATTCAACTACCAGCCGCTTCTGCGGCGACTGAATATCGCTCAACGGAATACTGGAGTTTGCCAGATCCATCAGAGAACTTGGCTGTGCCACCTGCGCCACAACCACGCTCGTCATAATTCCCGTAAGCAATGCAACCACCCCGGTCTTCCAGAAAAAACTCCGTGGCACAGCGATCCCCTCTTTCTTCGTGCGCGATTTCCAACTAAGTGCCATCGCTGTCTGCACCACAACCAGAGCGACCCATGCCACAAGAAGAGCTTGTGCCTTCGTCAGATGGCGCGCCTGTACCGGCACGAAAATCAGAATGCCCACATCAACCGAAACCGTCAGCAGCCAGCCGTACTGAAGTCGAGTCACCCTATCTCCTTATTGCCCCAAAATCCCCACACCCGCCAGCCCATCCGCAATCTTCTTCTTCCAGACCGCCGGCCCCGTCGTATGCACGCTGGTTCCCTGCGCATCCACGGCCACCGTCACCGGCATGTCCTTCACGTCAAACTCATAGATCGCTTCCATTCCCAGGTCTTCAAACGCCAGCACCTTCGCGCTCTTGATCGCCTTTGAAACCAGGTATGCTGCGCCACCCACCGCCATCAAATACACGGCCTTATTGTCGCGAATAGCCTCGATCGCCTCTGCCCCACGCTCGCTCTTGCCCACCATCCCCAGCAGGCCCGTCTGCTCCAGCATCTGCCGCGTGAACTTGTCCATGCGCGTCGCCGTCGTCGGCCCCGCCGGCCCCACAGCCTCCTCGCGGACAGCATCCACCGGCCCCACATAGTAGATAAACCGGTTCGTGAAATCCACCGGCAGCTTCTCGCCCCGGTTCAGCATCTCCGTCAAGCGCTTGTGCGCCGCATCGCGCCCGGTCAGCAGCTTGCCGCTCAGCAGCACCACCTCGCCCGGCTTCCACGTCTGCACATCTTCGCGCGTAATCGAATTCAGGTCCACCCGCCGCGCCGCGCTCACGTCATACGTCAGCTTCGGCCACTCATCCAGCGCCGGCGGATCAAGCTGCACCGCGCCCGATCCATCCAGCACAAAATGCGCATGCCGCGTCGCCGCGCAGTTCGGAATCATCGCTACCGGCAAATTCGCCGCGTGCGTCGGATAGTCCAGAATCTTCACATCCAGCACCGTCGTCAGCCCGCCCAGCCCCTGCGCGCCGATGCCCAGTTCATTCACGCGCGTATAAAGTTCCACCCGCATCTTTTCGATATTCGTCTGCGGCCCGCGCGCGATCAGCTCCTGCATGTCGATGGGCTCCATCAGCGCTTCCTTCGCCAGCAGCATCGCCTTCTCCGCCGTCCCGCCAATCCCGATCCCCAGCATGCCCGGCGGACACCATCCCGCCCCCATCGTCGGCACCGTCTTCAGCACCCACTCCACTATCGAGTCCGAAGGATTCAGCATCACAAACTTCGATTTCGCCTCGCTGCCGCCGCCCTTGGCCGCAACGATCACGTCCACATTGCCGCCCTTCACCAGCTGGATATTCACCACCGCCGGCGTATTGTCCTTCGTATTCTTCCGCCCAAACGCCGGGTCCGCCAGCACGCTCGCCCGCAGCGGATTATCCGCA
>JARLFX010000276.1 GCA_031296355.1 Acidobacteriaceae bacterium
ATGCGAGACGATGCAAGCGCGCGCATTATGTAACAGTTAGCTACACTATTGTAGCACAGTGATATGCGAGATGCAATATATAGGACTCATGCGACATACTGGACTTGGAAATAAGTTCAACATAGAACGAAGTATGCAAGTTAATAGTGACCTTAGCCCTTGAACTGCTTCTTCTGGATCTCCTTGAGCAAGTCAGGCTGCGGCAGCGAGAACAGTGCAAACGCGTTTCCGGGCAGCGAGTTGCGCCGCGCCTCCCTCACATCCTTTATGTCCTTAGTGATCCAGGGGTGCTGGAGCACGTCCTTCAGGGTCAGCCGCTTGCTTGGGTCCTTCACCAGCAGTTCTATGCATATATCGCATCTAGGGATACTCTTGACGAACTCGACGCCCTCCTTCGTGATCTTCCTCCAGGCCGGGGTCGTGTAGTCCGGCTCGGCGAATATCGTTAGTCTATATGGTAAATGAGCACCGAATCAAACCTGGCAACCTCACGGTCGTCTTCGTGGTCGAATGGCAGGGAGCCGACCATCATGAGATAGGCAAGGATGCCGAGGGACCACACATCGACGGCCTTGCCGTAGGGCTTCTGCTGGAGCACTTCAGGCGCCACATATGACAGGGTCCCAAATGGCTCGTTGCACAGCTGATTGGGCCCCACCATCTTGGACAGGCCGAAGTCCACAATCTTGACGTCAGATTCCTCGGACTTGCTCACCATGAGGACGTTCTCAGGCTTGATGTCACGATGAACGATGCCGTAGCTGTGGAGGTAGTAGAGTCCTGCGGCCAGAGAGTGGATTATCTTCGCGGCCCTCTGTTCGGGAAGGCGGAAGCGGCGTTTCTCAAGGTAGGAGAACAGGTCCCCGCCCTCCAGCACCTCCATCACAATGTATATGTGCTCAATGTTTTCGAAGACGTCGAGCATCTTGATGAGGTTGGGGTGCTGGCACATCTTGAGGATTTCTATCTCCTGCTTGACCAGTTCCACGTCCTGAGGGGTCATGGCGGACTTCTTCATGACCTTGATAGCTACACGCTTGCCGGTCTTCTTGTGGGTGGCCGCCCGGACCGTGCCGAACTTGCCCTTCCCCAGACTTTCCTTGAGGTCGTAGAAGTCGAGGAGGTTGGCGTAGCCCACCACGCGCTTGATGGCATTTACCCACAGGGTGTGCTCCTCCTTCGTCGCCGCGTAAAACTTCTTCGTCTTTATCTGTGAGAAGATGAGGACGAAAGGGTAAAGCGTGCGGTCGTCCACTTTCTCCGCCTCCTCCTCCTTAATGAAGCAGCCGGTGAGATTGTGCATGGACTTGTGAGAAGTGTCCTCCTTCTTATCGTAACCTAGTTTCGCGTTATACGCACATAAAGATACAGAATATCTCCTTCTTGTCAATGCAGTACCACGACTTCTTGAGTCCCGCCTTCTTCTTCTTGCGGATAAGGTAGCCCTCGCACTTCGACTCGCTGTACTTGGCGAGGCAATCCGAGCAGAGCAGCTTGTTGAAGTCGCTTATGGCCCTGCCGCACTCGCAGAAGAGCGTCATCGGGAACTCGGTGGGACTGGAGCTGCCGTTGCCGGTTAGGAACAAAGTTGGCGAATCTGTCACGTCCTTCGTCTTCACCCTGGTGTTGGCCAGACGCACAGCCGGAGTGATGGGCGAGTCTTTGCCCGAGGCGGGGGTGGCCAATCCTCGCGGCACCGGCGCGAACCCTGACCGCGGCTTCGGCGCCAATTTGCTCAGATATGGGTGCTGCGCTGTGGCACCCTTGGACTCCTCGATATTCTCGGTATCCTGTGAGTCCTTGTCGATGCGGAGGGCGCGACTCTCGAGCTTGGGAGTGGAGAACTTGACGATCTGCGACATGCCTGAGAACTTGCTCAGCACCTTTGGTGCGGCTACCCGCCTTCCAGAGGTAGGCGAACGCAGCAGCGCCACATCTGACTTCTTCTGCAGTGCCTGCTCATAACGCTGGAACTGGGCGAGGGAAGGGAAGTGGGTGCGGACGAGCGAAAACAGGCAGAGGAACATGTCGGACGAGATCTTCTCCGTGATGTTCTTGAAGTCCTCGAAGGAAACCTTGGTCTTCTCGCAGAAGCAGATGTCCACCAGGCGTTGCAGTTCCTTCTGACTCTCAGCCCGGTCCTTGTAGTCCTCAACGCCGATGCCGAACTGGGTGATCTTGCCCTCGCGGGAGGAGGGCGCCGAATCCGATCCGTGTCTCTCTATCGGCGCGTGCGACAGCATCAGCGTCACGTCCTCCTTCGATATGCGTCCGTCGCGGTCGAAGTCGTACATGTCGAATATCAGCTTCATCTTCATCGAGAACTCCGAGGTGTACAGCTTGAACATGCTCGTGACGAACTCTGTGATGTCGAGGTATCCATCGTTGTTAATATCGAAAACAGCGAAGAGCCGTTCGCCGATGATGCCGGGGACGCTGGCGTACTACAGGATGGGGATGGCGAAAAATACGTCGAGGAAGGAAGCCTTGTTGATGCCCTTTTCGGGACGGTCGGAACGCTTGCACATATCCTATGCAGAGTGAGACTGAAGGCCTGCCTTGTGGAGGTCCTTGAAATAGGGGAGGCAAACGTGTTGCTTGAACTCGTTGGTCATCTCGAAGTTGTCCATGATCTCTATGGTTTCACTGTTGTCCTCGGTGGACTTCATGTAAAAGTCGCTCTTGGCTTCATTGGGTTGCATTTTCTTCTCGATATTGTGCGTTATAATATAAGCCTTAACTCAACCAGGGGGTTATGCGTTCATTATGCAATTTTGTTTTACATGATAGTATAACCGTGAAGCTGGTCGACTAATATATAGCTCATGCTGCCTACTATGCGGTCATACCAATCACTCACTCCATTGCGCATCGGCACGCTGTGTCACTTGCTCTGGGGTTTTGGGGTTTTGGGGTTTTGGGGTTTTGGGGTTTTGG
>JARLFX010000277.1 GCA_031296355.1 Acidobacteriaceae bacterium
CGAGAACGCGGAATTCCAGTTCAAGCTGGGGATCGTGGACGGCAGGCTGCTGGGCGTGGACGAAGTGAAGGCGCTGGCGACGATGCCGGGCAAGGAAGAGTTGTTCTCGAAGCTGTTGTTCCTGATCAATTCGCCGGCACAACGGCTGGCGACAGTGATCAACGCCACGGGCCGCGATCTGGCGGTGGTGCTGGGACAGGGCGTCGAGAAGGAAAAGTTTGCGGCTGCCTGAGGGCAGCAGTTCACAGTACCCAGTTCACGGTTCGCAGCTTGGGACTACGAACTGCGAACTGTGAACTAAGAACTCAACAAGTTTTGGCCGCAGGATATTCGGAAAGTGCGCGGGTCTGGCGCATCGGAAACTTTCAGTTTGGCCTGGCGGCCGGGAATATCAAATCACAACGATTTTGAATGGAGAAAACAATGGCGGATCTAGCGCAGTTGGAAGAGCAGATTGTAGGCCTTAGCCTGTTGGAAGCATCGGCTTTGGTGAAGAAGCTGGAAGAGCGGCTTGGCGTTTCGGCAGCAGCGGCGGCCCCGGTAGCGGTTGCGGCAGCTGGCGCGGCAGCTCCTGCGGTTGAGGAGAAGACGGAGTTCCAGGTGATTCTGAAGGACTTCGGCGCCAACAAGATCAACACCATCAAGGCAGTGCGCGAAGTAACGTCGCTCGGCCTGAAGGAAGCCAAGGACCTGGTTGACGGGGCTCCGAAGCCGATTAAGGAAAACGCGACCAAGGACGAGGCCGAGGCGATCAAGAAGAAGTTCGACGGCATCGCGACAGTCGAAATCAAGTAGCCCAGAAGAGGACTTGCATGTCCGGCCGGGACGCGCTACGATAAACGTTGCGCGTCTTTTCGGCTCATTCCGGTTTAGTGTGGAATGGAGCGGAGCCGGGCAGCGCGTCTTGGAAATCGTGAAATGGCACGCAAGCGTTCGGGTTCAGGGGCAAAGCCAAGCCTTCTGGATGCGAGCACACAGCGGTGGTTAAGTGCCTTAGGGTCAACGGGATGTCTGGAGTCAGGCCAGATGCTTGTTGATGAGGGTCGAGTGGCTGGCGAGCGAGCGGTTGAAGCGAGTTTTGGGATCGGCGTACACAGGGCAAGCAAATTCGGATGGGAGCACAGGCATAGGGCCGCGCTCGTGAGGCATTGCGTCCTTACGGGCATTTTGTGTCTCCCGGCCTAGCAGACAAGAGATTTTTGGATACCTATCTGCCCTAAACGCAGTATCTTCCCGTGCGGATTTTCCCAGTTTCAGGGGTTTAGCCGCTCTAAATAGCTTCCTTCGATTGAGCGCAGTCTAGCGCAATTACCGGATGCAGGGCAATGCCTGCAACGTGAAATTAACTCGACCGGAATGGACCTGACCTGGTTTTTCCCGTAATGGCTTGAAGGCAACTTCAAGGCTTTCCGGGTGCACATGTGTGTGGGCCGGAATTTTGCGGTCCGCCAGAGAAGGTTTTTCGACTTACTTACCGTAATCAGCCAGCGCCACGAGACTCGGGCGCTGGACCAGTCCGGCCACAGTGGCGGTGGCGGCGCTGGATTGACGAGCCTCAGGAGTGAACATGCCCAACGAGAAGCGCGCGATTCGCAGCCGGCTCGATTTTTCGAAGATTCCCACCGCAACCCAGATTCCCAACCTGATTGAAGTGCAGCGTAAGTCCTATGAGCGTTTTCTGCAAATGGACAAGCTGCCCAATGAGCGGGACGACTCGGGGTTGCAGTCGGTGTTTGTGTCGGTTTTCCCCATCACCGACTTCCGCGGAATTTCGCAACTGGACTTCGTGGACTTCTCGATCGGCAACTGGGAGTGCAAGTGCGGCCACTTGAAGGGGCTGCATCACCTGCGCACGGCCTGCGTGCATTGCGGCGCGATGGTGATTACCGATCCGTTTTTGCCGGGCGATGTGCTTTGCCAGAAGTGCGGCACGTACAACAAGAACACGCCCGACTTCTGTAACAAGTGCGGCGACCCTGTGAGCTTGCAGTTGAAGTACGACCAGCAGGAGTGCGAAGAGCGCGGCATGTCTTTCAGTGCGCCGTTGAAGGTAACGGTGCGCCTGACGATTTACGACAAGGACCCGGAGACGGGCAACAAGTCGATCAAGGACATCAAGGAGCAGGAGGTGTTTTTCGGCGACATTCCGCTGATGACGCCGAACGGCACCTTTATTGTGAACGGCACGGAGCGC
>JARLFX010000278.1 GCA_031296355.1 Acidobacteriaceae bacterium
GAATAAACGCACCGGCTATCGCGAGGACTCCAAGAACGAGAGTCGAGAATTTGGCAAATAATTTATAAGCTGCAAACCGCATGAACTTACCCCATGTAAAGCAATTTCGTGCGAAATCGAGTCGCCAAAAACACACGACACCATTGGTACTACCAATATCTTCCCGCACGCACTTCTCTGAATAGAAATACCGGAAGAAATCTACCTGTCCTTTTTAAGCCTTGTCAAGCATTCATCTCAGGCGGACTGAAGAGACAAGGCAAACCAACGGTCTCAATCACCGTTCAGCCCCCCCCCGACTCAGCGTGAAACGGGTTCATCGTGATACTAGGGCGCCCAACCTATGATTTTCTGTATTTTTCCGGTGGCAGCCTGATGTTTGGCGCGCTCACCCCTTAAAATGGGAAAACGGTTACCGTTCTTGTGAGAGTTTGAAGGCGTGCAAGGCTAAGTTCACCCACTCGCGTTGGAACCTCAAAACCTGATGCCAACAAGCCCTCGTACAGTTGGTGCTTGACAGGCGTGGTTGCAGATAAGCATACTTTCCGCGGTTCTATCTTTGGTCAGACCAGTAACACCTGGCACCCCGATTGAGGTCAGCATGAATACGATTACGATGCTCTCGCAGCTCCGCAGCTCGCGTCTGCAAGGCACGGCACCTACTTTGCTCAAGGTCACACGGATCCGTGTGATGCAGCTTTTCACAACCGTTCTAGTGGCGATGATGCTGTTCGCCGGCCTCCCCGCGGCCTTTGGCCAAGCGCAGAATACTGGCTCCATCTGGGGCACAGCGGTGGACGCCTCCGGCGCCATCATTCCGAATGCGACGGTTACGCTCAAGGGCGCCTCGACCGGGTTTTCGCGCACGGTGACGACCAGCAGCGCTGGTGAATATCTGCTGCAGAGCATCCCGGTCGGCAAGTATATTTTGACGGTCACCGCGCCGACGTTCCAGGCCTACAAGGTCACGGATGTCGTTGTCGATGCCGATTCCAACACCAAGATCGTCGCCAAACTTGCTGCGGGTGAAGCAACCGACACCGTAACCGTAGAAGAGTCGGGCACCACGGTCGATTCACGCTCCGCCACTCTCGGCACGCTCATTGACAACAAGCTGGTTGAAGACATCCCGATCGATGGCCGTAACGTCGTCGCCATGGCAGGCCTCTTGCCCGGCGTCACTGAAGTCAATGCCCCGACCACGGCCACCGGCGACACCAAGGGCCCGACGTATTCAGTTGCCGGCTCGCGCACCACGCAGAACCTGATGCTTTTTGACGGTTTGATGTGGAATAACCTCTTCGCAAACACGGGTATCA
>JARLFX010000279.1 GCA_031296355.1 Acidobacteriaceae bacterium
GGCTGGGCGTATGCCCGGTCACATGAACGTGTTGCTGGCAGAGGCCAACGTGCCCTACAGCGAACTGGTGGAGATGGAGCAGATCAACCCCGAGTTTCCCACGACCGATGTTTCCGTTGTCATTGGCGCGAACGACGTGGTAAACCCGGATGCCCGCGATAATCCCGGCAGCCCCATTGCCGGTATGCCTATCCTCGAGGTGGATCGCTCCCGCTCGGTGATCGTGCTGAAACGGGGGCAGGGCCGCGGTTTCTCAGGCCTGGAAAACCCGCTGTTTTTCAAGCCCGTTACCGGGATGCTCTACGGCGATGCAAAATCAACTCTCACCGCGCTGACCCAGGCGGTGCAGAGTGTCTAGGTAGGCACAGACAGGACGGTATATTTCAGCGATAGCCGGTCAGCAGGAAGGATTACCGACCTTCCTGCTGACCGGCTATTTTATTGGGGCCGACGGATGTTGCCCGACACCGTGATGGTGCCTCCGGTAGCACGGAATTCACGCAGCATGGAGCCAGGAATTGACGCTGTTCTGCGCAAGTGGAGAACGCTTGACGTCCGGTATGCGCGTGGCGTGGGATGCAGCTTCTTTCGCCAATCCATTGCCGTGCCGAAATGGAACTAGTAGTGGATGGCTCAGCGGCCCACACTGACGCTCTGTGAGGTCGCTTCTTGTGGAAGATATGGTTAGTCAAACCAGGTGCGATGACGGCCCTGCGGGGCAATCTACGCCATTAGGGGGTATTGTGGGCGTGGGATTGACTCTTTATTGCCTCGGCTGTGGCGGCAGGGGTGCCTGATGCCATAGCCGAGGCCGTTGGTTGGCGGTATGGCGAGCAACAGAAAGGCCCGCATTGAGCGGGCCTTTCTGTTGCAAAGTTGTGCTGTGCTGGGTTTAGTAGTACAGCGTGAGCGAGAACTGCATCTTGCGTCCGTTGGAAGAGGTGCTGGCGTTGGTGCCGTAGGTGGAACCCACAACGCCAAAGGTCTTACTGGTGAGATTGTATACGCCCAGATTCTTGCCAATGGCGCAGGGTGAAAGCCCACCGGAAGAGATCGATGAATTCGAGCAAGAGAATCCACCGCCCGGCTGGGCAAGGTTCGGAGTGTTGAATACATTGAGTGCTTCCGCACGGAACTGCAGGCGCATATCCTGGCGAATCTGGCGCAAGGGGAATGCACGCCCCAGACCCATGTTCGTCATAATGTAGCCGGGTCCGCGGAAGTTGTTGCGACGGACGGAGCTGAAGGTTCCAGGCAGAGGGTAGGTAAACGCATTGACATTGAACCACTGGGCAACCTTATCCGCGCGATGGCGGTTACTAGGAAGTGACGGATTCATGCCGGGAACAATCTCCGCCCGCTCGCCCGGCTCGGCGACGAGCGCTGTATCGCTGTTGATGGTGACGCTGAAGGGTTGGCCGGTACGAGCGTTATATGTTCCGGAGAAAGTCCAGTGGTTTAGGACAGAGCGAACCGGACTGTAACCGCGAACGATCCGGGGAGAATTCAGCGCCCAACCCAGGGTGAAGATATGGGTGGCATCGCCGTTGGAGAGGCCATAATCCGAGCTCACGTTGAAGACGTTCGGAATAGCGTTCTTGGTGCTGGTTCCGTCGGAGCTGAGATCGGTTGACTTCGCATAGGCATATGAGGTCAGAATGGTCAGCAGTTTGCCGCCGCGCTGGGTGTACTGCACCTGCAGGCCGTTGTAGCTTGACGTACCGATGCTGGCGAAGTCCACCAGGCCGGTGCCGCCATAGTTGAATGGCGTGTAGCGCAGACGCGCCCGGGTTGAACTGGGGCTGGAGCTTGCACCGCTGCAATACTTTGTCGGGTCCGCTTGAAAGTAGCCGCCGGTGCAGTCATAAATCGCAGGGTTCAAGTCGAACGGAACGGTCATCTTGCGCCCGAAACGGCCAACGTAGTTCATGCCCAGGGTGCCGCCGTGCGGCACCTTGTACTCAAAGCCGAAGTTGGCGGCCATCAGGTAGGGTGTACGGAAGTTACGATCGGGGAAGAAGTTGGTATACGGCGCGCGGAATGTAGGATTCGACTTGTCGTAACCAGTGGGCAGTGCGCTGTAGCCAGCGAGCGGATTTGAGAAGCCGCCCTGTGGCAGGTTCTGGGTGATCTGGTAGTAGAACGGTTCGCCTACGCCGATCACATTCGCGTTGATGGCGTCGAAGAACATACCGAAGCCGCCGCGAATTGAGAAGCGGCCAGTGCCGAAGACGTCATAGGCAAAGCCGACACGCGGTACCAATCCATTAAAGTCCGTCGGAACCAGGGATTTGAGTACGCCGGGATCGCCAGGGAAGGCAAGGCCACCGATGGCATTCGGGAAGACAGTGGACTGATGCCCTGGGATAAAGGTGGAGGAATAGCCGGTGGGTTGATACCACTGGAAGGGAAGTTCATAGCGGACGCCGAGGTTCAACGTCAGACGCGGGGTGGCGCGCCAATCATCCTGTGCGTAGAAGAACGCGTCGTGTTGTACGCCGCCCTGTACCAGCCTTGAATTTGCCGTCACGGTGGTGAGCAGTCCCATGGAAGCATCGCCGAAGGAATTGCCTGTAAACGTGGAACTGAAGGGAAGTGAACCTGGGTAATCCGCACTGTTCTGATACTGTAGACGCAGGAAGTTCACGCCGAACTGGTAGTTATGCTTACCGCGCGACCAGGACAATTGTTCCAGCAACTCGATGTCCTCGTTCACTTTGATGGAGTATGCCTGGCTGGTAGCTCCCAGTCCATAGTAACCACTGAAGCTAATAGCAGGCATGGTCGGCATGCCGGGTTCAACCAGGTTCCCTTTGAAGCTATTCAGTGTCCGGTGCTCGGTCGGAGTGACCTCGTTGACATAGCGCTTGTATCCAAGGCGAATTGTGTTGACGATGCTGGGTGTGACAACCCAGGTATCGCCAATATTTCCGAAGTTACTGGTCGCCGTGTTGTAGTCAATGGCATAGCCTGCGACACCGGCAGAATTGCTGCCTACGCCGGGAGCCGTCCTATCATTCGCCAGAATCAAATCGTAGCGCGCATCGATATGGTGTTTGTCGTTGAGATTCCAGTCAATACGTGCAAGACCGTTTGAATCAAAGCGGGGCTGTGATGCAACGGTTACGGATGACAGTGGCATATAGACCGCTTGAATGCGCGCCATCACGGGGTTCAAACATGCCGTCGGCACCTCAGCGTAGGGCATATAGGTGGGTTGTGCCTTTTCCGTCAGTCCGGTGAGAGGATCTATTGGGGCAGCGACATTGTTGACCGGAACGATGCCGCTGTCAGGATAGTAGTGACCGGCAGCCCAGGTGCTGGCTGCAGCCAGCAGGGCAAAGCATGGATTGGTTGAGCCGGGCAGGCCGGTTTCCTGGGTATAGGCCGAGGCGAACATTGCATCAGCATCGGAGCCGGAAGCTCCGGAAGAAGACGTGCCATCAGCTGCTTCAGGATTCAGGAATTTAGCGTGCTGCACTTCCGTCAGGAAGCTGGCGCACATCAAGCCTGCGAACGGGCCGGGGGTGGAGCAAGGACGGTCATAGGCCGGAGTTGTCTGGGTAGCAGCACTCAGCACGTTTGGACTGTTATTCAGGTAGCCGCGGTCTGCATAGGTTGGCGGGTTCGGCGTCTGCTTGCCCAGGGCTTGCATCCGCATGATGATCTGCTGGAACGCTCCGAAGTAGTAGAGCTTGTCTTTGATGATGGGGCCACCGACCGTAAAGCCGAACTGCTGGATGTTATCTTCGGGCGCTTTGCCGGAGGGCAACGGATTCAGGTAATCCTGCGCATCAAACATCTGGTTATGGACGTAGTCCCAGACCGCGCCGTGAACGGTGTTGGTACCGGTGCGGGTCAGCACGTTGAATACGCTGCCGGCGTTGCGGCCATACTGGGCTTTGTAGTTGTTCAGCAGGATGCTGATTTCCTGCAGCGCGTTCGGTGGAGGATAGATGATACCCGTGTTTGCGAAGAGGTTATTCCACATCAAACCGTCAAAAAGCATCAGGTTCTGCGTGGTGCGCGAGCCGGCAACTGAATACGTCGGGCCCTTGGTGTCGCCGGTGGCCGTGGTCGGGGCATTGACTTCAGTGA
>JARLFX010000280.1 GCA_031296355.1 Acidobacteriaceae bacterium
GCAGGACTATCTGTTCACAGGAATCGCGGGCTACGTTCACCCCAAGAACAACCCTAACCCGCCGCCCTATCCTATTGCCGCCATGCCCGAGTTCGACACCGCCAATCCGAAGGGAATCCAGTTCTTCATCTCTGACTACGTAATCCGCTCCGCCATCGACGCCACCTTCACCATCGGAAGCATGAACGTGCACCTTGACAAGGTTCTGATGAACCACCACATCAAGATGACCTGCAGCGCCACCAAGTCTCCAGATTTCGCCTTCGTGAACGCGATAAGAGTGACTATGGACGTGAATTGTGTGGTCGATTTCGACGACAACGTCAACAACCGGTTCACGCTTGTTACAGGGCTGACCATTGCGCTGAAAGAATACGTCCGCGCCGCTGTAATCTTCTTCAGCATGCAGGAGGCCAAGTTCAACAAGCTGGAGTATAAGCAGGAGAAGCCAGTGGACATCAAGTGGTTCAAGGACGGGATCAACAAGGTCCTTGCCGCTGTCATCGAGATTGCCAACAGCGAACTAGGACAGAAAGGAATTCCGCTGCCGACCGTGAAGGGCATCGACTACACGGACACCGTGGAGTTCGTGAAGGCAGGGTACATGGAGATCTGCACCAACCCTATATTCAAGATCACCACGCTCGAAGAGGAGGTTGCAGATGCCTTTGCCAACTAAGCCGATTATAATAACGCTTTTGACTTCCACTATTTCAATTTGCTGGGAAGCACCCAATGGGAACATCATAATGTGTCACGCGCAACGGCGATAATGCAATGCGAGAGCGATATTGCGTTTGTGTGACCATGTATTCGCTCAATGTATCCTAGCCTATTCCTAGTGAGTTATATAATGTGTGAATGGTCAATATTCGCGTGGCTTATGCGCTGGCAGCGGTGGTGTTCAGAACCTTCAGAGCCTCAGTGATCCACTTGTCTAGCTGTCCCTGGTCGCTGATAATGTTGTGAATCTGGTCAACCTCCATCTCGAGGAGCATGCCGGTGATCTTAGCGGCATTCTTGGCGTCCTTGGCCTCGACCAGCGGGTAGAGGTACTCGCCGAGCTGCTCCTTGTCGGTAGGCAGCTGCTGAGCAGGCCTTACGGGAGCCTGAGGGGCCGGAGCCGCGTAAGGCTGCATGTAGGGCGGCATAGGGCCTCCGGGGACCATGGGAGCAGCGCCAGGAGGCAGCATCTGCTGGGGCATGCCGGGCATGGGGCCCATGCCTGGGTGCATCATCGGATACATGTACGGAGGGTACATGCCATCTACGGGCGGGCGAGGTCTCATCTGGCGTCTTCCTTCCTACGTGCCGGTGTTCGCTTGAAGCTTACGTTGGGTCTTCTGTATCTCTGGCCGTGGTACATGGCGGGAGGCATTCCGTAGAAGCCCATGGGCATGGGCGGGAAAGGTCCCTGGAGGTACTTGGCGACGCGGTCTTCCTTCTTCTCGGCGACGGCCACATAGAGGGTCCTGCCGAAGATCTGCTGGGTGGGCACGGTCTCTAGGGCCTTCTTGGCGCTCTCCTTGTTGCCGAAGCAGACAAAGGCGAAGTTCTTGGACTTGTACTCGAGCTTGCCCGTGGTGGGGTCGAGCTTCTTCTCCAGCATCACTCTTGCCGACAGCACCTGGCCGAACGGCTCGAATGCCTTCTTCAGAGTGTCGTCGTTGACCTCATCGGGCAGGTTCTTCACGTACAGGTTGCAGTCCTTGAAGGTCTTCAGACGCTCCTCGCGCATCTTCTTCTTGTGCTCCTCCTTGGAGAGGGCACGGCAGACGTAGAGCTGCGCCCCCTCGAGCACGAAGCTCTTCATCTTCTCCTCGGCGGTCTTGGCGTCCTCAGTCTTCTTGAAGCATACAAAGCCGAATCCGCGGTTCTCAGGGGCGTCAGCACGCTCCTTGATGACCACCGCGCTTATGATCTCGCCATAGGACTCGAAGAGGGCACGGAGCTGCTCGTTGGTGTACTTCTTGGGGATGCATTTCACGAAGAGATTGTTGTACATGGTGATGCTGGAGTTGCGAGCCTCGCGGGCCTTGAAGGGGCACACCTCGATCTTGGCCCCCTTGATTTCCTTCCCGTTGATGGCAGCCATCGCTTTTTCGGCCGCCTCCTTCGTCTCGAATTGGACATAGCCATAGCCCTTGCACTTCCCGTTGCCCGTGTACTTCACGCGGCACGAGAAGATCTTGCCGAACGGCGCAAAGAGGTCGTACAGCTCCTTGGACTTGTAGTCGGCTGGCAGGTTCTTCACGAAGCTATTGCCGGTGACCCGGTCCTTGATGCCGCCCACACGGTAAGGAGTCAGCTGCAGCTCGCCGCCCAGCAGCTCGGTGTAGTTCACCAGCTCGTGCGCCTTCTCGCCTACTCTCTTTTACGCTCATGTCCTTACCCTCTTCCTGGCTGAGGAACTCGAGGATGGCCACTCCGCGAGACCGCAGAGTCTGATGGTTACGGAGCACGGTGACCGACTTCACGCGGATCGTGCGGTCGATACGCTCGATATGTCTGACCAGTCCTTCCTCATCCACTTCGTCCGGCAGGCCTGAAACGAACCAGGTGGCCTGCGTCTTGATTGGCACCCTAGATGTTGCCATTTGTCTTTTTTTGACCAATGAGAATAATTAATATTTGGTTCCACCATCTTATGGAGCAGAGGAACCACCCTATACATCCACTGGATTTGTAGTGGTAAATTAAGGCGCGGTATACGCTATTATACAACACATCAGACTTAATTCGATTTCGTATTAAGAGCTCGTTTATTATGCAATGGGATATAGGGCAATAATAGAGCAAGTAAACTAAACTAAATAATCGATGGCACTGATTGTGAGCAAGCGAAGAATGCCGGAGCCCAACATCTCCGGCGAATCCGATTCCGATGTCTCGGCTAACAGTCCCACCTCGTCGCGGTTCCAGCCCAAGCCATTAAAGCGCTTGTACGCCCCTTCCGAGCCTAACGAACGGCCTGTCGTGTCCGTATCGGGCTCCCTCGAGAAGCTGAGAGCCGCGTTCCCCAGCCAGGACGACAAGGCAGGTCCTCGCACTAACTCTCTCCCTGTAGGCACTTGAGGAGGCGCTCCAGTGCTGCGGCAGCACCCGCAAATCGCCGGCAGTTTTCGCCAGAAAGGACCCAGTCGATCAGAACGCGGAAGATCGCCGGCCCGACGTCCCCATGCAGTCGGGAGCTCGTGCCACTGCCAAGAACGACCTTATCCAGCTCTATCTTGACGACATGATTCGGACCGGCTCCAGAGACGAAATGGCAGTTCTCACTCGCGCTCTTCTTCAGCAATACAAAGGTATGGGACATTGTCAGTAACCCTCTGATGAAGAAAAGCGGGCGACTCGCGAGGCCGGGAAGAATCATGCATCGGACAACAAGCTGCTGAAGCGAGGGATGCGGGCGTTGTATCAACGATATGCGGTAGGACGTTTCGTTTATCGGATCTAGCAAGTGGCACAGGCATGCCAGAAGGTGCGGGAGTCGGGACAGGAGCTGGCGGAGAAGCAGCGGGCTGCCCAGGCCGACCTCTCCTATTACAAGCTGGCGGCTGCGGACCTGATGAAGAAGTTGCGGGAGACCGACGAGGGCTACTACAAGGTGCAGCGTGGCAATCCCTTCAATCCCGGACCGGGCATTTGTTAGTCCCTAATCCCCCTCTGTCAATATGTTGCTGGAAGGATGTGCTGCATTGGCATTGTATACAGTGTGCGAGTACTCAGTCCATAGTGAATATCGCACATTGCGTGCTGCTCGAC
>JARLFX010000281.1 GCA_031296355.1 Acidobacteriaceae bacterium
AACCCCAAAAACCCAAAACCCCAAAACCCCAAACAGCAGAGCCACAAAGTGACACCGCTTCGCACCTGTGAAGCGAATGTCAATGTGTATGTCCCCGCCTCCTGTACAGTCGGTCCACATAAGGATTTCATCGTATAATAATGCATTATAATAAGATTGCAATGCAGCCAAACATGAACATCCGGGCAAGTCCTGAACAATGCCGGCTCGTCGTCACCAACCTCAGTCCTAACGTGAGCGAGGCGGAACTGAGGACCCTATTCCAGGACTACGGAAACTGTAGGGTTAGCATTCGCATGTACGCTCCGATTTTATCATTCTTACTAGAAAGGAATTGACCCGATCGGCAAGCGCGCTGGTGGCCTTCGACGACCCAATCCAAGGTAGCGCCGTCCAAATAATTGGCTAGCCCAACGTGCGCGCGAGGCCCTGAATTTCCGCATGGTTGATGGCCGCGAGATGCTCGTCGTTCCCTTCGACCGCAACATGGTCAAGGCCACGAAGGCCAATCTTTTTGTGAAGAACCTCGTGCCCACAGCCACCAACAAGTCCCTCTTCGACCTCTTCCATCCCTTCGGTGATATCTTCAGTGTCAGACTCGCCCAGGACTACAAGGGTTCCTCCAAGGGCTACGGCTACGTGCAGTTCAGGAACGCAGAAGATGCGGTGAAGGCAATAGACGCGATGAACGGGAAGGAGATCGAGGGAAAGAAGCTGGCGGTGGACGTGTACAAGCTGACTGAGAGGAGGGAAAAAATGGCGCAAGGCTTCACCAACGTCTTCATTAAGAACCTCCCGTCAGATGTCACCAACAAGGAGGCGCTCGACGCCCTCTTCTCCAAGTTCGGCCCCAGGACCAGCGTGGGCATCTTCCCCAAGCAATTCAACGAGAAGACTGGCTATTACGGGTTTGTGAACTTCGCGAAGCCCGAGGACGCGGCGAAGGCTGTGACCGAAATGAACGACAAGGAGGTCAGCGGCACCAAGCTCTACGTCAGCAAGGCCCTCAGTCGCGACCAGCGTGAGCGCGAGAAAATCCGCAAGAAGATGGAGCTGAGAAGCCAGTCGCGGAAGTTCACTCTGCACGTGAAGTCGGCGAAGGGAGAGCCGCTGCTGGAGGCAGCAGTGCAGCAGGAGCTGGCGCAGTTCGGCGAGATCAAGAGCATCTACGTCCAGAAGAGCAAGAGTCCCGAAGGCCTCGACGTCAACACCGCCATCGGCTACGTCGTCTTCGCCCGCAGTGAGGACGCCGAAAAGGTTCGTCTCTCGGGATCATCCAATGCCATATCATAGGCTGCCGCAGAGTACCGCAAGGACGGGCCCATCGTTGTTAATGTGCTGGAGGGGAAGGAACAGAGACAGGAGAAACTGAGACAGACCTACTCCGGCGGCCGCTTCGACTACAGTTCGATGGCCGCAGGGTTCCCCATGCGCGGGATGCCTGACATGCACATGCGCCAGATGAGGGGCATGAGGCCGTCCGGACAGAGAGGCCGCGGCGGAAGAGGCATGCGCGGCGGCTACCCCAGACCGCCTTTCAGTATTGGCTGGGAAAATAACACGCGACACTAGTGGGCGGAAGACCAATGATGCCATACGGAATGCCGGGCAGGATGCCCATGCCACAGCCTCTGTTCCAGATGATGCCGTCGCCCTACCCAGGATACATGCCTATGCCCATGCCGATGCCAGGCACAATGCCCGGAGGTATGCCGGCGGGCATGCCACCAGGGGCCATCCCGGGCGGACTACCGGGCCAAATGCCGATGGGAATGATGCCGCAGGGCATGTCGCCTCAGCAGTTCATGCAGCCGCCAATGATGGCGCCACAGGCACCCGCACCGCAGCAGCTTGGAAACGAGAAGGAAGAGCTGGGCGAGCAGCTGTACCCCAAGATAGAGGAAATGATCGTTCACGAGTACCCTGACGCACCCGAGAACTCGCCGTCGAAGATCACGGGCATGCTGCTCGAGCTCAACCGGGACGAGATCCTCGGCCTGCTCAGCGACCCCGAGAAGCTCCATGCCAAGCTTTCTGAGGCCATCGATCTGCTGAAGTCCCAGACTCCCCAATAAATCCCACTGAACCCTCCCACTAACACACAACCCTCGTCGATGTGCAGGCTGCGCTATCGAGCCACGCTATGCATGCACGAATTTCATGTGTCCCATTCCGACCCTTTGTTCCGCCCACTGGGGTTTTGGGGTTTTGGGGTTTTGGGGTTTTGG
>JARLFX010000282.1 GCA_031296355.1 Acidobacteriaceae bacterium
ATCCACTGCGAAACCAAAGAGTCTTCGCACCGCAGCGCAGCCAAACATCAGACACTCTCCTGGCAACTTCCTCCTCCATCCTTCGCCATCTCTTAGCAGCTAACAACTCAAACATCGCAAGGGCCAACCAACGTAGGCTCGGATGCCATAGTGTGCAACCCCGCGCGGATGTTCTGTGCCTGGATACGTGTCCGGGTGGCCGCCGCGCAAATGGGTTGAAGGTTTTCCTGACGGAAGAGTGATGAGCTTCCAGCAACAGGCTCGTCCGTTTCTCGGGTACACGCGTTAAGCAGGAAAGGAAGAATTGTGAACGGGTCGGAAGAGCAACTTCAGCAGTCGTCGTTTGCCGGGTGTCTGCAGCGCGAGGGCGTCTGCCTTCGCCGCAACTCCATTCAGACCGTGCAGCTCAACCTGGGCAAGCTTTGCAATCAGCGCTGCGGTCATTGCCACATCGACGCCGGCCCGCACCGCACCGAGATCATGAGCCGGGAAACCATGATGCTGGCCGCAGAGTTTGTCCACTGCACGGAAGCCGGCACGGTCGACATCACCGGCGGGGCTCCGGAGATGAATCCCAACTTCCGCTGGCTTATTCAAGAAATGACCGCTGACCACCGCCGTGTCATTGTGCGCTCCAACCTCACGGTACTTCTCGAAGAGGGGAACGAAGACTTGCTGGAGTTTCTCTCCAGCCATCACGTGGAGATCATCGCCAGCCTGCCGTGCTACACCGAGGAGAATGTAGACAAACAGCGGGGAGCATCCACGTTCACCCGTTCTATTCAGGCACTGCGGTGGCTGAATGCACTGGGCTATGGACAGGAAGGTTCTGACCGTACTCTCACGCTTGTCTATAACCCTGACGGTCCGGCACTCCCCCCAGCGCAAGAGGCGCTGGAAAAAGACTACAAGCGGATTCTGGGTGAGCAGTACGGAATTGTATTCAACCACCTGCTCACCATCACCAACGCACCCATCGGACGCTTCGCCTCCGGACTGCAAAAGAAGAACGAATACGAAGCCTATTGCTTGTTGATCGAGAAAGCATTCAATCCGGCAACGTTACACAACGTAATGTGCAAGGAACAGATCAGCATTTCGTGGGATGGCTTTCTCTACGACTGTGACTTCAACCAGGCCCTCGGCTATGCACTGGGCAATGGACATCCACTTCGTCTCGGAGATCGTCCGGCCAGCGAGATCGTGGCTCAGTTGCTGAGCCGCGAAATCACTGTCGGCCTCCATTGCTTTGCCTGCACCGCGGGCGCAGGCAGTTCCTGCCAGGGTGCATTGCAGCGGTCAAAAGTATTCAGAAACAATGCGCAAACGGAAAGGGAATAGAAATGGCCGCAACTGCAATCGATACACTTGAAAAAGTAAAGAACTACTACGGAACCATCATCAAGAGCACAAGAGACCTGAAGAGCAATGCCTGCTGTTGCGCCTCCTCGCTGCCCGAGACTTATCGCAAGATCGTGGACGAAATCGATCCCGAGATTCGCGACAAGTTCTATGGCTGCGGTTCGCCCATTCCTCCCGCGCTCGAAGGCTGTACCGTGCTCGACCTGGGCTGCGGCACTGGCCGCGATACCTACCTTGTGTCCAAGTTAGTCGGGGATAAGGGACGGGTCATCGGCGTGGATATGACCGAAGAGCAACTCGCGGTCGCCTCGCGGCACCAGAAATCGCAAGCCCAGCACTTCGGTCAAACACAGTCGAACGTCGACTTCCACCTGGGATACATCGAGGACCTCTCCGCCGTTGGCATTGCCGACAATTCCATCGACGTGGTGATCTCCAATTGCGTGCTCAATCTCTCCCCTGAAAAGAGCCGCGTGTTTTCAGAGATCTTTCGTGTCTTGAAGCCCGGTGGCGAACTCTATTTCTCCGACGTCTTTGCCGGCAGACGCGTACCAGAGAAACTTACCTCGGACCCCGTGCTGCTGGGCGAATGCCTCGGCGGAGCCATGTACACAGAAGACTTCCGCCGGCTGCTCCGTGCGATCGGTTGCCTCGATTTTCGCGTCGTCTCAGAGAACCGTATCACGATCAGCAACCCTGAAATCCAAGCCAAGGTCGGCAACATCGATTTCTACTCGCGAACCATTCGCGCATTCAAGCTTGCCTGCCTGGAAGATATTTGCGAAGACTACGGGCAGGTCGCCTATTACCTGGGAACTGCGCCCGAGCATCCGTTCCAGTTCACGCTCGATGATCATCACACATTCTTCACCGGCAAGCCGATGCTCGTCTGC
>JARLFX010000035.1 GCA_031296355.1 Acidobacteriaceae bacterium
CCGTCGCGCCAACATCTGCGGCATCACCGCCTTGCACGCGTACACCATCGCAAAGTAATTCGTCCTCATCGACTCTTCAAAATTCTCCACCCTCTGGTCTTCCACCGGCCCCACGTGGATCGTCCCGGCATTGTTCACCAGCACATCCACCTGCCCAAACTGCTCCGTCGCCCACGCCACCATCCGCTCCACCTGCCCGCGGTCCGTCACGTCTGCCATGTAGACCAGCACGTTGCCCGCCGCCACGCAGCTCTCGGCGATCAATGCCGCCTTCGCCCGATCCAGCTCGTCGCCATTCCGCGCCACCAGCAGCAGCCTCGCCCCGCAGCGGCCATACTCCCGCGCCAGCTCCAGCCCCAACCCGCGCGAGCCGCCCGTAATCACCACCACCTTGCCCTGCAGCGAGTCCTTCCCTCGCCCGCGCAGCACCGTGCCAGCCAGCGCCACCGCTCCCAGCCCAGCCGCCGCCATCACGCCCACACCCGCTACCGCTCCGCCAATCAGAACCCTCTTCGTATCCATCGCAAAACCTCTATCTCCATAGACTCTAACGCCGCCCGCCCCGTTGTTTCGCCTCAAAATCCTCCGTAAATCGCACCAGAATTGCAGCACACAGCAAACAAAAGGCGAATAGAATATCCCTTAGCAAAGCCGCCATGCCCTCCCCAACTCAACCCGCCGAGCCCACCTTCGCCACCGCCATCGAAGAAAAGTTCGCCTTCCTCCACATCGATCTCAACTCCTTCTTCGCCTCGGTCGAGCAGCAACTTCACCCCGAATACCGCAACCTCCCCCTCGCCGTCGTTCCCACGCTGGCAGACACCACCTGCTGCATCGCCGCCAGCTACGAGGCCAAGGCCCTCGGCATCAAGACCGGCACGCAGGTCGGCGAAGCCAAACGCATCTGCCCCGGCATCATCCTCGTCCACGGCAATCACAACGAATACGCTGAGCACTCCCGCCGCATCGCAGAGGCCGTTGACCTCGTCTGCCCCGTCGCCCACACGCCCTCCATCGACGAGATGGTCTGCCAGCTCCTGGGCCGCGAGTGCGAACCGCCACGCGCCCGCCAGATCGCCCTCGCCGTCAAGCAATCCATCTACAAGAATGTCGGCGACACCCTGCGCTGCTCCATCGGCATGGCGCCCAACCGCTACCTCGCCAAGATCGCCAGCGACATGCAGAAGCCAGACGGCCTCATCGGCCTGCTGCCCTCGCAACTCCCCCGCGCCATCGCCCATCTCGAACTCCGCGACCTCCCCGGCGTCGGCGCGCGCATGGAAAAGAATCTCGCCGCCAAGGGCATCACCACCATGCAGCAGCTCCTCGCGCTCGATCGCAACGGCATGCACGCCCTCTTCAACTCCGTCTGGGGAGACCGCATGTACCACTGGCTCCGCGGCCACCAGACCGGCGAAGACCACGACTCCAACAATTTCTCCGGCTCCGAGATTCAGAAGTCACTCGGCCACTCCCACGTCCTCGCCCCCGAACACCGCACCCCCGAAGGCTCCTGGGCCGTCGCCCACAAGCTGCTGCACAAAGCCGCCATGCGCCTGCGCATGGAGAAGTTCTACTGCGGCGCCCTCAGCGTCACCATCCGCTTCGCGCTCACGCGTGAGCAGACGGCCCGCGCGCAGAGGGCAAAGAAGCACTTCTCCGGCATCAACCATCAGGGCTGGGGCATGGAGGCGCGCTTCGCCCCCTGCCAGGACACGCTCACCCTCCTCCAGGTCCTGCGCGACGCCTGGGCGCAGCGCCCCACCGGCGAACTCTTCAACCGTCCCTTCTTCGTCGGCGTCACCCTCTCGCGCCTCATGCACGAGACCGACCACCAGCAATCCCTCTTCGCCAACCCGGATCACCGCGACGAGCTCTCGCACACCATGGACAAGCTCAACCTCAAATACGGCCACAGCACCCTGCACTTCGCCGGCATGCTCCCCGCCCGCGAAAGCGCCCCCACCCGCATCGCCTTCACCCAGATCCCCGTCAAGTACGGTGTGGATTACATGTAGTCCAAATAGACCTCTTGAAATTTTGCCCTGTGTGCCCGGCGAACCATGCAACAAGTCACAACCCACAGCTAAACTATCTGTCGTGATAGATACTCTGACTTCTCGCGCATCGCGCGAGCCAAGCGAAGCGTCTGGCCGTGCGCCCAGCACCCGCATCGCCCCATCGCCCACCGGCTATCTCCATCTCGGCCACGCACGCACGTTCTGGATCGCCGCGGAACGCGCCCGCACCGCCCACGGCACACTCCTCTTCCGCAACGACGATCTCGACCCGCACCGCAGCAAACCCCACTTCATCGCGGCGATGATCGAAGACCTCCACTGGCTCGGCCTAGAGTGGCAGCCGCCCATCGTAAACCAGAGCGAACGCCTGCCGCTCTACCGCGCCGCGCTGGACCGACTCATCGCGCAGGGCGACGCCTACGCCTGCACCTGCACCCGCAAAGACCTCGCCCGCCTCGCCCACGCCCCGCACGAAGAACACGACGACGAGCCCGTCTACGACGGCCACTGCCGACCAATTCAAAAGGATTGCCATTCAACAGAATTGATTTGTCATTCTGAGCGCAGCGAAGAATCTGCTTCTCATCCTGCACATTCCCTCAACTCTCGCGCAACGCGCGAGCCACGCGAAGCCTCAGGCCAGGAGCCTGCCCTGAGCGCAGTCGAAGGGCCCAGCATCGCCATCCGCTTCCGCATCCCCGACTCCGCCGCCCCCATCACCTTCCACGATCACAACCTCGGCCCACAAACCTTCCTCCCCGGTCGCGACTTCGGTGACTTCCTCCTCTGGTCGCGCGACGGCGTCCCCAGCTATCAACTCGCCAGCACGGTAGACGACGCAGCCCTGGGCATCACCGAAGTCGTCCGTGGTGCCGACCTGCTCAAATCCACCGCCCGCCAGATCCTGCTGCAGCGCGCGCTCGGCCTGCCCACGCCGGCTTACTTCCACTGCCGCCTCGTCCGCGATGCGCACGGCGTCCGCCTCGCCAAGCGCCACGACGCCCTCTCCCTGCGAACCCTCCGCGAACAAGGCATGACCCCGCAGCAGCTCATCGCCGCCTTCGACACATCGCTCTAGCCCATCGCCAATTCCTAACCCCCAACCCCCTAATCCCTGTTCTGCGACAATACCTCCATGCCGCTCTCCCCCAAGGTCGAACTCCATCTCCACCTCGACTGCTCTCTGAGCCACGCCGTCGTCGCGCAGCTCGACCCTACCATCACCCGCGCGCAATACGACGCCGAATTCATCGCCCCGCCGCAGTGCTCCAGCCTGGCAGACTTCCTCACCCGCGCCCCTCGCGGCTTTCAGCTCATGCAGACGGAGACCGCCCTCCGCCTCGTCGTCGAAGACCTCTTCCAGCAGCTCGCCGCCGACGGCGTCATCTACGCCGAGCTTCGCTTTGCCCCGCTCCTGCATCTGCTCCAGGGCCTCTCGCCCGCAGCCGTCGTCACCGCCGTCGACCGCGCCACCGAAGCCTGCATCGCCGCCACCGGCATCGAAGCCCGCCTCATCCTCTGCACCCTCCGCCACTACACCGCCGCGCAGAGCCTGCTCACCGCCCAGCTCGTCGAGCAATTCCGCGGCAGCCGCGTCGTCGCCCTCGACATCGCCGGCGACGAAGCCGGCCACCCCATCGACGCCCACATCCCCGCCTTCCAATACTCCATCGATCGCGGCCTCCACCGCACCGCCCACGCCGGCGAAGCCCGCGGCGCAGACAGCGTCTGGGAGACCCTCCGCGCCTTCCAGCCCACCCGCATCGGCCACGGCGTCCGCAGCGCAGAAGACCCCGCCCTGCTGGCCCATCTCCGCCGCGAGCGCATCCACCTCGAAGTCTGCCCCAGCAGCAACGTGCAGACCAGCACCGTCGCCCACTACGCCGCCCACCCCGTAGACGCCCTCTACCGCGCCGGCATCCCCCTGAGCATCAACACAGACACGCGCACCATCACCAACGTCACCCTGGAACAGGAGTACGCCCGCCTCCGCAAAGAATTCGCCTGGACCCCCGCCGATCTCCTCGCCTGCAACCGCGAAGCCCTCCGCGCCGCCTTCCTGGACGCACCCACCCGCACCCACCTGCTCACACAACTCGACTCACCACAGTAATTTCCGCAATGATTCGCAATGATTTTTGAAAGTGTCATTCTGAGCCGCAGGCGAAGAATCCCGAAGGTGCTAACCAGCCCATACCGCAGCTACCCTTCCGCGCCCATACGCTCTACCGCCCGCTATCCCACTGCCTTCAACAGCTTCGAATTCGGACAGAATCGACTTAAAAGCGCTTGATTCCCCATCAAAGGATTGAGCTCAAGTAGCGCCTGATGACATTTCTCGAATGTCTCTTCATCTCTTGCTATTACGGCCCAATATTCGTCATGGCTAATATGGATAAACAACTTCCCGCCGCTTGGAATAATGTATGCATCCCAACCGAATACAAAGCATGGCAATACAAACGCCGCCAACTCCACAACTTCGCCATTGCGAAACCAGTGTCCAGAAGCCACGTCGATCGGCCTGTTCTCGCCGAATCCACGCCGCATCAGTTCTACCTGCATCCAACCGGCCTTTTCGAGCTGAGGGCTTCCAATATCGTGTAGAGTGATCCACAGCGTAGCACCGTAGAACATACCTTCATCCCCATCAGTTCCCAGCATTGAGACAAGTCTTGCAAAGTAAGGCGCACTCAATGGAGTCTCAGGAAACTTCAGCTCCAACCCATTTGCAGTATCGTCCTCGAAATATAGATCATCCCTTCCTTTGACCTTGATACCCTGAGACCGTTCATATCGTGAGAGAAACGCTCGCACTTCTTCATCTGTCATTGCTACCATCGCTCATCTCCCGCTGCGTACACTTGGCTGCTCGCCCCCACTTTATCCCAGAATCGTCAAAGCACTACACTAAATAAGCAGCCCAATGGCAGACAACTTCGCCCAGACCGTCAAGCAGCAGGCAGACATCGTCAAGATCATCGGCGACTACGTCCGCCTGCGCAAAGCCGGCGCGCAGAACTACACCGGCCTCTGCCCCTTCCACAAGGAAAAGTCGCCGTCGTTCTCCGTCCACGCCACCCAGCAATTCTTCCATTGCTTCGGCTGCAAGCAATCCGGAGACGTCTTCGCCTTCGTCATGAAGATGGATTCCCTCACCTTCCCCGAAGCCGTTCGCGCCGTCGCCGCCAAGTGTGGCATCCCTCTGCCCAAGCGCGAATTCTCCTCCCCCGAAGAAGCGCGCGAAGCCGGCCTGCGCCGCCAGTTGCTCGACCTGCACGAAGCCGCCACAAAATATTTTGAGCAACACCTGCAATTGCCAGAGGCCGCCCGCGCCCGCGAGTACCTCACCTCCCGCGGCCTCACCGACGCCCAGATCAAAATCTTCCGCATCGGCTACGCGCCAGACGACTTCAACGCCATGCGCGAAGCCATGCGCAAGGAATACAGCGAAGAAGCTCTCCGCGCCAGCGGCCTCTTCTCCTCCAAAGAGCAGAACGAGCACGGCCAGCCCACCGGCCAGCTCTACGCCCGCTTCCGCAAGCGCATCACCTTCCCCATCGCCAACGAGCAGGGCAAGACCATCGCCTTCACCGCCCGCGCGCTCGACTCCGACGAGAAATCCGGCCCCAAGTATCTCAACTCGCCGGAGACGCCGCTCTACTCCAAGGGCCATGTGCTCTTCAATCTCGACAAGGCCAAGGCCGCCATCCGCCAGCACGATTTCGCGCTGCTCGTCGAAGGCCAGATGGATTGCATCAGCGTCTACACTGGCGGCATCCACAACGTGCTCGCCACCTCCGGCACCGCCTTCACGGAGATGCAGGTGCGCCTGCTCGCCCGCTTCACCAAGCGTATCGTCGTCAACTTCGATCCCGACACCGCCGGCGCTACCGCCGCCGAAAAATCCATCGCCCTGCTCACCGAAGAGGACTTCGATGTCAAAGTCGTCTCCCTCGAAGACGGCCTCGACCCCGACCGCTACATCCGCGAACGCGGCGTGCCTGCCTACATTGAGGCGCTGCGCACCGCCAAACGCTACTCCGATTACCTCATCCAGCGCGCCCTGCAGCTCCACCCCGCCCGCACGCCAGACTCCCAGCGCAAGGCGATGAACTACCTTCTGCCACACATTCGCCGCATCCCCCACAAGCTCACGCGCGAGAACTTTGTCTCCGCCGTGCGCGATGCGCTGAAGATTGATTCCGCCCTGCTCTTTGAAGAACTCCGCACCGCCGCCGCACAACGCCTCGCCAGCGTGCGCGCCCATGCGGACTCGCCCGTCTCTGAAACCGAGCGCGTTCTGCTGCGCGCCCTCACCCTGCCAGAGGGCGCTCCCGCCCGCGCTCTTGCCGCCGAAAAGCTCGTCGCCAATCCCGCATGGGCAGATGGTCTCGCCTCGTCCGCGCTGCTTGAGGCTCTGGCCAACGCCGCGGCCGCAATGCCCGACGTCGCCTTCACCAGCGGCCCGCCCGCCGGCAACCCACTTGATCTCGCGCCCGACGAAGCCAGTCGCAACCTGCTCGCCAGCGTCCTGCTGCAGGCCCACGAATCAGAAGAAGAAAATCTGGAAGTTGCTGTCGAAGACGCGCTCTCCGCGCTCGAACGCCGCGCCCTGGAGCGCCGCCAGCGCGAACTCCGCACCCTGATCGCCGAAGCCGACCGTAAAGGGGATCAGGACATGGTTACGAAACTAACCCAGGAACTCCAACACCTGAACCACAAACTCCGCAGCCTGTAAAAAATCCTCTTGGCATGACAGTTAGGAGCAAACCCTTTTGTTTGTCATTCCGCTGCGTAGCGGCGGAATCTGCTTTTCTAGCGTCGCCACGAACCCTTACATCAGCGCGCAAAAACGCTCTGGCGTTTTAATAAATCGTGAAGCCCACCTGGACCATTACCCGTACTGCCACCGGCTTCCCATCTCTCATCGCCGGCTTGAAGCGGTATGTCTTCACCGTCTTCAGCGCACTAGCATCCAGATCCGGGCAGGAGTCCGTCACCAGCGCATCGCGAACAGTCCCCTCTTGCGTCACCACCACACTGATGCTGACGGTGCACGCTTCTTTCTTTCGCCGCGCCGCATCAGTATAGTTCGCTTCTGGGCTATAGATGAGAGTTGGCGCTGACACATCTTGACCAACCTCGACAGGATCATCGTTCGTCCCCGTCCCCGCACCCAGCGGCGGCGGGTCTGCAATATGGATTGGCTTAACCTCCAGCGCCTTGACCGCGCATCCAGCACACAGCATCACCAAGAACAGCGCACCAGCACCCTTGATCCAGCGACACACTCCAGTTTTGTGCACTACTGTCTCCTGATCTTCATCCCAGCACCTGCCACGCGAAGCCTCCCGCCGTGCGCGTAGCACTACTGTAGCGACTTCGCCTGTTGCCTGTACTCCTGCGCCCGCGAGTGGTCGCCCTGCTCGTCATACGCCTCAGCCAGCTTCGTATCCAGCAGCGCGCTCGGAGCCTGCAAGGCCATCTGCTCCGTCATGAACTTGATTGCCTCCTTGCCCCGCTCGCTCTTGCGCATCGCATCCGCAATCAGCACCACAGCCTGCGGCTCTGCTACCTGATGCCCCTGCTGGCTCAGCGCCACCAGCGCAGCCAGATCGCCCCTGCCAGTCAGACTCTCAGCCAACCGCGTCAGCGCCGGCTGATACGTTGGGTTCTCTACAAGCGCCCGCCGGTACCATGCCTCCGCGTCCCCAACCCGCCCCATAGCCGCTGCCGCCAGACCGCGCCGCACATCGTCCTCTGCCAGCCCATGCGCTGGCCCCGGCCCATAGACCGTCCACGTGTCCACAGGAATATCTTCCGAATACACCTCAAAGTTCAGCGTCGCGAAAGCCGTCTGCTTCGTCGTCTGATCGGTCGCCTTCACCACCAGCCGGTAGTGCCCCGGCTGCAGTTCGCTGGTATCCAGCGTGTGCCCCGTCAGCAGATTCCCTGCGCCGTCCAGATTGTTAGCCTGCACGTCCTCATCATCCACATTCGGCGCCTCGCTCCCATTCGCCGCCACGTTGCCAAACACGTAGTGCAGATGCACCGTGTGGCTCACCGTATCGCTAGTCGCCGCCGGCGGCATCCAGATTTGAAACGCAATCGGCAGCTTCTCCCCAGCGTGCAGCGTCACAATCTGCGCTCCCCGCGGCGGAAAACGCAGATGCGCAAAATCAAACGGCATCTTGTCCTCCGGATCTTTCACCGGAGCCGGCGCCGTATACGCCAGCAGCTCCGACATGCCAAAAGACCCCGGCTTCGGAGCAACCACCGTGAACGTCTTCCGGTTGATCGTCGCCTCATGATTCAGGTTATTCGTCAGCGTGAACGCGATCGCATACGTTCCCGCAGCCAGCGGCAGCCGCCCTTCGGCGCCAAACGTCTTCCGCTCCATCGCCTCATTCTGTTTCGCGGAGATCTGCCCCGTCATCACATCTTCCTGCGTGTAGACCTGCTGGCCCTTCTCCGTCGCAACGCTTGCTCGCAGCGTCACGCTGTACCCCTGCGTACCGTCTGGCAATGCACCCACAAACTTCGGATCGGGCTGCCGGTTGTGCAGCAGATAATTCAGCGTCAGCCGCCCATGATCATCGCGCACGATGTCATACATCAGATCAGCTTGGTTCCGCCCGGTCAGCACACTCGCCGTCACCCGCTCGCTGGCCTTCATCTCCTCAATATGTTGAATTGTGTACGGATTATCCGCCAGCCCCTTGATGCTCGCCAGCAGCGCGTCCGATTCAAGCGTCGGCTGGTAGTCCGTAATATCCGTCCGCTCGGTTGGGATCAGCGAGAGCGCAATATGCGCCATGTTCTTGCCCAGCGCGCGTTCAATAATGTCCAGAGAGTTCTTCTGTTCGTTCTTTCCTTCCAGCCCCGTCACCAATCGGTTCGGCCCGTCCTGGTAGGGCGAGTACAGCGAGAATGCCTCCCCAATGCTGCGCTTGTAGAAGAGCACATAGAAATGAGCTGGAAGCGCTGGCGTCGGTGACTGATAGAACCATACCTCCATGGCGCGCACATTCCGTCCCTGCTGGTACTTCATCTTCTGCTGCGGCGCGCCCAGCGTGATATAGATCTGGCCCTGGTCCGTGCGCCACCCATCCTGCGCCTTCGTATTCCCGTAGGTCGCGTTGGCATAAGCCAGCCGGCGATAGTGCTCTTCCTTATAGCTGTTGCTGCTGGAGCCGGGATTCGGATTCCGCGCTTCCCAGAACGACTTGATAAAGTTGTCGCGCTCAACATCCGTCGTCAGCGCGAGAAACTGCTTCTTCTCATTCGTACTGATGATGTAGGTGACTTCTTCATTGATCCAGTGCTTATACTGCGGCGCAAGATTCTTGGTTGAGGCTGCCTGCGCAATCGAAGAGAACACAAGCAACAAGGCGCCCAGAAGAAGCGCAAACCGCGGGAGACGCTGATTCAAGATACAACTCCTAAAAGAAAAAGGGAGAAGGCCGAAGCCTTCTCCCTTCTAGTCTAAGACACGCTCCAGTTAGAACTCAAACCAGACCAAGTCTTTTATGGATAAATCAGGGTTACGCAGCCACCTGTGCCAGGCCCACGCGTTACAGAGTACAACACTGTAAAGTGTGTTGAATCAACTACGGTGTCTATATACCAAGGTGAGTTATTGAAGTCGCTTCTGGAATTACCGGTAATAGAAATACCTTCGCCGACCGACAGGCTAGTTGGAGCCGAGGTTTCTACGGTGAATCCTTCATACCATCCTGCCACTGGAGCACCATATGGGGCAATGCGATAGATGCCAAGACAGCTTCCGTTCAGAACGCTCAGAACCCGGCTATTGTTTGCGTCAGCCAGGAAGACATCGCCAGCAGCATCGATAGCCAACCCGTCCGGCCCGCCGCCAAACACTGCATTTTCAGCAGCTCCGGGAATTCCGCTAAAGCCTTCAGTTCCTGTACCTATCACCCTGGTGAGAGTTCCTGAAGACAACTCAAGAATTGCAGGCCCAGAGCCGATCCAGACGTTGTAACTTCCATCAACGGCCACATTCAACGCGACGATACTTACGGTCGTAGGATAGGTTGTGCTTTGGGAGGCGGGAGGGGCCAATGAGTTTCCAGGCGTACCATTTCCGGCGATAGTAGTTATATTGCCGGGGGTCAAAGGAGATGTAACAGTCCTGATCCTGGCATTCCCATAGTCGGCAATGTAGAGGTTTCCTGAAGGATCCAATGCAATACCCATAGGGGTACAAATTTCAGCCCCTGTGGCCGTTGAACCATCGCCATAGAAGCCGCACGTTCCATTTCCAGCAATGGTGCTGATATTGCCAGTGGAGGCAGTGACTACCCTGATTCGATGATTATATGTATCAGCTATATAGACGTTATGCGATGAATCGACGGCTATACCCTGTGGCTGATATAGGTAGGCCGAAATCGCAGCTCCACCGTCTCCACCAAAACCCAAAGTGCCTGTGCCTGCTACGGTTGTGACTGCTCCCGTGCTGAATGACACTTTACGGACGTCATTGTTAATTGTCTCCGTAAAATAGACATCCCCATTGGATGGGTCAACTGCAATTGCAAATGGACCATAGAGTTCTGCACTGAGTGGGCTGGTATTATCAACATGCCCTGGGGTTCCATTTCCAGCAAAATCGGACAATGTGTGCGTAGCAAAATCTACTTTCCGAATGCGATTCTCTGCATAATCCGCGATGTATAGGATTCCATTGGTTGAATCTACAGCCACACCGGAAGGGCGATACAACTCATAACTGGTCGCGACGCCTCCGCCATTGTAACCAGCTGTACCATTTCCGGCATATACGGTGAGAGTGCCAATAGATGTTGCATGCGTCATCAATGGGAATACGAGAACAAGTATAGATGCCAGCATCAGAGCCGAGATCTTGATGCGACTAGTTAAATATCTTTCATGAATTACGCGCTTCACTGAAGCCTCCTTAAAACTTAATTAGTTTTGGACGAATGAACCCGCCATGACCAAACCGGCCAAGACGAGAATTACCCTTTACTAAATTAGGAGGGAGATAGCTGGAGGGAAGGAATCAAATCTTGTCTTGAACCCGCAAGACATAGCGATCAGTGACTGTCGTGATCACGCCACGCATAATAGTCTCACTGAGGCTTAAAAGTAAAAGGGAAAAGGCCAAGGCCTTTTCCCTTTTTGGGACTAAGACACGCTCCAGTTAGAACTCAAACCGGATCGAGCCGCGAGCGTAGAACGCCGTCTGGAAGGCCGTCGGCCGTCCGTAGTCCGTGTTCAAGTTCGGTGCAACACCTACACCCGCTGCGCCGAGCTGCGTGTACTGGTTCTTCGACAGGATGTACTGGCTGTTGGTTACGTTGAACGCATCCATCACCAGCTTCACCTTGTACTTGTCAGCAAGGCTCGCCGACAGCGGCACAGTGTAATCAGCATGCAGATCAAGCTGAACGTTGGCAGG
>JARLFX010000283.1 GCA_031296355.1 Acidobacteriaceae bacterium
CACCCAGTGCTTCATGTGAAACATTGCGCTGATATATTTGCGAATCTATCCACGTATAATATTTCTTTTCCAATAGCTAAAGGCTATGGATTCTCTTTTAGTATCCTCCGGGGTTGCGACCTACTTTATTGCAGGCGCGGCCCTGCTGTCGATCGGCTTCGGCATCTACAACGTGAACTGGGTATGCGCCTTGATCCTGACCCGCACTAGGTCAACTCCATTGATATTAAGGATGCGAAGCTGGGGGATGAGATGACAAAGATGATGAAAAACATATCGAGCAAGATCGAAACCGGCGCCCGCGAGTTCCTGCGCATGGAGTACTCCTATCTTGGGGTATTCATCCTTATCATGACCACCATCATCATTGTACTCCCCTTCTCTGACTCCGTAGTTCACTGTCGAGGAGACTTACGGCACATTTTGGACCAGCGGAGCCTTCCTGCTGGGCGCGCTGACCTCGATAGCCGCAGGATACACGGGCATGATGATCGCAGTCAGGACGAACTACAGGACCACGTTCAGCTGCAAGCACTCGTTGGGCGAGGGCTTCATCGTGGCCTTCCGCGGCGGCGCAGTTCTCGGGTTCATGCTGGTGGGATTGGGCCTCCTCAACCTCATTATCCTGTTGGTGGCCTACATAAATGTCTACCTCCCCAGCAATCCCGCGGTCCACGATTACCTCAAGATGCTGGAGTGCATCGCTGGGTACGGACTGGGCGGATCCACTGTGGCTCTCTTCGGCCGTGTGGGTGGCGGAATATACACCAAGGCTGCCGATGTGGGTGCTGACCTCGTGGGCAAGTATGAGGAAGGACTGGACGAGGACAGTCCGGATAACCCTGCCACTATCGCTGATAACGTGGGGGACAACGTCGGTGATATTGCAGGCATGGGTTCGGACCTGTTCGGATCCTTCGCCGAGTCGACCTGCGCCGCGCTAGTTATCTCGGGCACTTCCGCCGAGATCATCACCTCCGGTGGCGCCATCTTCTTCCCACTGATGATGAGCGCGAGCGGGATCCTGGTTTCGCTGGCAACAACCTTCTTCGCCACCAACCTTATGCCCATCAAGGAGCCCAAGGATGTGCAGAAGGTTATACAGTACCAGCTTATAATCTCCACAGTGCTGGCCACCCCCGTGATCTACCTCATGACCGTCATCGGCCTGCCCTCGACCTTCAACATCGGCAACGAGCCCGACATCAAGGTTGTTAAGAGTTACTACTGCTTCTTCTGTGCTGCCTGCGGCCTCTGGTCCGGAATGATCATCGGACACTACACCGAGTACTACACATCGTACGAGTACGAGCCGGTGCAGCTGCTGGCCGAAGAGTGCAACTCGGGCCCAGCAATGAACCTCATTTCCGGCCTGGCTCTCGGCTTCCTGTCCACCGCCATTCCAGCCGTCTGCATCGCCATCACCATATACATCTCCTACTGGCTCGCAGGCATGTACGGGATCGCGCTGGGCGCCCTGGGCATGCTCTCGACCATGTGCATCGGACTGACCATCGACGGGTACGGCCCAATCTCTGACAACGCCGGCGGCATCGCTGAGATGACCGGAATCGGCGAGGAGGTGAGAAGGAACACCGACGAGCTGGATGCGGCCGGCAACACGACTGCTGCCATCGGCAAGGGCTTCGCCATCGGCTCCGCCGCCCTCGTTTCTCTCGCCCTCTTCGGCGCCTTCGTTACCAGATCGAAGCTGACTGTCGTGGACCTCCTCTCCCCGCTCGAGCTCTGCGGACTCTTCGTTGGGGCCATGCTGCCCTACGCCTTCTCCTCTCTGACCATGAAGTCCGTGGGTGTGGCTGCAAACAAGATGGTGCAGGAGATCCGCATGCAGTTCGCACAGAAGCGCAAGAATCCCTCGTTTGTGCCAGACACGGACAGATGTGTGGCCATCGCCACGGACGCGGCCCTGTCCGAGATGATCGCGCCAGGCTGTCTGGTCATATTCACCCCGCTGGTGATCGGGTTCCTGTTCGGGCCAAAGGGCGTCTCCGGGGTTCTGGCCGGCTCCTTGATCAGTGGAATCCAGATGGCCATCTCTGCTTCCAACAGCGGCGGAGCCTGGGATAACGCCAAGAAGTTCATTGAAAGTAAGAACTCTAGCATGCCCAACCCTTGATAGAGAGCGGCAACAAGCACACGCCCCAGCACAACGCGGCCGTTATAGGCGACACCGTGGGCGACCCTCTGAAGGACACCAGCGGCCCCAGTCTTAACATTCTGGTCAAGATCATGGCTATTCTGTCGCTGGTCTTCGCGGGCTTCTTCGAGCGCACGCAGATTCTAACCCAGGCGATATCGCGCTAAGTAATAATTATCACACACGCACATACATGCATGAATCCCGTTCTCATAGTGTAGTGTCGGTTCCACAATACTATGTTATGTACGCTGCCGTATCCACCACATGTTTGTTGGATCGCACGCTAGCTCAAGCTGTGAG
>JARLFX010000284.1 GCA_031296355.1 Acidobacteriaceae bacterium
CCAAAACCCCAAAACCCCAAAACCCCAAAACCCCAAAACCCCATGCATGAAACGAGTGAATGTGCATGTGGGATAGTATGAGTGGGCGCAAGAGACAAATGAGAATAGTGTGCTGAGAGATGTGAGTTAGTACATGCCTCCCATGGGTGATGCTGGGGCAGCGGACTTATCCTTGTCGGGCTTCTCTTCCTCGACGATCACAGCCTCGGTCGTGATCATCAGGCTCGCCACTCCTGAGGCGTTAACCAGAGCGCAGCGGACCACCTTGGTGGGGTCGATGACGCCGGTTTCCAGCATGTTGACGACCTTGCCGGTGGCAGCGTCGAAGGCCACGTTGTAGTCCTTGGACAGCAGCGACTTGTCAACCACAACTGCTCCTTCGTAGCCGGCGTTGTCGCATATCGCCTTGCAAGGGATCATGCAGGCCTTCTGGACAATCGCGATGCCGTGGTTCTGGTCGAAGTTATTCCCCTTCAGCTGGTCCAGCGTCTTGCTTGCATGGATCAGGGCCATTCCGCCGCCCACAACGATGCCTTCCTCGGAGGCAGCCTTGGTGGCGCAGATCGCGTCGTTAATGCGATCCTTGAGCTCAGTGACCTCAACCTCGGAGGCGCCGCCAACCTTGACGACGGCCACGCCGCCGGTCAGCCGCCCGATGCGCTCGTCCAGCTTCTCCTTCTCGTAGGTCGAGTTGGTCTTCTCTCTCAGCTGCTTCAGAGAGCTGATACGGCCATCCACATCCTTCTTAGCTCCAGCACCATGCATGATGATGGTGTCATCCTTGGTTATAATAACCTGCTTGGCGGTGCCGAGGATGGTGGGCTCGCACTTCTCGAGCTGCATGCCGATTTCCTCAGAGACAAGCTGGCCGCTGCAGCTGATGGCTATGTCCTCCATGGTGGCCTTCCTGTTGTCGCCGAATGCCGGGGCCTTAACAACGCAGATCCTGAGTCCGCCGCGGAGCTTGTTGACGATGAGGGTGGCAATGGCCTCAGTGTCGATATCCTCGCAGACGATGAGGAGCGCGCGGTTAGACTGCACGCAGTGCTCAAGGAGGTGGAGGATGGACTGGATGTTGGTGATCTTCTTGTCGACCAGGAGGATCTTGGGGTTCTCGAGCTCGCACTTGCCGGTCTTGGGGTCCGTGATGAAGTAGGGAGAGACATAGCCGCGGTCGAACTTGAGGCCCTCCACGAACTCGACCTCGGTGTGCAGAGTCTTGCCGTCAGTCACAGTGACTGTGGCGTCCTTGCCGGACTTGGCGTAGATCGAAGCAATGAGGCTGCCGATCTTCCTGTCGCCGTTCGCCGAGATCGTGGCCACATTCTCGATCTCTTCCTTGCCCTTGACGGGGATGCTCATCTCCTTGAGCTTCTTGACGACCTCTTCGACGGCCATCTGGATGCCGCGACGGAGGTCCATTGGGTTCATTCCGGCAGCCACGGCCTTGCATCCCTCCTTGAAGAGGGAGCGGGCCAGCACGGTAGCGGTGGTGGTCCCATCTCCTGCCTCGTCGTTGGTCTTGCTGGCCACGTCCTTAATCAGGCTCGCGCCGATGTTCATGTACTTGTCGGTGAAGCTGATCTCCTTGGCAACGGTGACACCATCCTTGGTGATCTTGGGGGAGCCGTAGGCCTTGTCGAGCACCACGTTGCGGCCCTTAGGTCCCAGGGTGACCTGCACGGCATCGGCCAGTCTGTCGCAGCCGTCGAGCAGACGCTTGCGTGCCTCCACGCCGAATCTGATATCCTTGCCCGTGCCTATGCAGCGCACGGAGGTGGACAGGAGCGAGCTGCGGCTCTGTCTCGCGAAAAGACTTGTGAGTCCTCTCATCATCCTCTTATTGTAGTCTTAATAGAATAGAAATTTGAGGCTGTGGTTAATTTATCTGGCATCAAGCTTCTAGATTTCTCACGTGCCTGTGCGATATATATACATCCATGAGCATATCCTTTTAGGATAAAGAATAACTATAGACATATTCTGTGTGCATGCGGCGACATGGTCACACGCCCTCACTGGGGTTTTGGGGTTTTGGGGTTTTGGGGTTTTGG
>JARLFX010000285.1 GCA_031296355.1 Acidobacteriaceae bacterium
CCAAAACCCCAAAACCCCAAAACCCCAAAACCCCTGTGGACGAATAGGCACAGTGACCAAGGATACAATAGAGGCGCACATGAATCTGGAGTGGCGATTTGTTCGCGCCTGCGTTGATATGCGCCCCACAATTTATAAAGTATTGTATGTCGAAAATGGAGACCTCAGTGGTACGTACGCTGGGAACGAGAGAGTAGGCGCCGCAAGTCGAGTATCAGAAGCTCACCTGTGAGGAGCTGGAAAAGCGCGGCATTGACAACAAGGACAAGGAGGCAATCTACTACCTCGGCCGGAAGCTCATCGAGGGCTGCTGGCTGACGAACAGCCCGGTGAACGATAAGAAGGGACTCTCGTGGCTCAAGGAGAACGCCAAGAAGGGTCACCTCAAGTCTGAGGAGTACCTCGGTACCTAATTCAGTTTTTAGCCTCCCGTAGCGCTCTACGACATGAAGTTTAACCCGCACTTCAACATCAAGAAGATCATCCAGACTCTGGAGAAGGCCGCATCGCCCGCATCGGGCCAGCCCAGCGCCCAGGCCGCCAGCACTCTTGGCGAACTCTACTACATGCAGGCCAAACACACTCCGGAGATGATCAACACGTCCCTCAAGTGCTACGAGATGGCAGCGAAGCAAGGATGCGCGTACGCGGAGTATTGGGTGGGGTACATAAACGTGCTGTCGACGAAGAAGCTGGACGTGGCATACAAGTCGTTCGTGAACTCGTACAAGAAGGCCAACATCAACGCCGGATACCAGCTGTTCCTCCTCTACAGCAAGGCGCCCGAGTTCCTGAACGTGGTGAAGGCTTACAAGTGCCTCAGGAAGTGCTGCGAGTTCGCCGTCCCCTGCCAGGATGAGCTCCACGAATACTTCAAGGGACACATGGCAGAGCTCAAATCTCTCGACGACAGCTGGAAGGCCTGGCCCGATGCTGAGCTCATTAACATCCACAAGGGCGAGATAGGGAAGCTCACGACTCGGATGAACGACGCAACCCAGACGGACGCGCTGTACAAGCGGCCTTCTGTGGTCTTCCTCGAGAACAAGGGCAACTGGTTCCTGAGCATGCAGGTGAAGAACTTCGTCAGCAACGTGCTCGGGTACCCGCTGGCAGACTTCGTGATCACTCTCAAGGAGGAGCTGCTCCCCGTTTTCTCCAGCCTCGGCCTATACATGCTCGAGAACTGGCTGGCCCGTGCTCAATCCAGCAAGAAGAAGAACAAGGCGAAGATCCAGGCGCTTCAGGACGCCATCGAGCTGGTCACTCTTTACCTCGCAGAGGGACTTGAAGGATTGATGGAGAAGCTCAAGCGGAGACAGAAGAAGTTCACCGTTGCCCCCAAGGCCGACAGAAAGAAGTATCTCTACACCGACTACATCCATCCCAGCTACTTCAAGGAGCAGGAGGAGGCCACGGAGGGAATAGTGTGCGGGTACTGCAACAAACCGCAGGGCGAGGGCAAGTTTGACATGTGCTCGGCGTGCAAGAAGGTGTACTACTGCTCTAAGGAGTGCCAGCTGAAGGACTGGAAGGCAGGACACAAGGCCGTTTGCACCAAGCACGCAGCTAAGTAAATGCAGTAACTGCGAGCACTCACTCTCTTCCGGTTCTTGCTGTGCGTGTTTGCTTGATTGATTGATCCC
>JARLFX010000286.1 GCA_031296355.1 Acidobacteriaceae bacterium
CATCCAAACGCACCACGGGGTGTATGCCGTCTTCCGCTACGCTCCAGACGCCATACACCCCGTAAATCCTTCAACTTCCCGCTCGCCTACTGGCCTGCTTTTACTCCGCCGCACTGGTAGGGTTTTACTCCGCCCTTGACACCCAATGACGAACGAGCCATCAGATATCCGATTAAGGAGGTATACAAGTGGCATTAAAGCGGGTGGATCGGTCTGTATCGTTGCAATTGCGTGAGCCTATATCCAAGAACAGGCTGGAGGATGCGCGAACACTAGCACTAATTCCTCGCCTGCCGTACCCAGGCAGTGCAAAGGATCTCAGGACTCGGCCACACCATGCAGAAGAGTACAAACGTTTGTTCAATATGTTTGACACTCAATATCACATCAGTCCTGAAAATCTTAGGGTTGTGTTATATGTAGCTGATTTAATTAAGCAACCAATTCCATTTATCCGGGTTCCTAGCGTCAGAGATCTATCCAGAAAGATGAAAGAGCTTGCTGACGATATCGAGCGCGCGGAAAGGACGGGATTTTTATTGGCAAAGTACGCAGAGAAATACGATGCACAGGAGATTGTGGTATCAACTCGGGACGGCGGGGCTATCGAAGTTACGGATAGTCCCAGAGTTCAAAGAATTATGCAAAGTTTATTGTTGGAACAAACTGAAGGAGAGGAGTTTGTTTCTCGCCTGCGCGATCGCGCGGATATATATGGTAGCTGGGTAGACAATTGTTACGAAAAAGAACCCCCAAGAGCGAGGCGCCTTGGGCGGCTGAAGCGTCTATTTGTAGGGTTATACCTAGAATACAAAATTGATTCTGCCCGCGTTCCGTATAACCACATTGCGGATCTTCTGAACTGTGTTCATGGTTTTGGAAGCGGTAGCCTAGACGGCAGTCGATATAGGCGAGATCTTCGAGAATTCACGTGGACATGCAAAGATAGTTGGGTGCTTCTGTGTGCGAACTTCCGCAAATTTGACCCAGAAGAAAATATACCTGACAAAAATCAATTTATTCGACATCCAGATACTAGGCCTAATGCGATCACTCACCCCTCCGAATACCGAATCACGTTTCCGCTGAAGAAGACTCAGAGTACGTAAAGCCTCACCTAGAACATACCCCTGGACTGGAACAGCACCTCGGTTAACCTGCCCCAGTGATTATCAGAAATGGGGAGAGAGTGGACTAGCTCCGGATTGGGTCTGCTCTAAGTCAAGCACTACGCGCACAAGTTCGATGTAACTGGAGTTCGCTTTTAATTTTATCGGTTTCTTCTAGCGCACATTTGAGTTGGAGGGGGGAACGCTAGCCGATCATATTCGCGTTGCATTCTGGGGATATACGTCGGCTTCAATCCACCAAGCTATCAGACAGTTGCCCATTGCCTAAAGGACTGCTTCCGTCCAAAGGTCGGGCTCAAGGGCGAATATCCGGAGATCAAGTCGGAGTGGCCGGCATATGGCGTAATGCGGGAACTGGTTCTGGACAATGGGCTTGAGTTTCATAGCGAGAGCCTGGAGCAGGTGTGCTATTCCCCGGGCATTGAGATGCACTACTCAGCGCGCCGGGAACCATGGTTCAAGGGGAAGATTGAGCGTTTCTTCGGCAGCTTAAATACCTTGCTGAAGGACAACGGTGAAGATATGAAGGTCGTACAAGAAGCCTTTAGACACGCCAGCTTCCGAACTACCATGAATATTTACGCTCAAGCTATCCCCGCAAGACGCCGGGAAGCGCAAAGCAAGGTATTTCATCAAATTTATGCAGATTCCTCGAGTTGAGTAAATATCGACTGCTGCTTCAGGACGGCAGAGGTCGCGGGTTCGAGCCCCGTCGTCCCTGCCATAAACCTAAGAAATGCAAGGGTTTATGGCACCGATAGCTGCTTTCATACAGCACCCGAGGGTGCTGAGTCGAATCCCCTTCAAAAAGACCCCGAACAGCTAAATCCTGCGCGACACGTTTTTCCGCACTCACCGCCTGCTGATATATTTCCAGCGTAATGCGAGAATTTGCATGCCGTAAGAGTTCCTGACGGATCGCTGCGGTCGATTGATTACGACCACCGTCAAGGCCCAAGATAGGTTGGCCGTTCTGCGACAGGATATTGAAACCCTGTTGCGGGCGCAGGGAAGGCAGGCATCTACGCTGAGACCGCATCTGAAACCTGCGCAGTTCCGTCGTGGCAATTCGATACGGCAGCAGTTGGGCAAACCGGGTTCAAACTACATGAATAAAGACCTGACTGTGATGGCACCTAATGTTGAGGGTAGAATGGCATGGGTGAGGCTGATACAAGTGGCATTTGTTGTAGACTTTGGGGTCTACGGTGGTCCGTAGAGTTTTCAGGATAGTGTGAGGAGTTGGTTCGCAATGGATGAAGCGCAGATTTACGCCCGGCTGGGAGAAATATTCGAAAACGTCTTTGATGAAGACGGAATCCAGCTGACTCCTCATCTTTCTGCCAAGGATGTGGACGGCTGGGACAGCCTGACCCATATCCGGCTGATCCTGACGGTGGAGAAGGCATTCAAAATCAAGTTCTCGACCTCGGAGATTGGCAAGCTGGAAAATGTGGGTGATTTGGTCACGCTGATACAGGCGCGTGCGTAGGACGGGGCATAAGGTTCAGCTCCTATTTTAATGGAAGCCACAAGGATATGATCTAGCCGATGAATCCACTGTATGCGGAGTTGCAATGGTTGCCGCGTGTGCCGGAAGATTTTGCCGCAAGGCTGAAGACTCTCGGGCGTGAGGACGGTAGCCTGGGGAGCAAAATTCAGGCGCTGGCATCGTTTGCGCTGGATCTGAACCAACTGACCAGGCTGGCCAAGACCATCTGTAAAGCACAGCAGGAGAAAAAGCTGCTGGAGCCACTGGTGCCGTTCCGGCTCGCTGTACTGAGCAATGCGACCATCGACATGATTGTGCCGGCTCTGGTGGCAAGCGCAGCCCGGCATGGTATCGCTTTGGAGGTCATTCAGCCCGCCTACGATCAGGTGGCGCAGGAGGCCCTGTCGCCGGAATCCAGCGTGAACCGGTCAAAGCCGGATGCGGTACTCTTTGCGCTCGACTATCGCGCGCTGCCGCTGAAGCTCTCTCCGGGAGATGCCGAGGTTGCCAAGGCGACCGTACAGGGCGCAATCGGCTATCTGCAGTCACTACGTCATGGCGTCCAGTCCAATGGCAGGACGGTCTGCATCCTGCAGACGTTTGCGCCGCCAGTGGAGACCTTATTCGGGAGCATGGACCGCGCGTTGCCGGGAACACGGAGAAGCCTGATTGACGCCGTAAACCGTGAGCTGGCCGGGGCCGTACTGGGTACGGGCGATGTGTTGCTGGATGTTGCGGGGCTTGCGGAGACGGTCGGCCTGGCCGACTGGCACGATCCTCAGCTCTGGAACATGGCAAAGATCCCTTTCTCAGACCAACTCATTCCGCTATATGCCGATCATTTGGCGCGCTGCGTGGCGGCGATTCGCGGCAAGAGTCGCAAGGCACTCGTATTAGACCTGGACAACACGATATGGGGCGGGGTGATCGGGGACGACGGGCTGGACGGCATCCAGGTGGCACAGGGCGATGCACGAGGCGAGGCGCATCTGGCGGTGCAGCAGCTGGCGCTGGATCTGCGGCAGCGCGGCATCGTGCTGGCGGTCTCGTCGAAGAATACGGACGCGGTAGCGCGGGAGCCGTTTGAACAGCATGCAGAGATGCTACTGAGGCTGGAACACATCGCGGTATTTCAGGCCAACTGGAACGACAAGGCGAGCAATATTCAGGCCATCGCCGAGGAGTTGTCTCTTGGGTTGGATGCCATGGTCTTTCTGGACGACAATCCGGTTGAGCGGGGGCTGGTGCGCAAACTGCTTCCGCAGGTAGCCGTTCCCGAACTTCCGGAAGACCCAGCTTTCTACGCAAGAACGCTTGCCGCAGGCGGATACTTTGAGGCAATAGCTTTTGCAGCCGAAGATCTGGGGCGCGCGGGTTTCTACCAGGACAATGCCAAGCGCGCTATGCTGCTGCGGCAGGTGGGCGGCGTGGGCGACTATCTGGAGTCGCTGGAGATGATAATCACCTTCCAACCTTTTGACGCGACGGGAAGGACGCGCATCGTGCAGCTGATCAACAAATCCAACCAGTACAACCTGACCACGCGCCGCTACACGGAGCCTGAAATCGCTGCGGCCGAGGGCGATGCTGTGGTTTTCACGCTGCAGGTGCGACTGGCAGACATCTTCGGCGATAACGGAATGATCAGCGTGGTGATCTGCAAGCCGTCCGATGCCGGAGTCTGGGAGATTGATACCTGGCTCATGAGCTGCCGGGTACTGGGACGCAAGGTGGAGCATATGGTGCTGCGCGAGATACTGATGCATGCGCGGGCCGCCGGCATCCATACACTCACCGGCACATACCAGCCAACCGACCGCAATAAGCTGGTAGTGGACCACTATGCCAAGCTTGGATTTGCGCTGGTGAGCGAGGAGGAGAGCGGCGTGACGCGCTGGAAACTGGAAGTTGACGGCGCTGAACCGGAGCAGGCCCCGATGCGGGTCATCTCCCAGGGCTTTACGACAGCGAGGGAGACGACAGTTACATGACAGAGTCAAACCTCGGCAAGACGGAGATCGAGGATGCGAAGCTGCCGCGGCGGGATATCATCCTGCTGCCACTGATCATCCTGCTGACGGTGCTGGTGTGCTTTCTGGCCACGGAAGTTGTGGCGCGGCATTATTTTGCGCAGGGCGCCGAGGGAAACTGCCTTGTCCGGGACGCACAGATCGGCTACCGGTTCAAGAGCCATTGCACAATGCGGCAGAAGATTGCCGAAAGTCCATGGATCACGTATCAGTTCAACGAATGTGGCTACCGCAGCAAGGAACCCTGCGGACCGAAGCCGCCCGGGACGACCCGGATTGTTCTGCTGGGATCGTCGACCGCCGAGGGATATCTGGTCAATTATGACGAGACATTTGCGGTACGCGCGCAGCGGCGTCTGGCGCAAGACTACGGCCACCCATTTGAGATTCAGAACCTGGGTCGCGAGGAGTGTTTCCCCATCTGCGTATCCAAGCGTATGGATGAGGCGATGCAACTCAGGCCGGATCTGCTGGTGCTGGCACTCTCCCCTGTCGATATCCAGCATCTGGATCCGGCGGAGATGCAGGATCGGGACAAGCCCATGGCGCCGCTGGGCAATCCGGACATGGCTCCGGTCAAAATCAGCGCGCTGAAGAAGGTGCAGGTCTTCCTGTCGCAGAGCTATGCGGTGACGGCGATCCAGTACTTTCTATATCAGAACGCTTCAACGTTCATCCGGTTGTATCTGCACGGCGGCGATTCGACTGCTTATATCCGGACGCCGCTCTCGCCGGCGTGGATGAAGCGTTTTGACGCATTCGATCTGCTGCTTGGCGAGATGACGCAGCGGGCGCGCACGGCCCAGGTTCCGCTGGTAGTGATGGAGATGCCAAGCCTAGCGCAGGGCTCGTTGTTGTCAATGGACAAGCAGCCGCAAGGGGTGGATGCTGGCGTCTTCGACGCGGAGCTGAAGCGGATTGCAGCCAGCCACGGTGTGCAGTTTATTGATGTGCTGGATGCTTTCCAGCACGGACCGAAGGCGAACCGGCTCTTCTACGTCATCAATGGCCATGTAAACGGAGCAGGCTCCGCGCTTGCCAGCGACGCTTTGGTGGAGCAATTGGAACAACAGCAGAGCCCTACGCTTGCCGGGCACAGCCAGACGCAGGATGCATTGGAACGGGGACGATAGACATGGATGCAGCCTCCTATCAGCTTGTAGTTTTTGGCCTGGCGGTGGCACTCGTCTCGAACCTTAGCCGTTCGTGGTTATGGCGCTCAATCGTTCTGCTAACGGCCAGCATCGTATTCCTGGGCCTGATCGCGCGGAGCCCGATGGTCTACCTGCCGCTGGCCGGATTCCTATTGCTGGGCTACGTGGGACTGATCCTGATAGAGCGCAATTGGCCGCGGGCGACAATGTGCAGCGTGCTGGTCACCGTGTTCGCCTACATATGGCTGAAGAAGTACACTTTCCTGCCGGAGAGCCTGTTTCTGCACTCCGCCTATTCCGCGCTCGGACTCTCGTACATCTTCTTCCGCGTACTGCACCTGCTCATCGACACGGGAGACAACCAGGAGAAGCGGCACATCGGCCTGGGTGCGTACCTGCTGTACATGCTGAACTTCACCACGTTCATCTCCGGGCCGATCCAGCGCTATGACGCGTTCAGCCGGGATCAGTTTGCGGACAAACCGATTGCCCTGGGACCGCGCGTGATTGGCTCGCAACTGGAACGCATCGTACGCGGCTTTTTTAAGGTGAACGTGCTGGCGATGCTGCTGCACATGGTGCAGGACGATGCCGTGGCGCAACTATCACAGCCGATGCCGATGCAAATCAAGATGTTCGCGGCCATCAAGCTAGCCCTGGTATACCCGCTCTTCCTATACGCGAATTTCTCGGGCTACATCGACATCGTGATTGCACTGGCGCGGCTAATGCGGGTACGGTTGCCGGAGAACTTTGACCGCCCCTTCGCGGCCTCGTCAGTTCTGGATTTTTGGAACCGCTGGCACATGACGCTTTCAAACTGGCTGAAGACCTATGTCTATAACCCGCTGCTGGTATTACTGATGCGGCGCATCTCGTCGCTGGCGTGGCAGCCGTTCCTCGGCGTCATTTGCTTTTTTGTGACGTTCTTCCTCATCGGAGTTTGGCACGGCCGCACGTCAGAGTTCATCGTTTTCGGCGTGCTGACCGGTGGGGGAATGTCCATCAACAAGCTGTGGCAGTTGTGGCTGGGGCGTTTGATGGGACGCAAGGGCTACAAGGCGCTAGCCACAAATTCAGTGTATGTCTCCTGTAGCCGCGGACTAAACTTCGTCTGGTTCGGCTTCACGCTGTTCTGGTTCTGGGCTGGCTGGAAGCAGATTGGCGCTATCTTCAGCGCGTTAAGTGTCGTGGAGTGGATTAGTGTGTGGTTGACTGCGTGGCTGGTTGCCACTCTAGTGCTGGCGCTATGGGAATGGCTGCGCGTGGCGTTACTGAGCATACGGACGACGGAGGGGCCAATCCTGACTAGCCGCTATGCTCTCACCGTGTATGCGTCGGTAATGGGGCTGGTCGCGGTGGTGGTAACGGCTCTGCTGAACCAAGCAGCGCCGGAGATTGTCTACAAATCGTTCTAGGCCTGCACCAGTTCCAGAAGAAGTCCTGAGTCAGACATGAGCCATGCAATTTCGCGCAGGTCAAAGGCGACTGCGGGAACGCGACCGCTGACCAGGATCGAGCCCTGAGCGACGAGGTGGTCGATGGCTGCTTGAATGTCTGGTACTTGATAGCAGATGTGGTAGGTGCCGCCACCTTTCTTGAGCGTGCGATCGATGGGAGAGTTTGGGCCAAGAGGGGCGACCAGCTCAATCATGGGGTCTGCACCGCCGCGGCTGAGAAAACAGACGGAGACGGATTGGATGGGGTCGTCGAAGGGGCCGGAGACCAATTCGTAGCCGAAGAGGCTCTTGTACTCCGCAATGGCATCGTGTATGTTGCGGACGGCAACTCCGACATGGTGAAAGACAAATGTATCCATTTGTGATTATTCCCTCATGCAGAAGGGTAATACAGCGCAGAGTGACCTTGCCCCTGCAAAACGTCAGCGAGCTGTTCTAATGCGAAGGGGTAGCGAATATGCCGAAGACGACGCGGAAGCAGTACACACTGGAGTTCAAGCAAGAGGCAGTACGGCTGGTTGAGTCGGGTCAGAGTCTGGCCTCGGCGGCACGCACATTGGGCATCATCGAACAGACGTTGGGCAACTGGGTCAAGGCGCAGCGCAAGGGCACGTTGCAGGCAGTCAGTGGCAAGGCTGCTGTCACAGCCGAGCAGATGGAGAACCGACGTCTGCGAGCCGAGCTGGCGCGGGTCACCATGGAGCGCGACATCCTGGGAAAAGCGACGGCGTTTTTCGCGAAGGGCCAGCGATGAAGTACGCCTTTATTCTGCGCAACAAATTGGTCTGGCCCATCTGCGTGCAGTGCCGAGTACTCGAAGTCAGCGTCTCCGGCTATCACCAACATCAGGCGCGGCGGCGCAAGATCGCCACGCGTCGCCATCTCAGCGACGAGGCTTTGCTGGTTCACATCCGCGCTGTTTATGCGGCCAATCGCGGTGCGTATGGATGGCCGCGCATCTGGCGGCAACTGCGAGCCGCCAGTTGCTCGAGCCACGTACTCAGACCCGATGTCTGTTTGGTGCGTTGTTGCAAGACTGCACGTGCACCTTGTATGAACAGTCTTCGCAGATACGAGTTGCCACGTTTGCTAATCCCGAGCAGCTTCTGCTTGCCGCCGGTTGAGTGCTCACGTGGAACTACCCCCATCCAGGCTGCGAACTCCCGCCCCTTGCGGAAAGCCGCTCCGTTGCCGATAGCTGCGATGAGTGCAGTCGCCGTAACAGGTCCGACGCCGGGAATCGCCACCAACCGTTGGCAGGCTTCGTTTTCATGCGCGGTCTTGTTGAGTACTGCATCGGCCTCGTCGATCCGCATCGCCATCTGATCGAGTTCCAGCTTCAACTGTGCAAGTAGCGTACGCAGTGCGCCAGATAGCTTTGCTGTGGCGTCCTCAAGGATCTCAGGCAAGGCTGCATCCACATGCCGACGTCCCTTCCGCACGGTGATGCCACGTTCGAGCAGCAGCCCGCGAATCTGGTTGATGATGGCTGTACGACGCATTACCCAGCGCTCGCGCACCCGGTGCAGGGACTGCATATCCAGTTGGTCATCGGTCTTGATCGGGACAAAGCGCATCGTCGGACGCGCTACTGCCTCAGCGATCGCTTCAGCATCGATGTAGTCGTTCTTGTTCGTCTTCACGTATGGCTTTACGTACTGGGCGGGCATCAGCCGCACGTCGTGTCCCTGCTCGCGCAGCGCCCGACCAAGAAAGTGCGCTCCGCCACAGGCTTCCATGCCAATCAATACGACGTGCAGATTCGCGGTGAACTGCAGCAGTAGCTTGCGCGATAACTTCCTGCGCACCACGACCTCGCCACGCAGATTCAGACCAACCAGATGAAAGACTGTCTTGCCAAGATCAATGCCGATTGTGTGTAGTTCCATGGACGCCTCCTCCGTTCACCCCTTATACCTCAGTTGCTGGCTGGGTAAAAGCGGCGGACCATCCCATTAAGCAGGCCAGTAGATAAGCAGGAAGTTGAAGGATTATCGGGGCGTATGGCGTCTGGAGCGTAGCGGAAGACGGCATACGCCCCGGCTGGACATGCAGAACTATCCCCACTTGCCGCTGGCTCAGGTATGCACCACGCAAGCCAGCGACTACATGGCGCTGCTTGGTGGGGTGTCGGCATGAGCGAGACAACAGCACCTGTTCCCGCAGAGACGCCGCAGCTCTTAAGCGACTGATATGTGACGGTCATCTGGGTCTGATATGTGACGGTCATCTGGGTCTCTGCTGTTCGCTCCACTAGATGAGGCGCGCTTGGTATCTCAGACGAATCAGCGATTCCTCTAGTTCCGCACCCGCCATGCTCACCCGTGATTGATGGGCTTTTGGCGTATTTCCAGGTATTACCCCAGCCATGAAGCCCTCTGAATACGAGGGTGTGCCTATCCCAGCGGCCCTGAAAAGGCCGGCGTCGGCGGTTCGATCCCGTCTCTGGCCACCACTTCATCATCCAAGGAAATCCAAAGGCATCTAAAACCCAGCATAATTGCTGGGTTTTTATGGAATTCATTGTCTATTAGGGGATAATGCCATTCCTTGACATCCGGGAGCAGGTGGGGGCAACATTAGGGGCAAGTGGGTATCACTGAAAAGAATTTGCCCCATTATGCCTCTGAGCCATACTGCAATCGGAACCGTACTTGTACTGCAGCATAATGATGGATCTTGGATTTACAAGATATTTGGCACCATCTACAGGTGTTCCCTTCCCGTCTGCCACAATGTCATTGGGAGAGGGCAACGAAGTATCGACAACACGGAGCCAGCCCGCATCTGAACCGGATTCTACAGGTGGGAGTTGAAACTCCAGCGGCTTCCAATAGGCGTTGATCGCAATGTAGCGTAGACGGCTTGATGCGAAATTGTGCATCGTGATGGCCAGCGAATGAGAGTCAGCGCCCCAGTCAGGCTTGTCCAGCTCAATACCATGCCATTCGATATGAGCGTTGCTGAGATAGTCTTCCAGCGTAATATTGCCGCGCTGACTTCCTATATCAAAATGAAGGCGAGTGCGAATCATAATCTGCGCAAACCGCAACATTTCCGCGTTGTTAGAGCATAGATTCCAGTCAAACCAGCTCATATCGTTGTCTTGACAATAGGCGTTATTGTTGCCTTGCTGGGTGCGTCGCACTTCGTCGCCCATGAGCAGCATGGGTGTGCCGACGGAGAGCAACTGGAGCGCGAGAAGATTTTTAATCTGCCGTACACGCAGAAGCTCAATCAAAGCATCGGCTTGCGGGCCCTCAATGCCACAGTTCCAGCTGAAGTTTGTGTTTGTGCCGTCTGCGTTCAGTTCATGATTGGCCTCATTATGCTTGAGGTTGTAGGAGACGAGATCGTTCAGCGTAAAGCCGTCGTGGCATGTGACGAAGTTGATGCTCTGCCCCTCGGGCCGATCTCCTGCGTTATACAAGTCGAGACTTCCCGTAATGCGTTGCCTTAGTTTCCAGACTGTATTCCGGTCACCTTTGACAAAGCTGCGGATGTCATCTCGGAATTGACCGTTCCATTCCTTCCACTTGTCATGACCGAAGCTGCCGACCTGATACAGGCCGCCTGCATCCCATGCTTCCGCGATGAGTTTAGTGCCCGCCAGAACCGGATCTGCATCAATGTCCCAAATGATGGGAGCGTTCACCATGGGTTCACCTGACTCGTTCCGCGAAAAGATAGATGCAAGATCAAAGCGAAAGCCGTCGACGTGCATCTCCGCGACCCAGTACCTTAAGCTGTCGAGGATTAGGTTCTTGACGATGGAGTGGTTGGCTCTGAGGGTGTTACCGGTTCCGGTAAAGTTCGCATAGAGCGCTTTATTCTTGTCGAGAATGTAGTAAAAACTATTTTCCAATCCACGGAAGCAGAGTGTCGGTCCGTGCTCATCTCCTTCGGCGGTGTGATTGAAAACTACGTCGAGAATTACCTCGATTTCAGCACGGTGGAGTTCCTTCACCATGGTGCGAAATTCATCCAGGCAGGCCAGCGGATCGGTATCAGTACAGTAGGCCATGTGGGGAGCAAAGAATGAGACGGGACTGTATCCCCAGTAATTACTGAGTCCCAGAGGAGCGTCCTGGGCGTCGAACTGGAAGACGGGTAAGAGTTCGACTGCCGTTATACCTAACGCTTTGAGGTATGGAATCTTCTCGATGACTCCGAGATATGTGCCACGTCTGGGAGCGGAAACACCTGACGAAGGGTGACGCGTAAAGCCAGCAACATGCATCTCATAGATTACTGTGCTGCGAAATGACCGATTGATTGGCTTATCGTCCTCCCAATCGAAGACGCTCAGATCGGCCACTACACTTTTCATCGATGCCGCCGCGTTATCCCCCGGCCGGCTGGCTGCAGCCCGGCTGTAGTGCGGACCAATCGAGACCGCTTTGCCGTACGGATCAAGTAGAATTTTGTGGCAATCAAACCGCTGTCCATTGGATGGGTCTTCCGGGCCGCTTGCACGGTATCCGTAAAGCTGTCCTGCCTTTATGCCGGGCACGAAGATGTGCCAGTAATGCGAGGTGCGATGCAGAAGCGGATCAAGTTGAATGACGCGCGACGGCTGTGCTACATCAGCATGGTCAAAGAGCACAATCTCCATCCCGGTGGCATGGCTGGAAAAGACGCTGAAGTTCGTGCCTTCCGGAATGACTGTCGGGCCAAGAGGATAGGGGTGGCTGACGCATTTCCCACTCGTGACAGAAGCGTCCATAGGCTGCTCCATTTAATGCTGCCACAAAATCTGCCCGGCATCGAGAGGCACAGCAACTCCCGGATGCTGGGGGACAATGCGCGGCGTGTAGTCGCTCGCGGGACGGTCTGCAGAAACCTGTGCGCGATAGATTTTCGCAGGAGAGCCATTTGCAGGGCAATCTTTGCATAGAGACATAACTGCAAGAGCGCACTTGTCTCCGGGAAACGCATTGGCATAGAGTTCAACTTTTAAATCCTCCGGGCGCATGTCACCGAAGAATATCTGGACCCAGAAGAAATGCAAGGCATCGTGCGTTTCGACACCCATCTCACCGAATCTCACGGAGTTCCAGTGTTGAGCAATTTGCTGTAGCCACTGGAAAAGATCGGAGCCAAGCGTGCCGTCCTTCGCTGCCCGCTCGCGATAGCTGGATGCAGCAGGTATGTAGTGGCTCTCGGTATACTCACGAATCGCACGTTCGGCAGAAAACTCCGGAGTGAGAGTGGCCATGCTCTCGCGAATACACGCTAGCCATTTGGATGGCATGCCAACTTGCTCGCGCTCATAAAACTCCGGGATTATTCTCTGCTCCAGCGCGGAGTACAGCGCTTCGGCCTCCGTGGCGTCCCAGGCCGGATTTTCCCCATGCTCTTTGCCATCACCGAGAGCCCAGCCAACTTTAGGGGTATATGCTTCTGCCCACCAGCCATCCAGTTCCGAAATGTTCAACCCTCCGTTGACCAGAATTTTCATGCCGCTGGTTCCGCAGGCCTCCCAAGGCCGTCTCGGTGTGTTGATCCATAGATCGATGCCCTGGACTAATTCCTGCGCCAACTGCATATCGTAATCGCTGAGGAAGACAACTCTGCCGCGGACCTCGGGACGCTTGAGAAACTCATTCCACTGCTGAATGAGCGCCTGACCCGGTAGATCCTGCGGGTGCGCCTTGCCTGCGAGAATCAACTGCAGCGGACGCTGCGGATTGGTGAGGAGGCGAACCAACCGCTCCGGATCATGCAAGAGAAGATTGGGACGCTTATAGGTGGCAAAGCGGCGCGCAAATCCAGCTGTCAGAACATCCTCACTAAAGATATTGCTTGCATCCGATGGATGACCACCCTCAGATGCAAGTTGACGCGCGTACCGCTGTCGCATTTTGCCGATCAGGTTCTTTCGACTCTCTGTGCGCATCTGCCACAACTGTTTGTCAGTAAGCTGGCGAATGCCCTTTGCGTCTGGCGGATCGCCAAGCCAACGTTTTTTGCCGCACGCCGCAGTCCAAAGAGCATCGGCTTCAGCTGAATCCCAAGTGGGCACATGAATGCCGTTCGTGACGAAACCGATCGGAATCTCTGCCTGTGGCCATCGCGGAAAGAGGGGCTGGAAGATCTGGCGGCTAACCTGCCCGTGCAGCTTGCTGACGCCATTCACCTGGCCGCTGCCACGTACCGCCAGATTGGCCATATTGAATCGTTCCAGCGCATCGCCTGAGTGCTCACGCCCCATCGCCAACAGATGATCCATGGGAATGGCAAGCTCATGCTGCGCGTAATGACTGAGATATAAGCGGATGAGTTGAGGATCAAAGCGGTCAAATCCGGCAGTGACCGCAGTATGTGTTGTAAAAATGTTTCCAGCGCGAGTTACAGCAAGAGCAAGATCGAAGGGTTTTGCATGATCTTCCATGTAGCAGCGCGCCCGCTCCAGTACAGCAAACGCCGCATGGCCTTCGTTGAGATGGCAAACTTCGGGCTGCAGGCCTAGTGCTCGCAGCAAGCGCCAGCCGCCGATGCCAAGAATGATCTCCTGCTTCAGCCGCATCTCGGCGTTGCCGCCGTAGAGTTCGCTGGTAATACCACGGTGAGCTGCGGAATTCGCAAAATCATTGGTATCGAGCAGATAGAGCTTCGATCTTCCGACTGATACTTCCCAGCAGCGAAGCCAGATCATGGATTCCGGCAACTGAATCTGTAGCCGCAACCATTCACCGTCCGGCTTCCGCAATGGACGGATAGGAAGTTGGCCGGGATCGTTGACGGGATACAGTACCTGTTGACGTCCTTCTGAATCAAAATTCTGCCGGAAGTAACCCTGACCATAGAGCAGGCCCACACCAACAACCGGAACGCCCAGATCGCTGGCTGCTTTCATCTGGTCGCCCGCGACATTGCCAAGGCCGCCTGAATAGATGGGCAAAGCTTCGGTCAACATGAACTCCATGCTGAAGTAGGCGATTAGCGAGAGAGCCGTCCCTGGATGCTTCTTCTGGAACCACGCATCGGACTGATAGGATTCCCTATTTTGATGAAGCAGAGCTTCAACCCGTTGATGGAACTCGGGTTCAGCCAAAGCAGTTCGTATTTTGTCAGCCGAAACTGTCCGCAAGATGACTAAGGGATCTTGCGTAGAGTCCCACAGAGAGCTGTCCAGACGTTTCCAGATTTCGTCTGCCGCATGGTTCCACGACCAATGCAGATTGAGCGCCAATTCAATCAGTGCATCGATTCCCTCAACTCTGGCCCAGACGTTGATAGCTTTTGTATCGCTCAATGGATTCTCCAGAACACGCTGATATCTAAGATGCGGTAGAAGCCACCGAGGTAAATAGTTTGCTTATAATGCTCTGCGCCTCTGCCTGAATCTGCTTTAGATGCACATTGTCTCTAAAGCTTTCAGCATAGATCTTGTAGATAGCCTCCGTGCCAGATGGGCGTGCAGCAAACCAGCCATTTTCTGCAATAACCTTAACGCCTCCGATAGCATTTCCGTCTCCAGGTGCGCTGGTGAGCACTTTCAAAACCTTCTCACCGGCCAGAACGGAGACATCGATGCTTTGATTTGTGATGCCGCTAAGCGCTGTCTTTTGTGCCTCGGTTGCAGGTGCATCTATCCGGCTATAAAGCGGATCACCGAGCGTCTTTGTGAGTTCGAAGTAGGCCTGTCCGGGATTGTTCCTGGTTTTTGCTGTGATCTCTGCTGCCAGCAACGCGGCGATGATGCCGTCCTTGTCCGTGGTCCATACACTGCCATCATGCCGCAGAAAGGATGAACCCGCGCTCTCTTCACCGGCAAATCCCAGACTACCGTGCAATAAACCATCCACAAAATACTTGAAGCCTACGGGAACTTCGTAAAGCTTCCTGCCAAGCTTTGCGGTGACCCGGTCGATCATGCTGCTGCTGACCACGGTCTTGCCAACCGCCGTGTTCTTGACCCACAGAGGCCGATTGGCAAACAGATAGCTGATACAAACTGCCAGATAATGATTCGGCTGTAATAAACCACTGATCTCCGTCACAATTCCGTGGCGATCATGATCCGTATCGCAGGCAAAGGCAATATTGAAATCATTCTTCATGGCGATGAGCGATTGCATGGCATATGGCGATGAGGGATCCATGCGGATCTTTCCATCCCAATCGAGAGTCATGAAACGAAAGGTTGGATCAACAACATCATTAACCACTTTGAGATTCAAGCCATAACGTTTGGCTATGGGCTCCCAGTAGTGCACGCCGGCTCCGCCCAGCGGATTCACCCCGATATGTATGCCAGAGTCGCGAATGACATCCATATCAACGACATGGTGAAGGTCTTCCACGTAGGGGGTGAGGTAGTTGTGCTTGTGTGTGGTGGAACACTTCAGAGCCTTCTCGAATGGCATACGTTTGACGCCGTTGAGCTGGGCTGCCATAAGACCATTGGCCGTCGCTTCAATCCAGGATGTAATTTTCTCTTCAGCTGGCCCGCCATGAGCAGGGTTGTATTTGAATCCGCCCGAATCGGGTGGATTGTGCGATGGCGTAATCACAATACCGTCGCTTAGGCCGATATTGCGGCCATGATTGTAGGTGAGGATGGCGTGTGAGATGACGGGTGTAGGTGTGTACTCATCCTTTTCAGCCAGCATGACGTGGACACCGCTCGCAGCCAGAACCTCCAGAGCACTCTGCATGGCCGGTTGCGAGAGCGCGTGTGTATCGATGCCAAGGAAGAGCGGGCCGTCGATCTTATGCTGGCGCCGATAGAGGCAGATAGCCTGCGTGATGGCCAGGATGTGCCACTCATTGAAAGTCTTCGTGAAAGAGGAACCGCGATGTCCCGACGTGCCGAAGATCACGCGCTGCGCGAAAATCTCAGGATCGGGCCGCTCCTCGTAGTAAGCAGCGATCAGCTTCGGCACATCGACGAGATCGCTGGGAATCGCCAGTTGACCGGCTCTGGGATCGATCTTCATAGAACGACTCGCTTCATGGACCGATGACCTGGTTGGTCCGGCCCTTTGGATAAGACATCTTTAGATCCATCAGCACCTCCATTACAAACCTGGAGACAATCAGAAACGCTCTAAATCAGTATCAACTCGGATCTATCCGAAATCTGAGCAGTTGTGCTCAATTCAGGCTAGAGGAAGTGCCGCAAAAAATTGTTCAAGAAAGCTCACGAGGCACCAACTGGAAGCATGAATATAATTACCGCGAGCTTTAGTTACCGCTGCATTAGTCTGACCGTCGGGCACTGGTCAAGGCCTCGTAACCCGATATGACATCAAAGAGTTCTTCGTCAATTGATTCCTGACGAATGCGATGCAATTTCAGGGTCAAGTGTTCCATGATCCCGTCAATATTCTTCTCCGCTCTCTGCATCGCAGCCAGACGACTGGCATTTTCGCTGGCAAGCGACTCTGCGCACGCCTGAAACAGCAGGACAAACAGGTATTCGCGTATGAATGCGCGTAATGGCGACTCGGTTCCCTGGATGACTTCAGGAGGGAGTTTTGTTGGCCACGGAGCAGCGACAAGCTGCTTCTGCCATGCGAGATCCAACGGCAGCAAGCGCTTAGCGATGGGTTCGTAGAGTGATCCTGATGTGGGGTGGTTGTGGAATAAATATACCTCCGCGACATCTCCGCGCTCCCGCGTTGCCTCGACATCGATCAAAATCTGTCCGACGAGGCCAGTAATGGCGTTGACCGAGTCTGGCACAGGCAATATCCCGGCAGTCGGCAGGCCGGTATCTGCCAGAAGGGTGTGGATGCGCGCCCCAAGAGGCCATATCTTTGTGATCGTGCCGGGCTTAGCTTTGAGTGTTTTGACGGCATATTCCACAACCACCTCATTGAACCTTCCAACGAGACCCTGATCCGAACCAAAGACAATTGCGCCGATGCCGTGCTTCTGTTGTGATCCTATTGCTGCCGTGTCGTAGTCGGTTCCGGCTTGACGAAGGCATGCTGTCAAGGCAAGTTCCACAGTGGCTGCATATTCATCGAGTGAGTGAACTGCTTTTTGATACTGTCCAATGCTGGCTGCGGCAAGCGCCTTCATTGAACGAACGACAGCTTCCAGATCGGTTGCTTCGGAGATCTTCCGTGTCAGGCTTTCGATGGTTCCACTCATGGCGTCGGCTTCGTCGCAGGTTTGGCCGCAGCAACCGGCTGGAGCGAAGCCAAAGCTCGCTTAGCGATTTCGAGGATGGCCTTTCGATCGTCATCGCTGAACTTATCAGACGAGGTTAGCCGCCCCACAACATCCGCCGGAATTTCAGTCACCGCCTTCTGAAGCGCCTGCTCGGCGTCGTTCACTTTATCGATCGGGAGGGGATCGAGGAGTCCTGCGGTCAATGCCAAAAGTACAATGATCTGTTCGATCATTGAAACGGGGTGAGACTCGGATTGCTTGAGACACGCGCGAATGCGCTGTCCGTGGTCAATCGTTTTTTGCGTTGAGGCGTCGAGGTGAGTTCCAAATTTTGCGAAAACCTCCAACTCCTCGAACTGCGCGTATGCAAGTTTGAGGCTGCCGGCGACTGCGCGATATGCAACCCTCTGAGCTTCTCCGCCGACGCGCGATACGGACTTGCCAACGTCGACTGCCGGTAGGATTCCAAGTTGAAACAAGGTGGGGGAAAGGTAAACCTGCCCATCGGTGATGGAGATGAGATTCGTGGGGATGTAAGCGGATATGTCCTGCGCTTCGGTTTCGATGATGGGCAGCGCCGTGAGAGATCCACCTCCGCGTTCCCTGCTGAGGTGGGTCGAGCGTTCCAGCATTCGCGAATGAATATAAAAGATGTCACCAGGAAAGGCTTCACGGCCCGGTGGGCGTCGAAGAAGTAGCGAGAGTTCTCGATACGCACGGGCATGATGCGTGAGATCGTCGTAGACAATCAGGACATCGCGTCCTTTTTCCATGAAGCATTCTGCAATGCTGGTTGCCGCATAAGGCGTGATGTAAACGAGACCGGGCGCATTATTGCCTTCAACGACAACAACAACGGTGTATTCCATCGCGCCCTGCTTGTCGAGATTAGCCACTACTTTAGCCACATCGGCCGCACGTTGGCCAATCGCACAGTAGACGCACACCACATTCTGTCCACGTTGATTGAGGATAGTGTCGATAGCGATTGCAGTCTTGCCAGTCTGGCGATCTCCGAGAATCAATTCGCGCTGACCCCGACCGATGGGGACGAGAGCGTCGACCACTTTCAGGCCGGTCTGCAAGGGAACGCTTACCGCAGCGCGATCCATTATGGGTGCAGCGGAACGTTCAATAGGGAGACGTTTCTCCACAGCTATCGATCCCTTCCCATCCAGAGGATTGCCGAGTGGGCCAATCACGCGTCCGAGCAGACCGTCCCCGACAGGCACGTCAATCACGCGTCCAGTCCGCTGCACCTCGTCGCCAGTGTGCAGGTTCTGGTAGTCTCCGAGCAGGATAACGCCGACCTCATCTTCATCCAGGTTGAAGGCAATCCCCAGTAGACCGCCAGGGAACGTGACGATCTCTTCGTACCCAACGCTGGGAAGGCCTGAAAATGTCGCGATCCCGGTGGAGACTTTTGTGACTATGCCAACTTCATAGGGAGTCAGCTTTGCCGTGAAGTCCTCGCGTCCCTTGTGCAGCAGAGCGAAGGCGCGATTCATTGCGGGTTGCAATATTCCGGGTGGCTCAGTCATTTGGCCCCAACGAGAGTTGCCGGCTCGGACGCTTTCGCAGCCCCCGGCGGTGTTGTGGTATTGATGGTCGCAGGGGATTCTGCGTCTACGAGGTTATTTACTTTCTTGTTCAACTCGGTGAGATAGCTTGAGATGCTCCACGCGACCTTCTGGCCGTTGGCGGCTAATTCAATGCCGCAAATGACATCCTGCGAGTCTTCGAATTTGATCCGAACCACTGCGGAGAATGTCTCGTTAAGAGCGTTCTGAATTGCAGCCCGCTGGTCGGCGGGTAGAACAAACGCACTGCGAACCAGCGCAGGTTGTGATGAGTTTTTGAGAGCGTCACCTAGTAATTCTTTTGCTTTCGCATCCAATTCTCGCAGACGGCGTGTGAACACCTCCCCAACCCGCTCTTCAAGGCTGACGGTGGCGAGATCCGCGAGGGTCTTTCGCGCGATTGCAAAAACCTCTTTTTCAGCCAGAAGGGTGATTTCACTACCCAGCCGACTTTGATCTCCGCGCAGCGCATCCGCCTGGTTAGACCGTAAGGTTTCTACATCCTTTTTTGCCTGATCGATGAGACGTTCGCGCTCGACTTTCGCTTCGTCGGTGGCTTTGCCGAGCATGGCGCTCCGCTGTTGATCAAATACTTTATTCTTATCTTCAAAATCGGCACGCTCCTTTTCAGCATCAGCCTTCCTGGCATCTGCGTCCGCAAGTTCAGCAGCGATTCGCTTCTCTCGTGCGTCGATGGCATTGAGGATGGGCTTGTAAAGAAAATGCTTCAACAACCACACCAGAATGAGGAAGTTGACAACCTGGGCCGCGACGGTGAACCAGTCGATGAGCATCGCTCACTTCCCTCCGGCTTGCGACAAAAAGTGGTTCCAGAAGGGATTGGCGAAGATGAGAATCATGGAGACGACAAAGGTGTAGATCGCCGTGGACTCGATCATTGCGAGGCCAACAAACAGAGTGCGAGTGATGGTGGGCGCTGCGTCAGGCTGTTGCGCCAGGGAGGTCATGGCTGATGCCACGGAGCGGCCTTCGCCAAGAGCTGGTCCCATGCAGCCGAAGCCTGTAGTGATGCCTGCGGTGGCGATGGATACTACTGCAACGAGAGTGGAGCTATCCATGGAAGTTCCTTCCTGATGTTGGACCGATCAAGCATGACTCGGCTCCGGTTGGGCCTTAACAGCAGGCTTGGGTTTGGCTGCACGTGTGGCGGCGGCTATGTAGACAGCAGCGAGAATACTGAAGATATAGGCCTGTACCGAACCGGTGAGCAGACCGAGCAGCGTCATGACGATGGGGAAGATGAAGGGCGTGATCGTGAGAAGAATTCCGACGATCATGACGCCGCTCATCATGTTACCGAAGAGACGAATGGCCAAGGCCAGTGTCCGCGAGAGCTCACTGATGATATTGAACGGCAGCATGATAACGGTCGGCTTGATGTATGTCTTGAGATAACCCGCGACTCCCTGCTCCCGGATTCCGAACAGAGGAACCGCAATGAACACGCACATCGCGAGAGCCGCCGTGGTCGAGAGTGAGCCTGTTGGGGGTTTGAATCCAGGGAAAATAATGCTGACGCTGCATGTCCCAATAAAAAGGAAGAGCGTACCTAGAAAAGCGAGATACTTGCGTGGATCGCTGAGGCCGACCTCTTTGATCTGGTCCTCGATACCGGTCACAATGATCTCAACCGCGCATTGCCAGCGTGAAATAATCCGACCAGTTGCAAACTTTCGGGTAATCAGGAATGATCCCAACGTCATCGCGATCATCATGGTCCAGGTCGTCACAATGGTTTCGTTGAGTTTGACAAATCCATGCTGCCAGAGGATTTGCTGATCGGACGTGATGTGCACACTGGGGAGGATCATTGTCCATCCCCCTGGTGGATGCGGATGCATTTGGCGGACGGGAGACGTATGAGCCACGTTACGGCAATGCGCGCAAGTAAGAAGCCAGACAGGCAGGCAACCAGCTTCCGCCAGTCGCCATGGGACATGAGGTAGAAGCCGGTGACAGCGATGGCCATTCGAAACAGAAGGCTGGCGGAGAACAACAGCCCGGACCATTGCGATGAGGAGCCCGATCGAATCGTCCACCAAAGTCCGCCAAAGAAGAATGCACCAAGCAGAATACCGGCGAAGAGGTCGCCAGCCAAAATCAGAGCCTCATTCATGCTTATCCTCCTGCCAGTCTTGCATCGCTTTGTTTTCCTGATCCACCCAATGCCAGGCATTTGCACAACCAAGGCAGAGCCCAATGACCAGCAACATGAGCGTCCATGAATGGGCTTCAGGATGACGGTGATCCCACCATAAGCCGAGCAGTGCGCCAATGACGGTTGGCACGGCTACTGACCACCCGATCAGGCCTGACATGCCGAGTCCGAACCAGACAGTTTGTGGACCATCCTTCTGCACACGGAGTTTGCGGGCAGCCTTTGCCGTAACTTGCCGGACAAAGTTTCCGTCGGTCGTAGAAGATTGCTTCGCTCTATCATCAATCATTTTCGAACTCCGCCAGACGTCCCATCAAACCACTTTCCATCTTCGCGACCGCAGTGCGAACACTGCGCTCCTGTTCGTCCAGTTTCAGGAAGTCGCGCTCGACCGCATCTTTGATCTTCCCCAGATCTGATCCGCCAAAAGCGCGACGCACCGACACGGTCACCTGAGCACCCGCCTTCACCAGCACACCTTGATCGATCCCGACATAGGCCGTCCTACCATCTTTTGCTTCGTAAGTGAGAATCCCAGGCACAAGGGCTGCAACACAATCAAGCCGGTGTGGCAGCAACCCGTAGGATCCATCAGTCGTGTCTGCGACGACGCGTAATACATCGTCTATCTCGGCGAAGACCCCAAAGGGGAGCAGGATTCTAAGATTCATGATTACCCGGAGTCGAAACCTTTAGTTGTGGTTCGCTTTTCTCGTCTCCCCCCTTGTTCCCGTCCGGTGTCTTTGACTCTGCCGGCGCAGCCTCGGGTTGCTTTCCTTCAGGCTTCTTCGCCTCTGGCTGACTTGCATTCGGCTTCTTAGCCTCCCCAATCGCGCCAATCATATAAAGCGCGCTCTCTGGGTAGTCCTTGAACTCGTCGCGGAGAATGCGTTCGCAGCCATCCAGCGAGTCTTTAAGGCTCACGAGCTTGCCCTTTATTCCGCTGAATTGTTCCGTAGTGAAGAACGGTTGCGTCAGGAAGCGCTCCAGCCGCCTCGCCCGTGCAACGGCATTCCGATCTTCCAGAGAAAGCTGTTCCATGCCAAGCATGGCCACAATGTCCTTAAGAGATTCATACTGAGCCAGAGTGCGGCGAATCTCTTGCGCGAGGTTGTAATGCCGGTCACCCACGATGCCAGGGGTGGCCATTTTCGAACTGGACTGAAGCAGATCGATCGCAGGATAAAGGCCTTCGCTCGCCCGTTTGCGCGACAGGACAATGGATGCGGAAAGGTGAGAGAAGACATGTACAGCAGCAGGATCGGTCAGATCGTCGGCTGGCACATAGACAGCCTGGATCGAAGTGATGGCTCCGGCATGCGTATTGGCGATGCGCTCCTCAAGGCCCGATAGATCGGTGCCCATGGTTGACTGGTAGCCAAGTCTTGAAGGCATTTCGCCGAGAAGACCGGAGACTTCCATCCCGGCTTGAATGAAGCGGAAGATGTTATCGATCAGCAGTAGAACGTCGCGATGCTCATCGTCCCGAAAATACTCGGCCATCGTCAGGGCCGCAGCGCCAACACGCAACCGGATGCCCGGCGGCTCGTTCATCTGGCCGTAGACCATCACCATGTCTTTGAGAACCCCGGCGACTTTCATGCCGCGGTAAAGTTCTTCACCCTCGCGGCATCGCTCGCCGATTCCGCAAAAGATACTCATGCCTTGCTGATGGCCGATCATGTTGTGGATCATCTCGGTGAGAAGCACCGTCTTCCCAACACCCGCGCCACCGAATAATCCAGCCTTGCCTCCACGTTCGAGTGGAACAAGCACATCGATCGCCTTGATGCCCGTTTCAAATATCTCGGACTTTGTGGAACGTTCCGCCAGCTGTGGAGGGGCCCTATGGATGGTCCGCCATTGAACATTCTGCGGCGCCGGTTTTCGGTCGATGGCAGACCCAAACACATTGAACATCCGCGACATGATCTGCTGGCCTACGGGTACTTCGAGCGGCTTGCCTGAATCTTCAACCTGCATTCCTCTGGCAAGGCCTTCCGTCGGCGTCAGCGCAATGCCCCGAACCCGAGCAGCGTCGAGTTGGGCCATGACTTCGACAATGATCTTGCCTTCAGCTCCAGCGTGTAAAACGGAGAAGATTGGAGGCAGGCGGCGATCAAATCTCACATCGACAACGCCACCGCGCACCGAGACGACCGTTCCGAGATTCGAAGAGTCCGTTTCATTCTGGAGTCCGACTGCCACTGTAGCCTCAATTCAGGTCTGTCAAATCTAGTGAGGGAGCCTTTGCCCGGCAGGAAAGGTTCTACGTGGAAAGCCGTTTCTCCACCTTGACCTGAGTGAGCCTTTAGGAGGTGAATCCAGCTGCACCTGCAACTCCTGCATTGGAATGGACTTTAGATCACCCATGCCCTTTGGATTAGAGCGAACTTTATGTCGTCTTTCACCTGAGCCTTCGAGTCAGACCCGTGGTCATTTTTAACCCAAGGATTCGATACAGAATTGGAATCAACGCCGACTAATGATTTTCTGGAGTTGGGTCCATGAATTAACTGCCGGTTTTCACCTCAGCAAGTACTCTCTTGATATTCTGATGTAGGCAGTTGCACATACGTTGTCTGAGCTGCTTCATTCACTTGCAGGTTTGGCACCAGTAACTTCACAATCCTGCGGCCGCTTCAAAACTGATTAAACGCATGGTTCTCATAGCTCGGCGGGGTTACCCCTACACTGCCAAATCCATCATATTGTGCTATAAATATGGACTCACCAAGCCACGGACGATGTGCAGTTTTACTCAACGATGGTCGAATGGCCGCTCAGTTGGGGCGGTAGTGGCTAAATTCCAAGAGATGCCCACTCTCGCTTATCGGAAGCGGTCCACCGAATTCAGCTATTTCCTATCTGCCAATAGATGAGCAAAACGGAACGGATTATTTCTTTCGCAGATGCCATGCTGTCGTAGTGTGCAGTGCAGAATGTGTCAGTATGCTCCAAAATGGAGTATTGATTGCGATAGCTAGCCGGCCCTCCACATACGGTTTGCGAAACGAACAGCACTTGCCAACAGAAGGAGCTTTCTGAATATGACGCCTCAATCCAAATGTGCAAATCCCGCTTGTAGTTGTGTGCCGACGGATGGGAAAAAGTACTGTTGTGAGATGTGTGCCGATTCCAAAAGCGTCACAGAACTAACCTGCCAATGTCAGCATCCGGCGTGCCAGAGCGCCGTGTTGAAGCCGTAATCAGCACAACACATCCCGATATCCGCATGGCTTTTTGTTCTGCTGGCACCTCTGATCCATCACAACCAGAAAAGGGACGCGGAAGTATGGCGCTTTCCACAAGACTTTCGACAATGACGAGTTCGCTCGATCTGGATGAGTTGTGTGTGAACACTCTCCGCTTTCTGGCGGTGGACATGGTACAGAAGGCAGGCTCGGGCCATCCCGGCCTACCTCTGGGCTCTGCATCCATGGCTTATGCGCTCTGGGACCGTCTGCTTAAGTTCAACCCGCGCGATCCACTCTGGACAGACCGTGACCGCTTCATTCTCTCAGCTGGACATGGATGCGCTCTCCTCTACGCGTTACTTCACGTTACGGGCTTCGATCTTCCGATGGAGGAGCTTAAACAGTTTCGCCAATGGGAAAGCCGGACGCCCGGCCATCCGGAGTACGGCAAGACACCCGGGGTTGAGGCCACCACGGGCCCACTAGGCCAGGGATTGGCCAATGCTGTCGGTATGGCCATCGCAGAGGTGGCGCTCGCTGCACGTTTCAATCGACCGGATCACACAATCGTGGATCACTTTACGTATGTACTGGTGAGTGATGGCGATCTGGAGGAAGGGATCTCTTCCGAGGCTGGGTCTGAGGCCGGACACCTCCGGTTGGGCAAGCTCATCGTTCTCTATGCTGACAACCACATCACAATTGAAGGCAGTACAGAACTGGCCTTTACCGAAGATCGCCTGGCACGTTTCGCCGCCTTCGGCTGGCACATCCAGCACGTCGAAGAAAGCAATGACATTGACAAGGTCAGCTCCGCTCTGCAAGCTGCCCAGAACGAACAGGACCGGCCATCTTTGATTGCGGTGCGTACGCACATTGGCTTCGGCAGTCCCCACAAGCAGGACACCGCAGCGGCGCATGGCGAGCCGCTCGGCGTGGAGGAGGTTCGTCTAACCAAAGAAGGGCTGGGTTGGCCAGTGCAGCCGCCCTTCCACATTCCGGCGGAGGCTCTAGCTCATTTCCGTGAAGCTGTTCTCCGAGGAAGCACCGCACAGGCGGATTGGAATCTGCGCCATGAGGCTTATGCCATGGCATATCCTGATCTGGCAGCGGAGTTCCAGCGCGTCATGCACCATGAGCTCCCAAAGGATTGGGACACCAACCTACCCACATTCAAATCGGCAGATGGTCCGATGGCTACTCGCGTTGCTTCAGGAAAAACAGTTGAAATCCTCGGCTCTCGTCTGCCTGAGATGATGGGCGGCTCTGCCGACCTGGCTCCCAGCACACATACCAATATCGACGGCGCTGGGAATTTTGAGCCGGAGAACTGGGCGGGACGCAACATGCATTTCGGTATCCGCGAACATGCCATGGGAGCTATTTTGAACGGAATAGCCCTCCACCGCGGGCTTATTCCCTTTGGCGGCACATTCCTGGTTTTCAGCGACTACATGCGTCCACCAATGCGCCTCGCAGCCATGAATGGTCTTCCGGTCATTTATGTCTTCACCCATGACAGCCTCGCCATGGGTGAGGACGGCCCGACCCATCAGCCAGTCGAACAACTTATGGGCTTGCGATCAATCCCCGGCATGGTCGTCATTCGACCGGCGGATGCCAACGAAACAGTCGCGGCCTGGCGCATCGCCATTGACCGCCGCAAAGGCCCTGTCGCGCTGGTGCTGACGCGTCAGGGACTTCCCGTGCTCGATTTGGCCCGCTATTCCTGCATTACGACAGGAGTACCGCTCGGTGGCTATATTCTCGCAGACGTTGCGCCCGCGACACGACCCGATATCGTCCTCATCGCAACCGGCTCTGAAGTGCATCTCGCTCTCAAGAGTCGTGATCGTCTAGAGGTTGAAGGAATCCAGGTAAGAGTGGTGAGCATCCCCAGCACAAACCTCTTCTCAGAACAGTCCGAGCAGTATCGTGAGAAGGTCTTGCCACCAGGTATACCATTGCTCGTTGTCGAGGCCGGCATCTCACTCGGTTGGAGATCGTATGTTGGTCCCCAGATCGCCGTGATTTCAGTTGACACATTCGGAGCATCCGCACCCGGTCCGGTGGTAATGGAGCACTACGGCTTCAGCGTAGACAATATTTGCAGCCGGGTCCGTCACCTGCTCCTAAAATAGAGAGGTTATCAGAATGCGAGTTGGGATTGCCGCAGATCACGGAGGATTCGCCTTGAAAGGACAGTTAGAAGAATCTCTGTGCAACTCGGGGTACGAGGTCATCGACTTCGGCGCGCTGCAATTAAACCCGGCAGATGACTACCCGGACTTCATCATCCCTCTGGCGCAGGCCGTTGCCGCTGGTAAAGTTGATCGCGGAATAGCACTCTGTGGCAGCGGGGTGGGCGCATCCATCGCCGCAAACAAAGTTTCCGGGGTCCGCGCTGGGCTCATCCATGATGTATTCTCCGCCCGTCAGGGTGTCGAAGATGACGACATGAATGTCTTTTGTCTGGGTGGAAAAGTGATTGGTTCTGCGCTCGCATGGGAACTGGTCAAGACCTTCCTTTCCTCTCACTTCAGCAACGCCACACGCCACCGACGCAGAGTGGAGAAAGTGCAAGCGCTCGAACACCACAAATAATCGAGAGGAACTACATGGAATGGGCATGATCGGACTTCGTTATCAATTTGGCAGTCACGAGGTAAGCGCAACCAAGAAGGACGGTGCCTGATGTCCAGCTCGCGTTCAGATGCACTGGTGCTCTTCGGTGTAACCGGTGATCTTGCTCACAAGATGATATTCCCTGCACTCTATGCAATGGTAAAGCGAGGGAACCTTAAGATCCCGGTGATCGGGGTCGCCTTCCCGAAATGGAGCCTGGAACGTCTTCACAAACGCGTGACAGACAGTATCAAGCGATCGGGTGGAATCGATGACAAGCGTGCTCTCCATCAACTTCTTTCCCAACTCAGTTATGTGAGCGGGGATTACAAGGACCCAGGTACATTCACGGCGATAAAGAAAGCGTTGGGGCGTGCCCGACGCCCAGCGCACTATCTCGCCATCCCGCCCTCGCTCTTTGAGACAGTGATCAAAGGACTCGGCGCTGCAAGCCTGGCCGAGAATGCGCGGGTCATTGTTGAAAAGCCGTTTGGACGTGATCTGGCATCCGCGCGCAAGCTTAATCAGGTAGCGCATACAGTATTTCCGGAAGACTCAATCTTTCGCATCGATCACTTCCTTGGTAAGGAAGCGATCATGAATATTCTCTACTTCCGCTTCGCCAATTCTTTTTTAGAGCCGATCTGGAATCGCAACTATGTGGCCAGTGTTCAGATAACATTATCCGAGGATTTCGGCATCGGTGCGCGGGGCGCATTTTACGAGACTGCCGGATGTCTGCGCGATGTGATCCAGAACCATCTTTTTCAGGTGGTAGCACTACTTGCCATGGAGCCTCCTGCTGGCAGAGACTTCGGAGCAGTACACACCGAGAAAGCCAAAGTCTTTCAAGCCATGCGTCCGCTGCAGTCAGATGACGTGGTGCGCGGCCAGTACGCAGGCTATCGCAAGGAGCCGGATGTAGCGAAGAACTCCGACGTTGAGACGTTCTGCGCCCTGCGGCTCTTTATCGACTCCTGGCGCTGGGAGGGGGTGCCGTGGTATCTGCGATCCGGCAAGTATCTTCCCAATACGGCGACTGAGATACTGGTGGAGCTAAAGCCCCCTCCGCAGAGGCTTTTTGCTGATTCAACATCCACCGGCGGCTGGGCCAACTATCTGCGCTTTCGGCTCTCTCCAAGTTCGGCCATAGCTCTTGCAGCGCGCGTCAAGCTTCCGGGCAAAGACTACCTCGGGAACCAGCGAGAGCTATACCTGCTCGAAGAACAACCAGGTGAGGAGTCACCTTACGAGCGGCTTTTAGGCGACGCCATGACCGGCGATGGGGCGCTCTTTACCCGCGAGGATGCAGTGGAAGCAGCATGGGCCGTGGTCGATCCCGTTCTCACAAAACACCACCGGGTACGCCCATACAAACGCAACACGTGGGGGCCGAAAGCGGCTGATGTGCTCATTGCCGCAGACGGGCATTGGCACAATCCAGAGCGCGATGAGGCGGACGAATAATCAACCCACCGCGACTATATCTCCAGCCCTCCAGAACGCAACCCGCTGCTCTCGCTCTACAAATGCAACGCCGTTTATCCAGGAGAGACATGATGAAAGCGACACAGAAGCTACACGATATGGGCCAAAGCCTTTGGCTTGACAACATTACCCGCGGCTTACTCACCAGCGGTACGCTCAATCGTTACATTCAGGATCTGTCAGTTACGGGGCTCACTTCAAACCCAACAATCTTCGACCATGCCCTGAAGAACAGTTCAGATTATGACAACGGCATCCGCCAGAAATTGAAGGAAGGCAAGTCGGGTGAAGCGCTGTTCTTCGAACTAGCGACTGAAGACCTCAGGCAGGCTGCCGACCTCTTTCTTCCAATCCATAAACTAACGAATGGCATGGACGGCTGGGTGTCATTAGAAGTATCGCCTCTGCTGGCTCACGATGCATCTGCAACTCTCGCAGCGGCCAAGGCGCTCCACGCGCAAGCGGCACGCCCCAATCTCTTTATCAAGATACCGGGTACCAAAGAAGGACTTCCCGCCATCGAGGAGGCCATCTTCGCAGGCGTTCCGGTCAATGTGACACTCCTGTTTTCTGCCCGCCAGTATGTCACAGCAGCCAACGCATATCTTCGTGGAGTGGAACGGCGCATCACTGCCGGGCTCAATCCCGACGTCGGGTCAGTCGCATCGCTGTTCGTAAGCCGCTGGGATGTCGCAGTGGCCAGCAAGGTGCCGGAGTCATTGCACAACCAACTCGGCATCGCCATTGCGCGACAGACTCTGGAGAGCTACCAATACTTACTTCAGTCACCACGCTGGCAGCGTGTCTTCAACTCCGGAGCCCATGCACAGCGCCTGCTATTTGCCAGCACGGGAAAGAAGGACCTCAAGGCCTCCGACATTCTTTATGTCAAAGCGCTCGCTGCCCCCTTTAGCGTCAATACAATGCCCGAGGGTACGTTGAAAGCATTTGCTGACCATGGAGCTATTGGAGAACTATCGTCTACAGATGCCAATAAGACATTAGCCAGATTCTCGGAAGCAGGTATTGATATTGACGCCTTGGGTTCCCAACTTCTGGAGGATGGAGCCAAATCGTTCGTAAAGTCCTGGGAAGATCTGATGAAGTGTATTTCATCCAAGAGCGAGGTTCTCAAAGCTGCGTAGTTGAAGACTAATCGTCTCTAGGTTTCTGCTCGGGCGTGTTGCCTCTGGGTCGCGTAGAGATGAAGCGTGGAATGAGTCTTTGCAATGTTTTCTCTTTGCGGAATCACTCAAATAAAATGATTCCATTCCTTTTGCTTCCATGCGCTCGAAAATCTGCATCAAAGATAGTGTCGTCAAAGGCATCCTGGATGCCACAGTCAGACATGTCACGATGCGGAGGTCGCAATGTATTACTACTGGGGAATGCATACGTATTGGTGGTTCTGGTGGATATTCATCTGGATCGTTTTCTTTTCTTTCTTTATGCCGGTAAGACGCACTACATACCGTCAGCTGCAATCGCCCCTACAGCTTCTGCAGACGAGATATGCTGCCGGAGAGATTACCAGCGAGGAATACGAAGAGCGGCGCAATAAACTCCTGCGGGACGCCAACCAGAAATAGGGCTTAATCTATTGCTTCCATCTCCAGTCTCAGCCTTAAGATCCTGTGGCTAGAGGTGGAAGCATGCATGAGCCAATCGTGGCGGGCCTCAAGGTCGGGATCTGGGGCATTCCTTCGGAAGTCGGGCCAGATTGAAATTCTTCCGCGACTATAGTCCGCGAGGTAATTTAAATGCATGATAAAATCGTTTCCGCTTCTATCCCTAAAAAAATATTATTGCCGATAGACTTCAGCCCATCCTCTTATGCGGCACTGGAGATAGCAGCCGGTCTGGCTCAAGACTTTAGCGCAAAAATATATTTATTTAATGTCATCCACTTGCCTCCCACGGTGTCTGATGCTGACTTCCTTCTCGATACAGAGATGTTTCAGGAAGCGGAGAGGAATGCGGAAGAGTCGCTAGCCGCGTGCGATGCAAAGCTGACAGCGAAAAACATCGCGGTGACACATCTGGTCGAGGCTAGAAATGACGTGGTAGTCAGCATTCTTGAAGAGATCAAACGGGAGCATATTGACATGCTGATTCTCTCCACACATGGCATGTCCGGCTGGCGTCCACTTGTGTTCGGATCTGTTACCGAGAAACTCATTCGAGTTGTGGAATGCCCGCTTTTGCTGCTTCGTTCCGCAAAGTAGCGTACCGATTCGCTGTATTGAAGACGCCTGAGAGGTCATCCAAATGAACAAAAACAGATCGTTTCCATTCCTAGTTTTCATCATCATCTTCGGCGCTGGCGCCGCCTCGGCATTTGGCCTGCATGCCGCCGCACAGGACGCATTAGCCATCGGAGTTTTTTGCACGGCCGTGATTATCGCCTCCTTTATTTCATCCGGGATTCAGGTTGCCGATCAATGGAGTAGAGTGGTCGTCTTGCGCCTTGGGAAGTTTCGTTCTTTGCAGGGTCCAGGAATTTTTCTAATTATTCCATTCATCGACACAGTGCCTTACTGGATCGATACACGCGTGCTGACAAGCTCCTTCAAGGCGGAGAAGACTCTCACCAAAGACACCGTGCCAGTCGATGTGGACGCAGTGCTCTTCTGGAAGATCATCAATCCCGAAAAAGCTGCTTTGGCTGTCGCAGACTATCAGAGTGCGATCAATTGGGCATCACAGACAGCATTGCGTGACGTTATCGGCAAAACCATGCTTTCGGACATGCTCGAAGGTAGAGACAAAATTAGCGACGCACTGCAAAAGATTATCGATGCACGTACTGAGCCATGGGGGATCAACGTCATTTCGGTTGAGGTTAAAGATGTTCTGATCCCTGCTTCCCTGGAAGACGCTATGTCAATGCAGGCCCAGGCAGAGCGGGAACGCCAGGCTCGGGTGATTCTGGGCGATTCAGAGCGTCAGGTAGCGGAGAAGTTCGGAGAAGCAGCCAAGACGTATGCAAACAATCCCGTCGCGCTCCACCTCAGGGCTATGAACATGCTGTACGAGGGCCTCAAGACGAACTCCACGATCGTTATTGTTCCGAGTTCTGCCATCGAGACGATGCAACTCGGTGGTCTTGCCGGGTTGACTGCACTGACCATGGGAATTGGCCAGGAAAAGACAATCAAAGAAGCCAATAGCGAACCAGCAGGGGATAGCGCCTCCATGCAGGCCGTGGAAAATACTTCACTCTCTCCTGTTTCCCCGGCGTAAGCTCCTGACAATTCGCAGGAGAAGCTTATCTTCTTTTATCCAACAATGGCTTCCTGGCGGAGGACGCGTGAAAAAAGCAATCCCGATTGGAACACTATTTATGGATGTCGGGGATGTTCTGCTTACCAACGGGTGGGACCATAGTTCCCGGAGACGCGCTGCCAGAGAATTCAAGCTGGACTGGGCGCAGATGGAGAAGCGCCATAGGCTGGTCTTCGAGACGCATGAAGAGGGAAAGCTGGCCTTCGAAGAGTATCTGGACTGGGTGGTCTTTTATGAAAAGCGGACATTCACTCGGGATAAGTTTCGTGACTTCATGTTTGCCCAATCGAAACCATACCCCAGGATGATTGAGCTCGTGACCACGCTAAAACTTCGGTACGATCTCAAAGTTGTTGTGATCAGCAATGAATCGCGTGAGCTGAATGAGTATCGCATCCGCACCTTCAAGCTTGACCAGCTTATCGACACGTTCATCTCTTCCTGCTTTGTTCACCTACGCAAACCTGACGCTGCGATCTTTCAACTTGCGATGGACATATCCCAGACTTCGCCAGCGCAGGCCGTCTTCATCGACAACACGCCGATGTTCGTTCAGATTGCAGAGCGCTTCGGCATTCGGAGCATTCTTCATATTGGGTACGAGTCCACCTGCGCCAAGCTGACCTCTTTCGGATTGCAGACGAGTCAATAAAGCCAGCCCTAACACGGGTCAACCATGCTTTATCGATGTTACGGAAACAAAGGGGAATCGAAACGATGCCGACCGACATGCTCACTACAGAGAAACTGCTCCACGAATCGCCCGAAGCGCTCAGCAAAGAAGAGTCCGTCAAGGACATTAGCACGCTTAGTCCGGAGCTGCTTCGCAAAATGAACGCATACTGGCGCGCTGCCAATTATGTGTCAGTGGGTCAGATCTATCTCTACGACAATCCGCTACTGAAGGAACCACTGAATCTAGCGCATGTAAAGCCTCTGGTAGTCTCCCACTGGGGTACGACGCCAGGTCAGAACTTCATTTATGTTCATCTGAACAGGGCCATTACAAAATACGATCTGAATATGTTCTATGTTGCAGGCCCTGGCCACGGTGGCCCGGCGATTGTCGGCAACGTCTATCTCGAAGGCACCTGGAGCGAGGTCTATCCGAACGTCACCCAAGACGAAGCCGGACTGAAGGCGCTGTTCAAGCAGTTCTCCTTTCCCGGAGGAATCTCTAGCCATGTTGCACCGACAACACCTGGATCGATTCACGAAGGCGGTGAACTGGGTTACTCGCTGAGCCATGCCTTTGGTGCAGCGTTCGATAATCCTGATCTGATCGTCGCCTGCATTATTGGCGACGGTGAGGCTGAAACAGCATCGTTAGCGACTTCATGGCATTCCAACAAGTTTCTCGATCCGAAAACCGATGGAGCGGTGCTGCCGATTTTGCACTTGAATGGCTACAAGATCAGCAATCCAACCGTCCTCGCGCGTATTGAGCACGAGGAACTGGATCAATTTCTAAGGGGCTGCGGCTGGATGCCTTATTTTGTAGAAGGAGATGAGCCGGAGAAGATGCACGAACTCATGGCTGCGACTCTAGACAAAGCCATTGAGGACATCCATCGCTTTCAAAGTGATGCCCGCAGCAAGAACGACGTGACGCGGCCGCGCTGGCCCGTAATCGTCCTCAAGTCGCCCAAGGGCTGGACAGGGCCAAAGGTCGTTGACGGCTTGCAGATTGAGGGGACATTTCGAGCTCACCAGGTGCCATTACTGGTCGATCCCAATCATCCCAGTCACGTCAAACTTCTCGAAGAGTGGATGAAGAGCTACAAACCCGAGGAATTATTCGACGAGAATGGTCGGCTCATCCAGGAATTAGCTGACTTGGCCCCAAAGGGTCGTCGTCGGATGGGCGCCAATCCACATGCTAACGGCGGCATTCTCCTTCACGACCTGCACATGCCGGACTTTCATGACCACGCGGTCACAGTGACATCACCGGGAGCGGTCGAGATTGAGGATACGCTGGTGCTGGGTTCGTTCTTGCGCGATGTTGCAAAATTGAATCAGGACAAGCATAACTTCCGCGTCTTCGGTCCGGATGAAACGGTCTCGAATCTCCTGCAAGCGGTCTTCGAGGTCACCAATCGTCAGTGGGATGCACGTGAATTTGGCAACGATGAATTCCTCGCGCCTGCTGGCCGCGTTCTGGACTCCATGCTGAGCGAGAACCAGTGCGAGGGGTGGCTGGAAGGCTATCTGCTGACCGGAAGGCACGGACTGTTCAATAGCTACGAAGCCTTTATTCGCATCATCGACTCGATGTTCAGCCAGCATGCGAAGTGGCTGAAGGTATGTCGGGAACTGCCGTGGCGACGCGATATCTCTTCACTGAACTATCTGCTTGCCTCCCATGTATGGCAGCAGGATCACAACGGGTTCACCCACCAGGATCCCGGCTTCCTCGACCATGTGATCAATAAGAAGGCAGATATCGTGCGCTGTTACCTTCCGGCGGATGCTAACTGTCTCTTGTCTGTCTTCGATCACTGCCTGCGCAGCCGAAACTACGTGAACGTAGTAGTCGCGGGAAAGCACGCGCTCCCACAATGGTTAACGATGGATGAGGCGGTTGTGCATTGCACGGAAGGCATCGGCATCTGGCAATGGGCCAGTAACGACCAGGACAGTGAACCTGATGTGGTGATGGCCTGCTGTGGAGACACACCCACACTGGAGATTCTTGCCGCCGTCTCCATTCTTCGCAACCATCTTCCTGAGCTGAAAATCCGTGTGGTCAATGTCGTCGATCTCATGAAGATACAGCCGAGCACGGAGCATCCCCATGGGCTAACCGATAAGGATTACGACTCACTCTTTACCAGAGACAAGCACATTATCTTCGGCTTTCATGGATACCCCTGGCTGATCCATCGGCTGACTTATGCTCGGACCAACCACAACCTGCACGTACGCGGCTACAAGGAAGAAGGCACGATCACGACTCCATTCGACATGAGGGTGCAAAATGACCTGGACCGCTTTCACCTGGTGCAGGACGTGGTGGATCGGATACCGAATCTGGGTTCCAAGGGAGCCTATTTGAAGCAGCAGATGCAGAACAAGCTCATCGAGCATAAACACTACATCGACGCTAACGGCCAGGACATGCCAGAGATTCGGAACTGGAAATGGAGCAGCTTCAAGTGAATACTCAAGCTCTAGAAATGCTGGCTATTTCAATCCCCCATGCATTCTCCCGATCGGAGCAAGTATGACTGCCGTTTATCTCAACCGAATTGCCACTGCGGTGCCAGAGCATGACATTCATGGAATCTTCGTCACTTTCGCCGAGCATATGCTCCAGGACGAGCGGGTGAGGGCAATCTTTATGCGCATGGCAGGCAAGGCGGAGATCGCACACCGCTACTCTTCCCTGTCAACCAGTGAGACACTCGCGGAAGAGGGCGTAAGCGTCTTTTCCCTGTACGGCAGAGGGAGTTTTCCCACCACTGCGCAGCGTATGCAGATTTTTGAGGCAGCAGCTCCGGTGCTGGCGCGCCGTACTCTTGACCAGCTTGCGTTGTCCAGCGAGGAACGCCGTAAGATTCGCCACGTGATCGTGACGTGCTGCACAGGATTTTATGCGCCAGGACTGGACTTCGAGATCATCGATCATCTTGGGCTTGCTACGGATGTAGAACGAACGATTGTCGGATTTATGGGTTGCTACGCGGCTATCAATGGCCTGAAGCTTGCCCGTCACATCGTGAGGTCGCAGCCGTCGGATAGCGTATTGGTTGTAAATCTTGAACTCTGCACGCTACATTTGCAGGAGACTCAGAGCTTGAATGAAGTGCTGTCGTTCCTGGTTTTTGGCGATGGCTGCGCGGCGAGCCTGATCAGCAGCGAGAAGACCGGGGTTGAGATTGACAGCTTTCGCGCGATGCAGATCCCGGAAACTCGCGAACTCATCACCTGGCGCGTGGGCGACATCGGCTTCGACATGCTGCTCTCCGGGCAGGTTCCGGGTGCGATCAACAAGAGCATGCGTGAACATGCGGCAGAGTTCAGAGACGCCGATCCAGTGGACCTGTGGGCCGTTCATCCTGGGGGCCGCTCCATACTCGACGCGGTTCAGCAGGGGCTTGACCTACCCCCGGAGGCGCTCTGCGCTTCGCGAGCGGTACTCTCGCGCTACGGCAATATGTCATCAGCGACCGTGATGTTTGTGCTGCAGGAGTTGATGCGCAGCGCGCAGCCGGGGCAAAATGGTTGTGCGATTTCCTTTGGCCCAGGTCTCACGGCAGAGACGATGCAATTCCATGCCGTCTAACAGGATGGACTTTTCAGAACGTAGCCAGTCCTCGGAATGGATGGACGAGCCGTGCAGTTATGCGGATTTCCGCGCTTGTCTTCACGATCTTGAGCGGGTTAACCGCATGGTGCTTGCGTATCGTCCAACGCTGCAATGGTTGCGGCAGTTTGCAGACGCAAAGGATCGCCCATTGCATATTGTGGATGTTGGTTGCGGCGGCGGCGATATGCTGCGGCACATTGCTTCGTGGGCACAGACCCTCCAATTCAATGTGGTGCTCACGGGAATCGACCTGAATCCGCACGCGGGCAGAGCCGCGCGGGAGTTCTCACCCGACGGCTGCGAAATTGAATGGGTGACTGGAGATGCATTTTCCTATCAACCGGCAGTGCCTATCGATCTTGTAATCAGCTCTCTGTTCACACATCACCTTCCGGATGAAACGATCGTTCGGTTTCTGCAATGGATGGAGCGGGTAAGCGAGCGGGGCTGGTTTATCAATGATCTGCATCGTGAGCGTATCCCATACTACGGATTTGGCGCCTTGGCGCGACTGATGCGGTGGCATCGCTTTGTGCAGCATGACGGACCAATATCGATCCGCCGCAGTTTTGCGCCGGAGGACTGGGTTCGATACGTATCCGCGGCGGGCATCGCAGCAGGAGACGTAGACATCCGCACAGAATGGCCAGCGCGACTCTGCGTGGGCCGGGTGAAGTGATGGCGATGCAGGAGCCGCGAAGCGATGCCCTGATCGCAGGCGGCGGGCTGGCAGGTGCGGCAGTTGGGATTCTGCTGGCGCGACGTGGGAAGTCTGTAGAAATTATTGAAAAAAGCACTGAGATGCATGACTCGGTCTGCGGTGAATTTCTTAGTCGCGAGGCAGTCCTCTATCTCGAAGAGCTGGGTATTAACTTGGAACAGTTAGGAGCTATTCCAGTCCATACTGTGCGGCTCTTTGCACGGCATCTGCTTGCCGAATGCGCTCTTCCCTTTCCAGCTCTGTCGCTTACGCGGCGCGTTCTGGATGAAGCTCTTCTGACACAGGCAATGCAAATGAAGGCGCGCGTGATCCGCGGACGACGCGTTGAATCGCTGGTTCGGGACGAGCAGGGTTGGTCTGCGAAGTTGAGCGGAGGCGTACTGCGTTTCGGAAAGGATGCATTCCTGGCCACAGGCAAGCATGATGTACATGGATATGCCCGCGGAAGCGGTGTACAGAGCGACCTGATTGCATTAAAAATGTATTTCAGGCTTACGCCTGTGCAGCAGAAATCCTTGAGCGACTGCGTAGAATTGATACTTTTCCCCGGAGGATACGCTGGGCTGCAAGCGGTAGAAGGTGGCCGCGCGAATCTGTGCCTGTTGGTACGGAACGTCATTCTCCGCCAATGTGGCGGTGATTGGACGAGGCTATTACTGAAGATTCAGTATTCATCAGAGCAACTGGCACAACGCCTTGCAGGAGCGCAGGCACTGCTGGACAAGCCGCTTGCACTCTCCGCAATTCCCTATGGCATGCTGCGAGAGCATGCCAGCGATGGTCTATGGCGTGTCGGCGACCAGGCAGCGGTCATTCCATCCTTCTCTGGAGATGGAATGTCGATTGCGTTGCACAGCGCACATCTTGCGGCGAAGGCTTATCTGAGCGGCCGCTCTGCGGAATATTTTCAGCAGCAACTCCATGATGAACTACGGCCTGCGATAGTTCGCGCAACTGTATTGTCCCGGCTCATGATCGCCTTTCCTGCCCTGGCGCATATCGTGCGCCTTCAACCATCATGGCTCGGCCTGGTGGCCACGCATACGCGCGTACCTGAGCCAGCATTGCTGATTACCAGAGAGAATGCATGAAACTGATTGTGATTCCTGCCATCCTTATGCTTTTAATTGCTCCGCTACATGTTGAAGAGAGCGGGATATTTGGGCAATGGACGGATCCATCTGGCTCAGTCATCGCGATATATCGCTGTAAAACTGAGGTGTGTGCTCGGCTGATAGTGATCGGCAATCACGCTCCTGCGCGGGTCGATCTACATAATCCCAATCCATCCCTTCGCACGCACGCTCTCTGCGGCATGCAAATTGGCAGCGGCTTTCATCTGATTGATCCAGGTAAGGCAGACGGTGGTGAGCTTTACGACCCTAAGTCCGGAAAGACCTACAAAGGATCTATGGTGCGGAATGGAGATACTCTGAAGCTGCGAGGATATGTAGGCATCAAACTACTGGGAAGAACTGAGATATGGACAAGGGCACGCACGATACAGCCGGTGTGCTCGAATTGAGTGTAGCGGCGGTTCGATCCGGTCCCTGGCCGCCACTCCTTCCATATCGATAAAAGAAAACCGGAAACCGCCATGCCAACTATCCACCTGGGGTGGTTGGCATGCCTACTGTGCAGTGAAGCTCTGCGGTACCGACGTGGCAACAGCAAATGTGCTGTTGCCACTCTGCGCTGCCGTCACTGTTACCACTCCGGTTCCAGTAACGGTTAGTTTGCTGCCGCTGATAGTTCCGGGGCCGGTGACGCTATAGCTGACTGGCAGGCCTGATGTTGTTCGGGCCGAGAGCGCATACGTTGAGCCATGACTGAGGTTTGGCAGTTTGAAGAACAGGATGCCTTGCGGTGCCCCACCGTTCACCGTCAGCGTGCCGCTTGAGCCGGCAAAGGTGTAGTTCACCGCTGTCAGCGTCCCTACGGCTACGTTGATGGCATAGGCGCCCACGGCGCTGGCCATCTTCGCCGTGGTGCTCAGCACCGGTGAGCCGCTCACCACTGAGGCGGAGTCGCCATTCACATAGCCGCTGATGACGTAGTTGAGGGCTGGGTTTACCTGCCCGTAGGTGCGGGACGTGTTCTGCGCCGCGACCGTGAGCAGGGCCTGGCTCACCGTACTGCTCGCCGTAGCCGACGTGAGCGAAGTGGCCGCGGCGGTATAGGTGTAGGTTCCCACGCCAGTAATCGCAGACACATTGAACGTAGCCACGCCCACGGACGCCGTCGCCGTGTAGGTGTGCGTGTAGCCTGTCGCCGTTACCGTCAGCGTAACCAGTGCAGAGGAGCTCACCACATTACCAGCGGAGTCTTCAACCCCCACCACCACCGTTCCCGCCGCGTTGCCATAGACCAGGCTGTTTGCGGGGGCACTGGTGAATGCAAGCCTAGTGGCGGAGCCCGCCGTCACCGTCACGGTGGTCGAGCCGAAGCTCAGCGCGCTGTAATTGGTATCGCCGGGATATTGCGCGGTATAGATATGCGTGCCGGGCGTGACTCCGCTGAGCGTGACGGAAGCCAGCGTTCCGTTGCCGCTCAATGCAGCCGTGCCGACCACCGTGCTGCCTTCCATGAAATTAACGGAGGCAGTGGGTGCAGGGTTTCCGGTATAAGAGCCGGTGCCGTACCCGCTGGCATAGGTAAAGCTCACCTGCGACATCGCGGGCTGCAGCATGGCATTGAGGGTAACGGTAGCGGTATCGGCGATAGTTGCGCTCTGTAGATTGGTGGCGCTGGTGGTATTCAGATACATCTCGCCCACCAGGAGCGGGAAGTTGCTTGACGCGCAGGCGTAGGCACTTGCATTCGTGGTATTTGCAGAGCCGTTGTATGTGAGGCTGGTGCTGCCGCTGATTGACTGAAGATTACTGAGCAGCGCGGGATAAGTAGGGCCGGCCAGCGTGATGGTGGCATACGACGGCGCGGGTGTTACCTGCGAAGTATTGAGCGTATCGAAGACCAGATTGTTGAAGGTAATCGTGGCTATTTCGTTGCTCAAGCCATCCAGTTGCAGTTTACCGTTCACCGAGCCGGGTGAGAGCACATGCACATTCTGATACAGGATATTGGAAAACTGCGGGTACTCTGTACCAGTGTTCGTGTTGTAGGTCGGATTGATCACGATCGCATACGACTCATTTTCCATACAGAGATTGGAGTATGTGATGTTCTGCACCAGGCCGCCGCGGTCGGCAGCCGATTTGATGCGCAGCCCGGTCGCGTTGGAATCAACCGCAGTGCCGTACTGATTGACGTGGTCAACCAGAACATTGCTGAGGCCTCCATTGGTATAGCTGCCGATCGAGACGCCATGTCCACTATAGGTATTGTCGTAGGTAACAGACATATTACCCGACTGACCATGAGCAGAACCCATGGCGACGTTATCATCGCCGTCACTGAGTGAACTGTGGGTAATCGTGACATTTGTGACGCTGTCGCCGGGATCGATGCCATCTGTATTGCGCGCAAAGTACGGCGTAATAATCTTCAGGCCCCAAACGGTAAATCCGCTCGCGGTACCGTTGTACTTCACGTGAAACATCGCCGGGTTGCGCAGGGTGATCTTGTAAAGCGTAAAGCTGGAGGCCTTGCTGGCCTGTAGCATGATGAAGTTATTCTGGCTATTTCCGGACCCTGCTGCTCTGGCAAGATCCCACCAGGAGTAGATCTGCGCGACTCCGCCAACCAGTAATGGGTCCCAGCCGCGGCCTTCAATCACACCGTAACCCATCAGCCCGGATCCGGTGGAGGCGCCGACGGTAATCAGGTTGTTGCAGCCGTTACCATTGGGGCCGTCGGTACCGCAGGTATCCTGCGTACTGCTCGGTGTGCCAATCTGATAATCTGCCGGATTGCGCGAGGCAAAGACGGTGACTCCACCATCCACCAGCAAAGTCACACCGCTGGGTATCGTGATGGGTCCCATCACAAACGCGTTGTTGCCGGAGCCAGCCACGAGTTCAACAGCCTTCCCGGAAGCGCAGGCATTCAGCGCATTCTGAATGGCGGTTGTATCCAACGTCTCAGACGAGGGCTCATTGCTGGAGATGGTCTTAGTCGCCGTCAGCGTGGAGCAAGCTGCGGGGAAGGCGGGCTCGGTTACAGTGCGTGAGTCGCCGGTGGCCTGTGCTGCGGCAACCTGTGCCAGCGCCAGCAGCACTACATACCCACTCAAGCCAGCGGCTAACCGGGTGCGCAATTGCGGGGAACTCTTCATTGCATCATTGCTCTGTCTTAATTCTTAGATACCAACACTATTCCGCTAGTGTAGCGCAGCTACATAATGATCATACCAATCGGGAACGGCATGGGTAAGTCGAGAATCTTCCCAAGCAATTATTTCATACAGATAGGGCAATAATCGCAACCTAGAAGTGGTAGATAAGGCCGGTGGCTATCTTCAAGTGGTTCTGCCAATTGTTCACATTATTCGGCAGGTTGGTGCGCATGTAATCAGCTTCCAGCAGCCGCAGGGAGAACCTGCGATTCAGTCTGAGTTCGCTGCCTGCTCCCACTTCAACCGCGAAGCCATTTGCGGTGCTTCCCGCATTACCCGGGAATACAGAGTTAAATCCATGTACCGCGCCGAATAGTATCTGCGCATAGGGGGTGTAGCGACCCGCGGGAAGCTTCAGCTGAGGGCCAGCCATGATAGTCATCAGGCCGAGCCCATAGTTTGCACCTGAGACGGTGTTGGTGTTCACGACGGTAAAATCTGCCGCTAGGGCGACGTGGCTGTTGATCTTCAGCGCTGCGTTGACGCCGCCACCCTGCATGGCAAAACAACCGCAGGCACCGGGATGGGCATTGGCGATATCAGCAACATAATTCACGCCGAGATCGATGGCAGCAGGTCCGCTGATCAACTGGGCGTACGCCGGCAGCGCCGTGGCAACAGCCCACGCAAAAACCATCAGCACAACCCGCTTCCACTCTCTGCCGTGCATGCCTTCTCCTCTGTTCTTACTGAACGATCAGCGTAACGCTCTGCGTGTGCGAGATCGAACCGCTGGTTGCCGTTACCACGATGTTGTACGTCTGCGGCGATGTACCGAAGAAGCCGCCACCGCCGCAACCTGCCAGCGAACCAACCATACCGGCCAACAGAAGTACCAGCGCGAACAACCGCGGCGTGCGGGCTGTACGCTTCAACACATCACGCGTACGCTTGATGCCGGCGAACGGCAACAGCAGCAGGGGCACCGCCATACCCAGCCAGCGGTCGTTGGTACGCATCAACTGCGCATACGGGTTTATGGTCTTCACCACCAGCGTCATGGGTGTTGCACCGTTGCCTGCTGGAATGGAGTTGGGAGTCAGCGTATACGTCGCACCAGTTGGCAGACCGCTCACCGTAAACGTAACCGCCAACGGGAAGGTTGCCAGCGAAGGCGAGACGGTGAAGTTGTAGGCCGCCGATCCACCCGGAGCAATCGTCTGCGTGGCCGGGCTACCTGCCGACGGCACCAGCACGAAGTTGAAGTCCGCATCCGTCACAGTCTCCGTGACACCGCTCGACGTGCTGCCGGCGAAGTTCGTATCGCCGTTGTACACCGCAGTCACGATGGTCGTGCCCAGGGGCAGCGCTGCGGTGGTCAGCGTGGCTACACCCACGCCACTCACCGGCGATGTGCCCAGCAAGGTTGCGCCGCCAAAGAAGCTCACGGATCCAGTCGGCGTTCCGGTACTGCCCGTGCTGCTATCAGTCATCGTCGCCGTCAACACCACCGGCACCGCACGATAGGGCGCGACTGTAGAGGTCTGCAACACTGTCTTCGTCGTCGCCTGCGTAATCGTCACGTTCGCAGCGGCGGTAAGAGACACGGTGTAGTTGCCAGCGGCAGAGCCGGTCAATGCAGCGGAGATCGGATAGACACCAGGAGCCGAAGGCGGCGTGGTTGTCGCCGTGGTCGTCAGGCTCAGCGTCACATTGCCGCTGTCCTGCGAAAGCACGCCGGCCAGCGTTCCCGTCAGCGTGGGAATGGGCACACCGTATGAGATGTTCACCGGGTTCGCCGTCGCAGTGATGGCGAGTGGCGTGACGGTCAGGTCAAATACACCGCTGGCGGCGGAGCCATTGTTGGCATCGCCGGGGTAGATGGCCTCAATGGAATGATTCCCTACGTTAAGTGTGCCGGTGCTCAGGCTGGCGATATTGCTGACAATTGAAACGGGCGACCCGACCAGCACTGGAGCTGATCCGATCGCATCGTAAAAGCTGATGCTCCCGGTCGCAGTATTCGAGTTGAACTTGTACGTAGCCGTGAGCAAACCGGTGCCGTAGACCACGCTGGTAGCCGCGCCGTTCAGCATGAGCGATTCAGTGCCTGCGGGCGCGACGCCGGCAATCGTGACCAGAGCGCCTGTATTATCCACCGCGCGAACGCGGTAGTTCTCTGTGTCAGAAACAACGGTGTTACTGTTTGCTGTCGCCGTGACTGCACGTGGCGTATCAATGGTCGCACTGGAAGCTGGGCCGGTATCGCCGCTGAAGCCCTGCTGTCCGTTACCCACTACGGTGGAGATCGTGCCGCCGGTGACAGAGCGCACACGGTCGTTATCGCTGTCTGCGATCAGGATGGAGCCGTTGGGCGCTATGGCGATGCCACGGGGACGAGCCAATGCAGCAGACGCTGACGGACCACCATCCGCCGTATACGTTTTTGCTCCCGTGCCGGCAAAGGTGGTGATGATGCCGGTGGAGAATGTCACCAGGCGCACGCGCTGGTTATGTGTGTCGCCAATGTAAATATTTAACGAGCTATCCACGGCCACGCCGTTGGGCGAATCCAGCCCCGCCGCTGTCGCCAGGCCGCCATCGCCGCTGTAAAGCTGCTCCCCGTTTCCGGCCGCGGTGCTGATGTTACCGCCCGTGATCTTGCGGATGCGGTTGTTGTTGGTATCTGCGATGTAGATGCTGCCCGCTGCGTCGACTGCAATCGCCGTAGGATAGCTCAGGGTTGCGCTCAACGCCGCGCCACCATCGCCGCTGAAGCCTGCTGCGCCCGTGCCCGCGATGGTGTTGATCACGCCGGTCGAAGCCAGCACTTCGCGGATGCGGTTGTTGTGCGTGTCTGCGATGTAGAGGTTGTTACTGGAGTCGAGTGCAACGCCGACGGGAGAATCCAGCTGCGCTGAAGTTGCCGCGCCGCCATCTCCGCTGAAGCCCTGCACGCCCGTGCCTGCCACCGTGCTGATGACGCCCATTGGCGTGACCATGCGGATTACGTGGTCATTGGTCGCTGCGATATACAGATTGCCGTTGGTGTCATAAGCAAGGCCGCCGGGAAGCTGCAGCGGCACCGTGGTGGCCTGCACACCGTTCGCCGGCCCCTGGGCAAATACAGTGCCTGCCAGCAACCCTGAGGCGACAGCAAGCACCATCCCGTGCATTATCCATTGCTTCATCGGATTTTTCGAACTCATCATGCTCTCTGCCATGCACGCTTTCTGCTCTTGCTGCTTTGGTGATTCGTTGATCCTCACCCACGCTTCGAATCAATCTCCGGGGCGCCCGCTTTCAGACCTTTACTACTGGCAAGAGAATGCGCTGGTGAAGTTGACCGCGCCTGACTGCCCGGACAACGTGATATAGAGAATGTGCCCGGCGGCGCTGAGACTTCCTCCGTCGAAATGGCAAGTCGTACTGGAGCTGCTGGTGGAGCAGTTTCCAATCGAAGTCCCGGCGGTCACGTCGTTCAGGGTGTAGGTGACCGTGTAGGTCGAATAGAACGCCATCTGGACGTGGCAGGCAGTCGGTACGGTCAAATAGGCCAGGCCAAGATTCAGATTGGTGCTGTTGGAGCATGCACCGCTCTGGATCGGATCGCAGTAGAGGATCGTGGTACCCGTCGATTCGTGCGCCGCGACCGTGTATGGAATTCCAGAGCTGAAGTCGGTCGCCGTGCCGAGACCCCCACCCGTACCCGTAGCCCCGGTTGCGCCGGTCGCACCGGTTGCCCCGGCCGGTCCTGCGGGTCCATTTGCACCGTTCGCACCCGCAACACCCACTGCACCCGCGGCAGCAATCTGCTGCCAGTAGCCACTGCTGGTGTAGGGATCCTTGCTGGAGGCGGGCGTTGCGTTGATATAGACGTAGCTGGAACCCTGCGCATTGGTGTTGCATGCGCCCGACGCCGGGCAGTAGACCACCTGGCCATAGCTGTACGTTGTGGAGCTGGAGTAGTTCGTGACCGCGCCGATGCTGCCGGTGGCTCCAGTTGCGCCGGTGGCTCCGGCCGCACCTGTGAGACCTACGCCGGTTGCACCGGTTGCGCCCGTGGCTCCGGTCGCACCGGTTGCGCCGGTCGCACCAGCCGCACCGCCGGCCGAGACGATGCGCAGTCCGAACGAAAGATAGTTCAAGGAGGATGAGTCACCCGTCCATGTGGCGGAACTACCGCTATCGTTTTTCAAGACCAGCGTATCACCGGCTGCGAAGGTGAAGATCCCCGAACCCGACTCGTAGGTTCCGGCTTGCGACATTGGCAGCAGGGCACCGTTCTTGTAGAAATGCGCTACATGGTCAGAGCCATAAATATAATCCAACAAGTAGGTTCCGGCCGTGGTGACCGTGATTATGCCGGTCGAGGCGTTAAAACTGAATCCAGAGTTCGTGGATGTGTTTGCCGTGAGGTAAGTCGATGACAGGACGGAAGCACCGTTAGGCACGGTAGCGGAACTTTCCGACGTGAGGAAGAAATAGTTGGCAGACGCCGCACCTGATCCGCCCGACCCGGTGGTCGCGATCCAGTAGCTGGTGTTCGTTCCCGGCGTAACCACGGTGCTTGCCGGACCATTGGCGGCGATAGCCAGGTAGGTGGAGCTGCTGTAGTTCACGACAGAACCAGCGACATAGTTCACCGTGGCGGAGTAGGTTCCGCCAGCAGCCGCACCGGTAGCGCCAGTGGCTCCAACTGCGCCTGTGACGCCCGTTGAGCCTGTAACGCCCGTGGCACCCGTGCTGCCAGTAGCACCCGTGACACCAGCTGCCCCTACGGCTCCGGTTGCACCGGTTGATCCGGTGACGCCGGTTGCGCCGGTCGCACCCTGAATACCCATGGCGCCAGTTGCCCCCGCCACACCAGCTACACCCTGCAGTCCAATTGCCCCGGTTGCACCCGTGGCACCCGTGGCACCCGTGGCACCTGTTGCACCTGTTGCGCCGGTAGCTCCCTGCGCTCCCCCAACCAGCGATACCAAGCTGAAGGCGGCAGCGTTTTGCGGAGGATTAAACCCCAGGGTTAACGCGGTGGAAGCGCCTGGAGAATTGACAAGCGTGACCACATCACCGGCATTCAGCGTGATCAGACCGTGACCAATAATCTGAGAAGTCCCTGTCGCCCGCCCGAAAGTCGTACCGGAAACGGAGATTCCATTCACCTGTAACGTGAGGGATCCAGCCTCATACACATAGACGTTGTAGTCGTAGGTATAGGTTCCGGAGGACAGCACGATTACTCCCCCAGAGAGGGAGGCGTATGAAAAGCCAGAGTTGCTGCTAGTAGACGTATCCACTACTGCTTGAAAGACTGCTCCCCCCGGTGGAACCGTAGAGGGCGCCATAGTTCCTGTCATAGAAAAATAACTGGCTGGCGTAGTTGATCCCGCTCCGCCGGAGATGGCGGCCCAGTAGCTGGTGCTTGTGCCCGGCGTAACCACGGTGCTCGCGGGACCATTGGCGGCGATGCCCAGATACGTGGTGCCGCTGTAGTTCACGACCGAGCCTGCGACGTAATTCACCGAGGCGGAGTAGGCTCCGCCAGCAGCCGCGCCGGTGGCGCCGGTCGCACCCGTGACGCCAGTGGCACCCGTGACGCCGGTAACACCTGCCGCGCCAGTGACGCCCGTTGATCCGGTAACGCCTTGCGCGCCTGTCGCACCGGTAGATCCCGTGGCACCAGTCGCACCAATGGCTCCGGTAACGCCAGTGGCTCCAGTTGATCCGGTAACGCCGGTGACGCCGGTGACGCCTTGCACACCTGTCGCGCCCGTATTGCCCGTGGCACCAGTCGCACCAATGGCTCCGGTAACGCCAGTGGCACCAGTAGCGCCCGTCGAACCCGTAACGCCAGTGACACCCGTAACACCCTGCGCCCCGGTTACGCCCTGTGCTCCGGTTGCACCAGTATTGCCCGTCGCACCAACGGCTCCGGTAACACCCTGCGCACCCGTTGCACCAGTGGCGCCAGTGACGCCCTGAATTCCTTGCGCTCCAGTCGCGCCAGTTGCGCCGGCGGCACCCACAAGGCCGGTTGCGCCAGTCGCACCAGTTGCGCCAGTGACGCCCTGAATTCCCTGTGCTCCTGTCGCACCGGTAAGGCCAATCGCGCCGGTGGCGCCAGTAACACCCTGTATGCCTTGTATACCCTGAATTCCCTGTATGCCCTGCGCGCCGGTTGCACCGGTGGCGCCAGTCGCGCCCTGCGATGCCAGCGTAATATCCAGCCGCGCCACGTGTGCGGTCTCGTCATTCTCCTTGGAATCAAAGAGCACGTTCGCTGCCGCCGAAGTCAACGCGAGGCCAAAATTGCTGGCCGGCGTGGTGACCCAGCCCTGCACCAGCGCCGTAACATCGACTGAAACATAGGTTCCTGGCGTGGATGTCGTAAACGTCGTGAGGCTGCTACCTACCGTCGGAATGGTCGCATACGTCACGGCGGACTCGGTCCACGCCGAGTTCACGGGCGATACCGTCACCGTGCCAGATGTATTCACCCGGTTCACATAGACCCGCAGCGTCGCCTTGGATACCTGGGACGCCGTGGTTCCGGCGGGCAGGACCGAAAGATCGAACTGGAGGAGAGACGTATAGCCGCTGCCGACATAGAGGTTCGACAATGTGCCATAGTTGGTCGTCGGTCGCGCAGAGCTCACGCTGGCATCGCCCGTCAATATGGCGTCGGTTGCATGTGCGGCCGTGGTTGCCGCGAATCCGAGGAGTACTGCCAATGCCAACTTCAGCACGTTCGACTTCATACGATTTCTCTCCAATATTGCCACGAACATTGATAGACGCACGTCGGGGTATTCATCCAAAGCGGGGACTCGGGTGCTACGTAGAACAAAATTGCATAGGGGCCGGGGAATACTGTGAAGAAGTTACACCAAGCGAAAGCATCACAGCAATAAAAAATCGGTCAATTTGATTTCGCAGGGATTTCACTCGATAATCTGCCGCCCATCCATTACCTGCCAAAGAATTCCCACAAGCCTTGCCCGCTACTCTTCTTCCCGAATTGGGAAAACCAGCGTGCGCTGAATGGAAAAACTTACCAGAGACAGTAGCGTATCCACCACAAGCTTGGTGACGAAGACATTCCACCCCAGATACTCCGTGAGCCCGCGGATAGCGCCGTATGAGACCGCGGCCACCGCCAGTACCAGCAGATAATACCGCAGCAGGGTGCGCGGTAATGGCACGCCGGAGTGAAAGACGTAGCGCTTATTCAATGCAAAGTTTGCCAGCGAACTAAGCCGCCCGACGATGAGGCTGATGAGTACATTGCGGGTAAGCGCGAAGGTGACGGCAAAACCCACAAAGTCGATTCCAGATGCCACGATGGATGAGGCAAAGAAGCGCAGCAGCACAAAGTAGATGCGCATGGAATCGCGAATAGGATCGAAGTGTGAAGATTTGTTGCCGTCGATATATACCGTCTTGATCGGCACCTCCAACGGCCGCCTGCCGCTGCGGCAGATATGCGCCAGCACCGTCATCTCGTACTCATAACGCTCACCCTCCAGCGTGAGAAGCTCCGTCAGGGTCTCGCGGGGAAATGCACGTAGCCCGGTTTGCGTATCACCCAGCTTTGCGCCTGTGGCAAACCGGAATATCTGCCGCGTCAGCAGATTGCCGAATTTGCTGCGTAACGGAACATCCTGGGAAAAATGCCGCACGCCCAGCACTACACGCCCATTCGCTGTCAACAGGGCCGATGCCACACGCACAATGTCCACCGGAGTATGCTGCCCGTCAGCATCCGCCGTCACCAGTCCGGTAAAGCCGGTCAGTTCGTTGAGAAAATAATTGATGCCCGTCTTGAGCGCGCGCCCCTTGCCCAAGTTCACCGCATGGCGGAGACGGTGCACACCCGCACTCTGCGCAGCCGCGTCGAATATCGCCGCGCACTCCGGTGACGAGCCGTCATCCAGCACGATCACCGCTCCAAAACCCGCAGCCGCCACTGCCTGCACCAACGCCACCAGACGCAGTTCCGGCTCGCGCGCTGGAATCAGCACTGCAATACGGCTCAAGTCGCTGTGTGCATTCACGCCGCTGTTCTCCTCGTGCTCCACTGTAACAATCGGTTGCTGCGATTTGCGTTTGACGTTACCTTATCTCATCCGCGGCTCCGGCGGTCCACCACATTGCTCCGGCTCCGGCCCTTGGCTACACTGAGGCAAAGAATCTCTCTTGCAACCTGGAGAACCGTGGTTTGAGAAAAAAGCAAAGTGTGTTGTTGCTGGTTGTGCTGCTCGCCGTATGCGGCGCATACTCTAACTCGTTTCAAAACAGCTTTCACTTCGACGACTTCCACACGGTGACGGACAATCCCGCTGTCCGCAGCCTGAGCAATATTTCACGCTTCTTCACCGACGCCACCACATTTTCCGTCCTGCCGGCGAACCGCACCTACCGCCCCATCGTCTCCACCACGCTTGCCCTGGACTACGCGCTCGGCCACGGCTACACGCTCTTCTGGTTTCACTTCAGCACCTCCCTCTTCTTCCTGCTGCAAATTATCGTGCTCTATGCGCTCTACCGTGTGCTGCTCGACAGAATCGACCCCTCATCCGCGAATGCGTGGCTGGCACTCTTTGGCGCGTCATGGTTTGGCCTGCATCCGGCCATTGCGGAGACCATCAACTACGTCATCCAGCGCGGCGATCTCTACTGCACACTCGGCTGCACCGCCGCGCTCTGCCTGTTCGCGCGCTACCCTGCGCTACGCCGCACGGGCCTGTACCTGCTGCCATTCGCGTTCGCCTTGCTCTCCAAGCCGCCTGCAGCCGTCTTCCCTATTTTGTTGATCGCCTATGTGTATTTCTTCGAGGGCGAGGAGCAATCCAACGCGATCCGCCTGCGCCATGCCGTCATCGCTGCCCTGCCGTCACTGCTGCTGACCGGCGTGCTGATGGGCCTACAGGCCGCCATGACGCCGAAGAGCTTCACGCCATCCATCCTCTCGCCATGGGATTACCGTCTTACCCAGCCGTATGTCTGGCTGCGTTATTTCGCCGCACTCTTTCTGCCGCTGCATCTGAATGTCGACACCGATCTCACCGTCTTCACCACACTCAACCTGCAGGCGTTAGCGGGATTGATTTTCCTCGCCGCGCTCTGCGCTGCCATCTGGTTCACCGCGCGCCGACGCCGTCTCTATCCCATCGCATTCGGCCTGCTCTGGTTTGTCGTCACGCAGCTACCCACTTCGCTCTATCCACTCTCTGAGGCAGAGAACGATCACCGCATGTTCTTCTCCTTTGCCGGATTGATACTTGCCGTTGTGTGGGCAGGCGCCCTACTCTACGAACGCCTCGTTACAGCAGTGCGCCGCACGCAGATGCGCCCGCTACTGATCACCGCTGCGGTCTTCACCCTCACCGGCTACGCCTATGGTGTGCACCAGCGCAATGCGGTCTGGCACGATGAAGAATCCCTCTGGCACGACGACGTGCTCAAGTGCCCGCAAAACGGCCGCGGCCTGATGATCTACGGCCTGACGCAGATGAGCAAGGGTAACTATCCTGTGGCACTCGACTACTTTGAGCGTGCTCTCGTCTACACCCCCAACTATCCGACGCTGGAGATTAATCTCGGCGTGGTCAACGGAGCCATGGCCGACCTTGGCGACGTCACGCGCACGGCTGAGGCTGAGCGTCACTTCCTTCGCGCTATCGCTCTTGCCCCCAACGACGACACCACTCACGCCTACTACGCGCGCTGGCTCATTGCACACAATCGCGCTGCAGAGGCCATCGCGCAGTGCCAGACCGCCATCACGCTCAATCCGCAGCGCCCCATGCAGCGCGATCTACTTATTGACGCCTTCAACCATGCCGGCGATAGCGAAGCCGCGCATCAAGCGGCAATTTCCGCGCTTGCAGTCGTGCCCAACGATCCCGCAGCGCTGCAGGAGATCGCGCATCCCGCCACGCAGAATGCTGACTATTGGATCAACCTTTCGCTTGCACAGTATCAGCAGGTGAAGTTCCAGGCATCCATTGTCTCCGCGCGCCACGCTCTTGCCATCAACCCCAACCTCGCCGCCGCATACAACAACATTGGCGCAGGATACGCTGGCCTGCAGCAATGGGATGAAGCTATCCGCAATGAGCGCGAGGCGCTACGCATCGATCCCAGCCTACAGATCGCGCAGAATAATCTGCGGCTCTACCAAGCGCATGGCGCAAGCGCTCCCCAGGCAAAGACAGCGCTGGATTATCTGAATGATTCACTCGTTCTGAATCAGGCAGGCAAGTATGAAGAGTGCATCGCCGTCGCACGCCATGCGCTGCAGCTCGATCCTAAGATGGCTGAAGCGTGGAACAACATTGCCGCCAGCGATGAAGCCCTGCATCGCTGGGACGATGCCATTGCCGCAGCGCAGAAGGCCATCGCGCTGAAGCCGGACTTCCAGCTTGCAAAGAATAATCTTGCCTGGTCGCTCTCACAGAAAAAGGCTCAGGCATCCAGCGGGCACACTGATTCGAAATAGAACCCTTTGTCAGGCCAGACGCAGCACGGCCCGGACGCTGTTCAGCTCCCGGGCCCGATACTGCTTATCTCATCCTTTGAATATTGTGTGCGGAATCAGCTTCCAATACTCTTCCTGCGAAGCATCATTCAGGCAAGCCTGAATGATCTTCTGACCCAGCGGGTCGAGCTCTGGAGTAAGGTACGGCGTGAGCTCACGCTTGAAGAACTCACGCCACAACCGGGCGCCTTCGTCGAACACCTCACGACCACCTTGTAACTGGCTCGCCACATCAAGGAAGACCGGCGGAATCAGCGAGCCTTCAACGCGAATCTGGCGGGGCACATAGCCCAGCAGCGGCAAGGGACTCTCAATCAGTTGATCCTTATTGAAACGGGCGCTGCCGCGGCGAGCAAGATATTCGCGAGCAATCCACTCCGCCATAAAACCGACCTTCCACGCACCAATGTGCTGATTCGGAATCAGCACATGACGCGTATCCGTGTTCTCGACGATCTGGCGAAGCAGCAGATTCGCTTGATCCACGCGACGTCCGGTGCAGAAGGCCCAGTAGGACCCCACTCCTTCTGACTGCATCCCCTTCGAGTCCTGAATGCTCGGGTTGGCATGGCCCCGCGGAGCGACCAGCCGCCACAGCCATGCAAGCGCAGGACTGAGGATGTGCAGCAGCCCGAGAATGCCATATTGGGGACTGTCTTTGTGCGTTGGTGGACAGCGCACACCAAAACTGCGGATATTTACCGCTACTGGTCCCGTGGTGATATCCGGGATCAAGTCTCGCGGAATAATGACGCGCGGATTCGTGCAGACCTTGCCCGGCGCATCTTCAACATGCTCCCAGGTAAGACAGTTGCCCCCGGGCACAATGTAGTGATTGAGAAAGATGAGCGGCTGAGGCGGCTTAACGCAGAGGCGCTCAAGATTCGGGTCAGTACCATACTGGTTGATGTGATCCACGCGCACGAACCAGCCGTTCTCAGCATCCATGATATTCAGCTTGGTTTCGCCCTCGTTATAGTGCGGATGCGCACAACCCATATCATCGGCCATCGGGTTAAGACGGCAGGCTTCGGGCAACACAAGCGTGCGCTCTTCCCCAGTCACCACGTTTTTGCCGAGCAGCAGGCGGCCATCTTCCATGCGTTGGATGTGACCAGTCATTTCGCTCTTGCCGCCACCGGAAGCGCCCTCGTGCATGATGACAATTTCATTGTCATAGGGCGTTACAACGCCAACCGCCGCGCAATGATTTGTGGTCCAACCTTCGCGCTCGCCAATATCGAGCAGCATGGAGTAGACGCCCTTCTTCGCGCTCGGCCCAGGATAGAGGTTGTAAGCGTAGATCTCCTGGTGCGTGTGCGTGCGGAAGTGCACTACCACCTGCTTGCCGTCAAAATGTGTATGGCGAAAAGGCGGTGCAACAAAAAGAACGCCGCCATTAATGCGGAAGTCGGCAGGCAGGCGATTGCCGGGGATCATGCCTTGCAGGTCGGCCAGCGCCGCGGCAAAAAATCCTGCCTGACGCGGACAGATGAGGAGTGCACCGTAATGAAGATCGTCTGGTCCGGCATAAAACGGTACAACAATCAATTCCTGCTTCTTGAGCCAATCCAGCGTCTTCTGGCGCGTGCGATCAAATGATTCCCCAAAACGCTCAACATAGGTGGGCTTATCCGTGGGAAGAGTATCCCCAATCACCATGGCATCAGGATCGCGGCGGCGCAGGCGCGTATCCGGAAAATTGACTGCGATTCCATTACGCGCCTTAGTGACGACGGCTTCTACTATGCTCCCCACGCCCGGGACGTCAAAAGCTACTTCATATTCGCCTTTGTCGTCACGGTTAGCGTGTGCCCAGTCGGTTGTACCTTCCGGACGGTCCAACGCCCAGTTCAGCAGATCTTCACGCGTATTTGGAACGTATAGTTTGGATGCAGCGGCGAGAACTTCGATGACATGGGCAGGTAGCTGGAGCGTAGCCCAGTCTTTTTGAAAATCGATGGTCTCGTTGCTCTTGGCTGTAGACACAGATGCTTCCCCTCTCAATGGGTAGGAATTGTTCACTTGCCCGGGGAAGCAAATGCTTTATGGCGTTTTTACTAGCATCTCACAGCTGGAGTGCTCTGCTAAAGCTCACCTGGCGCCTTGTAGGCGGGTTTAGTCGACAGCCCTCAATGCTTCCATAGAGATAGAGCGATAATTCCAAAAACCAGATGATGCCACTTGGCGGTACGGGAGGGGTATAGCTGGATACGGTAGACTGTGACTTCAGCGCCTGATCATTCCGGTGCGTGGTCTGCAACTCCCCTTATGCCGCCAATCTCAGCACAAACTCCGGCTCCGCCACAGACTCCCCAGCCTGATCGCGAACCTGTGCTCCCCCCCAGCCGCGCGTTTGGCAGAGTGCATGTCCTCGGAATGGCGATTCTGGTCGCATTACTTGCCCTCTGCACGGCAGTCTCGTGGATCACTCGCGACGCCATGGCGAATCTGCCATTTCTGAAGCATCATCGCACCGCAGGGAACCAGAAGTTGATTGTCGATCTGCGCCCCTGGCAGACAGCTCAATCCCTCGAACCGCTTGCAATGACCGCTGAAGAGAAAGAGTTTGCTCACGACGCCCAGCGGCTGGCCGACCATGAAGTGGATCAGGCGTTTGCCACCGCCATGCGTGTAGCGGCAACCCAGAAAACTACACTCACGCCGGAAGTAATCAATCTGCAGCAGCGCATTGCAGATTTGCAACAGGCGGTGAATGACGATCAGAAGAACGTCCAGCAGCTTACTCTCCCCACCAAGCCTGGAGCATCGCACTCAGCTGCGCTCAAGAGCGATAAATCAGCGGACGATGATGCAGACAATTCCGATTCACCCGAGCTTGCTCTGGCCAAAGCGCAACTCGACCTGGACACAGATCAGCTCACCGAGGCGCAGCAGGATCTGGCGCGCTCTTCCGGCGATCAACGTGCCCGCATCCAGCAGGAGCTGACCGCACACGAAGCCACGATGCAGCAGTATGACGCGCAGACCCACGATCTTGGTCAGGTCGCTGTACTCTCGGTCAAACACTTCGCTACATTCGCCGATCGCATCTCAGCCTGGTTCGCCCAGCGTTCTCGCTACCAGCTACTACAGCAGGCGCTACAAGCCGCGCAGCAGGATGCAACTACGCTGACGGCAGAGCGTGCGGCATACGAAACAGGTGACAAAGCCGCGCAGACGCCTCCTTCGGATGCTCCTTCCCGGCTTGCAGAACTCAGGGCAAAAACTGCCAGGCATCAGCTGCTTGGCATCTACGCAGACCGCATCCTGAGCGAGCAACAACTCGCAGCGGTCTACCAAAAGTGGTCCGCGCAGGTGCTACTGCAACATCGCATCGTGCTGCACCTCATCATGCAGTCCATGGCGCTGGTCGTGGTCATCATGATCTGCGTCCTGCTGGCCTCCGGTCTGGTTCGCCATCTGCTCAGCCGCCCAAAGCTCGATCCGCGCAGTGCCCAGACACTGCGTACAGTCATTCAGATCGCGCTGCAGTTTGTTGGCGCTCTATGCATTCTCATCGTTATTTTTGGCGTCCCCAGGCAAATGCCCACCATCCTCGGCTTCGCCACCGCCGGCCTTACGGTCGCCCTGCAGCAATTCATTCTGGCCTTTATCGGCTGGTTTGTTTTGATGGGCAAAAATGGCATTCGCGTTGGAGATACCGTCGAAATCAACGGTGTAGGCGGCGAAGTGCTGGAAGTCAATCTCTTCCGCACAACCCTGCTTGAGACTGGCAACTGGACCGATAAAGGACATCCCACAGGCCGCCGCGTCACCTTCGTCAATAATTTTGCCGTGACCGGCCAGTACTTCAATTTCTCCACCTCGGGCCAGTGGATGTGGGATGAAGTAAGCGTAACCGTCCCCAGCTCTGAAGATTCCTATTTGCTGATTGAGCGAATTCACAAGATCGTCCTCAAACAAACAGAACACGATGCCGCCATCGCCGAGCGCGAATGGAAGACCGATACGCATCGTCATAGCCTGAAGCAATACAGCGCCAGCCCGACGGTCAACCTGCGCCCTGCAGGATCAGGCACTGACATCCTGGTTCGCTACGTCACCCGCGCTCCCGAGCGCTTCGAAGTCAGAAATCGCATCTATCAATCGATTCTCGAAGTGCTGCATACACCAGAGCAGCCAGCCAAATAATCCGGCCATAACTCTCTGCAACCGTCAGTGATTGACTGTATCTCGCTTACTGCTTCCGCATCGGCCTAGTCATGGTATTCAGAAAAATAGCCTTGAATCGCTCCACATCAAAATCCCAGATTACGTTGGCCACGCGCGCGTCTGGCGGCGGCACCGGCTTCTGGATTCGCGGCACTGGCCCATCCGGCCACGGCACGCCGCCATAGCCCACGATGTGCTCATCCCAATACATGGATGCACCGAAGTTCATCCCCTCATTAATATCCACGTCCACATAGTAGCGGCGCGTCTCCTTAATGATGGATGGATCAATGATGTACGCCGCCATCAACTCATCGGGCATGCGAAACCACTGTACCGGCTTGCCCGCGCGATATGGCTTCACCACCAGCTCGGTATAGAGCGCCGCCTCAGCCTGGTTGTTTCCCTTCGCGATTGTCTCTGCCATCTCTGGCGTCTTGTGCACCTTCTCTGCCACATCCACTGTCACAATCGTCAGTTTGGGCCATGCTGCATGCAGCACAAGGCGCGCGGCATACACGTCATAGAGCACGTTCACCGTCTTCGGTTGATACTCCGGGCTTGTGCCCATAAACACGATCTCTTTGGTCAGCGGCACAATGCCCGGATCAAGGCTGATCGCCAATGCAATATTGGTCAGCGAGCCGCCGCAGTACAGCGTTACCTGGTGTGGGTTAGCGCGGATGCTCTTGATAATGAACTCTGCCGCCGGCTCAGGCTGCGCCTTGATCTTCGCATAGCCACCCGGCGGCGCTACTACATCGTCTGGCCCTGGGCTGAACTCTCCGAACGCGCCAAGAAATGGATCGGTGCGGCTGCCGCCATACAGTTTGGTCAGCCGCACCAGTTCATAGCGCGATTGCACCAGCGGATAATCCGGCCCCATGTACACAGGAATATCGGCCCGACCTTCAAGCTCCAGCAGCTTCAGCACATCCGCTGTCTCCTGCTTCACCCAGCCATTCCCCGTCACCACCGTAACCCCGAGCACGTCCACCCTGGGCGACTGCAGCAGCATGATCAGCGGGTCTTCATTGTCTCCGACAATTCCCTCGGTATCCTGATCGAAGATCACCTTCGCCTTTTCTTGACGAAGCTGGGACTCCCCCGCCTGCGCTACAGCGAGTTGCAAACAAGAGAAGATCAGAAGAACGGCAAACGCAGGCATCCATCGACAGTTCAATTCCATAGAAATCGTCTATCCTTCCGTTTGCGCTTGTGTCATTAACCTAGCATCGCATGGGTCCCACGCTGAGGACAGACTATCTTTGCCAGGCCTGTGAACACAGAGCCCTCCCGCCATAGGCCGCGTATCTATATAAATCACTACCACCCAACCGCACCCGGCAATTCAGGATTGACAGGTGTTCCAACACTCGTGTTTTATAAGCATACAAATTCCTATTCCCCGGGAAACCAAAATGCTAATCATCAAGAAGGCTTTCCCTGATGAATGGATTTCCTGCGGTCGATCCCATCCCTTTGCCAGCTCCAATCTGGCTCTTTAAAGCACTTCACATCGTCACCCTTTCGCTGCACTTCGTCGCCATGCAGATCATGGTCGGCGGCCTGTTGATCGCCGTCCTACTGAGCCTGCTTGGGCGTTCACAGCCTGCCCAGACCGCGGCCTCAGCCATTGCGCGGCGGCTCACCATCGTGATGACCTACGTCATCAACCTCGGCGTGCCCCCTCTGCTGTTTGCGCAGGTGCTCTATGGCCGCGCCATCTACACCAGCAGTGTCGCCATCGGCCTGCGCTGGATCGCCGTTGTTCCCGCGCTCATCCTCGCCTACTGGCTACTCTATCGCTTCGCGGCCGGGCTGGAAGCTGGCAAAAAAGTCTGGTGGATGGGTCTGGTTGCCTGGTTCGTCATCGGCACCATCGCCCACGTCTACTCCACCAACATGACGCTCATGCTGCGCCCCGAAGTATGGCAGCAGATGTACTCTGCCTCGGCTCTGGGCGCGCACCTGCCCCCCACCGACCCCACAACCATTCCTCGCTTCCTCTTTATATTGATCAGCGGCTTTGTAGCTGCCGGTCTGTGGATGGTCTACCTGGGCGGGCGTAAGACCTTTTCTCCCGCCGACGGCAAATTCCTCTCCGGGCTAGGCGGACGCATCACCGCCGTCGCCGTCATCGCGCAGATTGCCGAAGCGTTCGTCGTGTATCACGCACAACCTGCCGTCGTGCAAGCCGGTCTGCACTCCCACATCCTCTATAAGATGTCAGGGCTCGGCTGGCTCGCTCTTTCCGCGGTACTCTTCCTATTTGCAGCGGTCGCGGCCTTTGCCAAACCCATCAGCGCATTCATCAGTTGGCTTGCCGTCCTGCTGGGCGTGTTGCCCATCGCACTAATGACCATCTACCGCGATGGCATCCGCGATCTCACCCTGCTCAGCAAGGGTTACGACGTCTGGCAACGCGCCGTTGTCACCAACTGGAGCGTGGTTGGGATCTTCCTCGCAGTCTTTGTCGCCGGCCTCATCACCGTAGGCTGGTTGATTTCCGTTGTCGCCAGAGCCACCCGAGTTATGGAGAGCCCCGTCCAGCCATGAGTGAACCCATACTGCCAATTCCGCCCGAAACCACCATTGTCGAGACGGAAAGCACGCCGAGCCGGCGCGCCTTCCTGGGCGTAGCCGCCGCTGCCGGTCTTTGCTATGCCGGCGCAATCGGCTATCCCATCTACCGTTATCTCGCCTCGCCTGCAGAGATGGCCGCCAATGAAACGGCTGTCAGCGAAGTCACGTTGGACAAGGCGCAGGCTCTGCCTCTCGGCTCCGCGATGATCTTTAAATTTGGCAGTTCGCCAGCCATGCTCATCCACGGAGCCGACGATTCCTGGGTTGCGCTCAGCGCGGTCTGCACGCATCTTGGCTGCACCGTGAAGTTTGAACCGGAATTAAATCGTATCCATTGCCCCTGCCATGGCGGAGTATACGACCCACATACCGGCAGAAACGTCAGTGGACCTCCGCCCAAGCCGCTCAAAGCCTACAAAGTCAACGTTGGCGCCACCGGCGTCGTGGTCTCCCGCGCCTGAATCGCAGGAAGGATACATATATGTTCGATTCGATGTACAAGTGGCTTGATGAACGCCTCAGCCTCGGTGAGCTTTCCGCTCTGGCCCGCAAGAAGACGATTCCGCTGCATGGCCAGTCCTTCTGGTACTACTGGGGTGGAATCTCCCTATTTCTCTTCCTCATCCAGATCTTCACCGGCATTCTTCTACTCGTCTACTATCGCCCCGGCGCAGAAGCATTCGAGAGCGTCCGCCAGATCACGTACGTGATGCACTTCGGCTGGCTGATCCGGTCAGCTCATTCGTGGTGCGCTAACCTCTTCATCTTCTCCATCCTGGTGCACATGTTCTCTGTCTATTTCATGAAGGCGTATCGCAAGCCGCGTGAAATTGGCTGGTTCACCGGCATTGCGCTGCTCTTCCTCGCTTCCCTCTTTGGCTTCAGCGGATACCTTCTGCCGATGGACGAGCTAAGCTACTTCGCCACCAAGGTCGGCCTGCAGATTCCCTCCATGCTGCCGTTTATGGGCCACTTCACTACCAACATCCTTCGTGGCGGGCCAGATGTAAGCGACTTCACTGTGCAGCGCTTCTTCGCCCTGCACGTAGTTATTCTGCCGCTGCTGTTCCTGCCGCTGCTCGGTCTCCATCTCTGGCTGGTGCAGAAGCACGGCAATGCAGTGCCCCCATCGGAAGAAGCCAAACCCATCGCCGAACGCAAGTCTGTCCCCTTCTTCCCCAACTTCTTCCAGAAAGACCTCGCGATGTGGCTCATCACGCTCAATGTGCTCGCGCTGCTCGCTTCCATCTTTCCCTGGGACCTCGGCAAGCAGGCTGACCCGCTTGCTTCGACGCCAGATGGCATTCACCCCGAGTGGTACTTCATGGCGCCATTCCACATGCTGAAGGTACTGGGCAATCTGCTGCCCGGCGCCACCGGCGAAGTAGCCGGCATCCTGATCTTCACCATTGGTCTTGCCCTGTGGGTCGTGATCCCGCTCTACGATACCCAAAGCAGTACCGGCTCCCGCGGCCGCACCGCCCACTACTTCGGCCTGTTCGCCGTCACCGCTTTGATCATCACCACTGCCCTTGGCTACTGGGGCATCCGCTAATTCTGGAGAGGGAACACATATGAACTATCCATTCTGGGAAGTACCCTTCATCGGCAGCGGATGGGTGATTGGCATGATCGCCATCTTCCA
>JARLFX010000287.1 GCA_031296355.1 Acidobacteriaceae bacterium
GAGCGGCTCGACATCAACCCGGCGCGGGCCTACGCCTGCGGCGACGAACACAAGGACTACGTCGCGGCCCAGGCCTCCGGCATGCACCCGTTCATCGTCTCCTACGGCTTTGAGAGCCTGGCCCGGCTGACCCGCAAGTTCGCCATCCCCGAGGAAGTCATCTCGCAAACCCCGGAAGCGTTGTGCGCCCGGGTACGGCACGCGCTGGACCTGCCTTGACCGGTTTGACGGCGCGGGAAAGCATGCAACGCGCCATGGATAGGCGCGACGATATCAATCGGGCTCCGGAACCGAGTGTTGAAACCGGCCTTTAAATACGAATCGAATACGGTTTCAAAAGCGGGCTGTGCAGTTGCTGCGACATGGTGACCATAAGATGCCATGAGCCTTAAGCGGCCCAGCCGTGAAGAGTTACGGTGGGGGCCTGCTTGGCGCACTCCAATCAATTGACCTGCGTGCGCTCATTCGGAAACTCTAACGTGCATACTTCCACTTTGTGTGAGACGTCACTTGGCACCTTGATGTTGACTCCTGAAGAATATGCGTCCTTCTTGGTATCTGCGGGCAATGTCCAACGTCAGGCTGAGCGCCATTTGAATAGCTCTCGGTCCCAGCGATCCGTCATAGCCTTCGTTTCCAACTTACAGGCCGGAGTAAGCCGCGTGGTCCAGGCGGGGATTGAACGGGGGGCGAATGTTGCCTGTAAGGCCGGTTGCAGCCACTGTTGCCATGCTCGAGTGGAGGCGATGGCTGCGGAAGTGTTTTTCATTGCCAGACACTTGAAAGAGCGACCACCTGACGAACAAAGTTGCCTGATTGCGCAATTGAGGGCGCATGTCGCTGCTAATAAGGTGGCGACAAAATGGGGCCAACGAACGGCATGTCCGTTCCTGACAAAGAACTTATGTGGCATCTATGAAGTTCGCCCAAGTGTTTGTCGTAAGGCTCATTCACTGGACAGTGGAAAGTGTCAGGAATATGCAGAGGAGATACCACAAGACCTGGGAATCGCCGTCAGTGCTGAGGCCCTGGCGATGGGGACATCGAACGCGTACAAAAAGCTCGGTTTCAACTCGGCCAGTTATGAACTCGGGAGCGCAGTCCTGATGGCCCTAATGGATCCGTCAGCGGAGTCGCGCTGGTTTGGTGGCGAGCCCTTCCCCCTGCTGATGGGCGAGGTTTAGATAGGCTGAAACCACTCTTGGTGACAAGTAAACCTGGTAGGGATGTTCTGGCACCAATGGGCCAGAACGAACCTTCATCGACCGAATCGAACCTAAACCGGTAGTTAACAGGCTGGTGAGAAACGCATGAATGCCTCCGGATTTTCTTCTTCCGTTCGTTTTTTTCGGCACCGGAAGTGTGCCGCCGCCCGTACTGCCGGGCATTTCTGCCCTATTCGCCTGCCGCTGGGCGCTCGGCAGGCGGATTTATCCCTACGCCGCCTTCGGCCACATCAGATTGAGCACCCGCGTCAGGTTGTACGCCGCGAAGGTCAACAGCGCCTGCCCAGAGAGTTTCTCCAGACCCTTGTGGCGGGTCTTGCGCAACCCGCCCACAGTCTTGATCCAGCCAAAGGCCTCTTCAATCATCTTGCGCCGCTTGAGGCTCATCGCATA
>JARLFX010000288.1 GCA_031296355.1 Acidobacteriaceae bacterium
GTTCCGGCGACAAAGGCGAAGGCGGCTCCCACGCCTATCGCGACAGGAACATCGAGTTTGGCTAACCGCTCATGGATCCAGATGTCCTGCTTCGGCATGCCCAGCGCGACCCAGAGAACGTCTGGCCGGGCGGCATTGATTTGTTCAACGATTGCAGCCTCCTCGGACAGCGTCAGTGGGCGGAAGGGCGGGGAATAGGCGCCTGCAATTCTGTGGCCTGGATAGTTGCTCTTCACTGTTTCGCACAATGTCGCAAGCGTCTGTTCCGTGTCGCCGTAGAAGTAACTGCTATAGCCCTTCTCTTGCGCACGTTTCAGAAACTCCTGCATGATCTCCGCTCCCGGCGTACGGTCGACGTTTCGGTGCCCGCGCAGCCGTGCCAGCCAGACTGGCGCGATTCCGTCGGGAACCCAGAGATCGGCGCCATTGAGAATCGAATGGATGCGGGGATTCTTGTGCGCTTCAAGCAGCCCATGAAAACCAGTCACAATCGTCTGGTGGCAACGGCCGTCACGCATCTCGATCCAGCGCTCGATGTGATCCACCGTACGCGCAGCCGAGACCAAGTGCACCCGCGAACCAAGAATCTGGACAGACGGCTCTGTGCATTCAGTAGATTGACTTTCAATTGGAGTCATATGTGGCTCTCAGGCCAGAGCTATACCGTTGCTAACCGAGGTGCCTGCGGCGAAATCATCATTCCTTGAAGTTCCCGTTATCGATAAAATTACATTGGGGGAATCGCTTCGTAGTTTTTCAGATACATAGCCAAGTCTATATAGAAAGTCTGGTAAGAGTTCGCAATTGTCCTCGACGATCAACACCGGCAGGTCGCGCTCAATTGTATGGCGCATTCCATTCAAAACCTGTGGCTCATGTCCTTCGGCATCGATCTTCGCAAGTGACAGGCGTTTTGTAAGTTGCAAAGCGTCGATGGGAATTCCGAAGACTGGTGTTTTCCCGTTCTGACTGACTTGAGCCCGTTCGTAGTTGCGCAGTCCGGACTGGTCTATCGGAAGTTCAAAAGATAGTATGCCGGAATGGTCTGATGCCGCCATGTTGAGCACTGAAACATTATGGTAGGCGGAGTATCGCGCGGCAACTGAGGCCAGAGTCGCCACCGTTGTAGTCATCGGTTCAAATGCCAACACTCTCCCCGCTGGGCCAACCAGCTTCGACAATAGAAGAGTGTATTGGCCAACATTGGCACCGACATCAATCACCCAGTCACCTAGAGAAACAAATCGCTCAAGGATGTCAGACTCTGGTTCGTTCGGAGAGAATCGCCCGGATCGAGCCCTGGAAAGGAAGCGAAAGCGTCGCAGTTCTTCTTGCAGAGTGTCAGGAAGCAGTGAAGCGAGTCTCCGGATCATGGTGCCTCTCCTTTGTCTGAACACGATCCCACAACGGACTGTTCGTGGATGCTTAACAATGACAGAGCTTGTTTATCGACGGCGCTTCTTGTCTGCGAAGTTGCTCAGCCTCACAGGCAGAGAGGCAAACAGGGAAAATCCAGAACTCGCACATGGAAAATCACGATCTCGCAAAAGGCGTCCACGGTTCGGCTCATCACTCCGACTTATCATTTTCGTTCTGACCATAATGGCCGTAATAGTTATATCCGTAATATGAATAACCACCTGAAGATATGTTCTGGCCCATCTGATTCATAACTACTCCTATGATGTTAGCCCGAA
>JARLFX010000289.1 GCA_031296355.1 Acidobacteriaceae bacterium
CCAAAACCCCAAAACCCCAAAACCCCAAAACCCCACCCGGTAACAAAAAGCGGGGAATATAGTGTGTGTGAAGGCACGAATGTAAGATAGAGAGAGACAACATTAGTATGCTGAGCGGAGAGTTGATAACTAATATGCGAGGCTTAGCTAAGTTATTATTAAGGAGGATATTTAAATGGCGGAAGAACACATCGACCCAATGGAGTTGCTGAAAGAAGAGATGAGCAACGACGAGATCGCGTACAAGGTGAATGCCATCCACAGACTCACCACCGTGGTTCTGGCCATCGGCGTGTCCCAGACCTACGACAAGCTCATCCCTTTCCTCGACAGTATCCCCAGTTTGAACCCCGCTTAGATCTGATAAGGAAGGAGGACGACGAGGTGCTGTTCGCGATTGCGGAAGAGCTGGGGAAGATCTTCACCTACCTCGAGAACAAGCTGGCCCTTCTCCCTCTCCTCGAGACTCTCTGCGGCATGGACGAAACCGTGGTCCGCGAGCAGGCCGTCAAGTCCCTCTCCAAAATCGCCGATGCCCTCTCAGCCACCGACATACAGAACATATTCGCCCCCATGGTATCGCTGCAGGAGCACGAACCGCCAAGGTGATTAGACTATCAATGACGGACACACTGCCGTCGCGAGTGTCAGCCATAGGACTGGTGACCTGCTGCTACAAGCGTGCGGGGACCCAAAAGGATAAGCTGCGAAAGTATTCTGATTGTGGCTTAACCGCGGGGGATAGACGATTCGTGGAACTGTGCAGGGAGGAGACGCCGCTCATCCGGAAATCGTGCGCCACCGCCGTGGGTCTGCTAGCCGGTCAGATGGAGAAGGAGTTCATCATGGCCGAGCTCGTGCCGAGCTTCAAGCACCTGGCCACGGACGAGCAGGACTCCATCCGCGTAATCTGTGTCGAAAGTCTGGTCCCCATCGTCAGGAACCTCGTCAAGGAGGACGTCCAGCGGCTGTCTCTCCCCATCTTACTAAGCCTGTTCGAGGACAAGTCGTGGAAGGTGAGGCTGACCATCGCCAAGAACTTTTCAGAGCTGGCGAACGCCTTCGGGAAGGACATAACCGACGCCAACCTGGTGGCCCGCTTCGCAGTTCTCCTAAAAGATGTCGAAGCCGACGTGCGCACCGCAGCCGTGATCAACCTCAAGACCTGCGTGAAGAGCATAAGCGCGGAGAAGATCCAGGCGATCCTGCTGCCCTCGATGGTGGCGCTGACACAGGACACGACCTTCAGCGTGCGTGGTACTATGCGCTTGGCACAACCTGATAGCGGGACTTGCTGAGTCGTTGTGCGAGATCTGCACCATCACCAAGAAGGACATCGTCACCCAGAAGCTCGTCCCCATGCTTGTCGATCTTCTCAAGGACGAACATTTCGAGGTCAAGCTGGGAGTGCTCGTAGGACTGCAGTCAGTGGCTTCGGTGGTCGGACCCGAATTGGTCACCAGCGGCCTCCTCATGTCGCTCTCCAATCTGATGAAGGAGCCGAAGTGGCGGGTGAGACACTCGGTGGTAACTCTGGTGGCCGGACTGGCCAATGAGTTCGGCAAGGACTTCTATGCAAAGAACGTGGAGCCGATATTCCTGCAGTTCTTGACGGACAGCACAGCGGCGGTGAGGGAGGCGGGAATAGAGAAGCTGAGATTGCTGGCCGCAGAGTTCAAAGCCGACTGGGTCATCAACTCTTACATACCAAAGGCGGTCGAGGTTCTCAGTCGTGACAAGCAAGGATACCTCTACAGGATGACAGTGCTCAACTCTATCGCAGTACTGAGGTGAAATTGACTGTTTAGAGCACAACTGACATGTTGACCAAGGAACAGATTGGGGCAAGTGTGGTGCCAGTGCTGCTGAGAGGCTGCAAGGACCAGGTGGCCAATGTCCGCTTCTGTGTTGCCAAGCTGTTCAGACAGATCATGCCGAAGCTCGACCCGGCCACGGTGGCGAGCAAGGTGAAGCCGGCGCTGGCTGAGATGACTGCTGACTCCGATAAGGACGTTCAGTACTATGCAAAGCAGGCCCTTGCTAAATGCTAAATTAACTTACTCATTCTAGCTGGGGGAGATCGAGCGAGATACGGACGGTGCTCTCATTCATATGGGGTTTTGGGGTTTTGGGGTTTTGGGGTTTTGGGGTTTTGGGG
>JARLFX010000290.1 GCA_031296355.1 Acidobacteriaceae bacterium
CAAGATGCACGCTAACACACAAACAGATAAGGAGGAACATAGCGCTTGGTATCCGTGTGAAGCACTGAATAGGGATCAGTATTATAAGAATTATGCATTCACGCCCAGCCCGGTCTCCAGCACCGGCGATTCTCTGAAGAACTTCTCGTACAGCTGTGTCTGAACGATGTACTTCTCCAGGATTACAGCTGCCGCGACCACCACGCCGCACAGAATTGCCACGAACAATATTAGGAAGGCGAAGGTGTAGATGAAGTCGATATCGAGGCCGAAGGAGAGGTCGTCGCTTTCCGTGTTCTCCTTGGCGGCCACCACGTAGGGGTCGAACCTGGACCTCACCTGCACGGTCACGTCCTCGAAGTTGTAGGTCTGTCCGGGCTTGGCAGAAGCCATGTGGACGGGCGAACCGTTCTCGAAGCAGCCGCCGGCGTAGGTCCACGAGTCCGTGGTATTGTAATAGAGGGTCAGGCAGATATCTGTGAGGACCTTGTACGAGTAGCACATATACTCCTTCTGACGAGTGCGCTTGGCGATGCCGGCGTACTTGTTGCACTTCTTCTGGCACGCCTCCCGCGTGTTGCATCCCTCCAGGGCACGGACCTCCTGCTTCCAAGTATTGAGCTCGGAGCCGTACTTGGGGTCATGCTGGTGCCAGATCACGCGGGGATTGAAGGCCTTCGTGCACTGCGGGAACCCTTTCACGCTCTCGTACAATTCTAGCGTCTGCTCGTTCTCGTTCGGCGTCCAGAACAGGTGCATGCAATAGATCTCAGAGTCGCCAACAGGAACGTTGTCGACCTCGTAATGGAAGACTGGGAAGTACATGGTAGTGTTGGTGTGGAAGAAGTAGCTCTGGGAGTAGTTGTAGATGCGGCTAAGTTTGCGCTCCTTGAGCATGTCCTCCGTGCGGTGGGTCATCACGACCATGTTTCCGCGCGTGTTCTCCGACGGCATGATCTTTAGGGCTACCGATATGTCGCTCAGCTTGAAGCTCTCCCCAGTCTTCTTCCACTCTCTCACCTGTTTGCTGTAGTGCGACAGCTTAGAGTTTCGGTCGCTGAATATCCCCAATATTAAATAGAGGAAGAGCGAGATGGCCGTGGCGCCTATGGCGACGTATAGAAGCAGCATAACGGACTTCTTGTACTTGGGCCGGTTGGCAAGCCTGAACGGGTCCCAGTTCTCTAGCTGTTGTTTCATCACCAAATCTCCTTAAATTTATTTAAATTTCTTAGCTCCAACAACCCATGACTAGTAATACATTGAGTGTGTAGTTTCGCTATCATCTTCACTCAAATATGTGCGCGCCACTATGGATATGGGGTTTTGGGGTTTTGGGGTTTTGGGGTTTTGGGGTTTTGGGG
>JARLFX010000291.1 GCA_031296355.1 Acidobacteriaceae bacterium
CACTCGCAGTCTCATCGCGAGTGGCGCAGTCGAAGGACCTGCTGTTCCATCGTCGCGTAGCGACGATCGCTCCCGCCCATCTCCCATCGCCATCACCCTCCACCGCCGTCATTCCGACCGAAGCAGCGCGGCCTCTTGCGATGCGCAGCGGAGCGAACCAGCTTCCGTAGTCCGTGGCAGAACGGCATTGCTGAACGCTGGGTTGGCAACTGCCGCCGAGATCTGCTGGACCATGTGATCGTGCTGAACGAAGCTCACCTGCGGCGACTGATGAGTGAGTACGTCCGCTACTACCATGAGGACCGGACGCATCTCGGACTGGAGAAGCAAACTCCGGAAGGTCGAGTTGCGGCAAAGGATTCAGACGCGAGTTGCAGGGTTATATCCATGCCGAGAGTCGGCGGCCTGCACCACCGTTACGATCTGGCAGCCTGAATACTTTTCTGCTGCCTCGTTGAACTGAAATCATCTGATGGATGTAGTCCGGAGCGTGCCTGCGGGCTCGATTTACGCTCTCAACTCTGTTTTCTTGCGCCCGTGGCACTCAGTCACGGAGTTACCTGACTACAAAATTGCCTGAACAATCACCCATTAACAGTAAAGAACCCGCAAAATCTTGTGCCGATGGAGTTTTGGCGAACTACAGGCGGATTAGGAGAGGGATTCGATGGGCGATTAGCTGCCGGGAGCGGCAGCTAAAAGATCACGGCGTAGCGTCGATTTCGTAGACCAATAGGGCTGCAGATTTGGTCGGGATTATTACTCGGATTTTTCCGCCGGAAGGTTCTATAACGGAGGACGCCCAACGGAAGTATCCTCTGTCTCCTGCACCTAACGTGATCGCTGGATGCCGCCATAAGACCGTCGGGCCATCGCTCTGGATTAGCAAGAACTCAGAGGTCAACACACGGCCTCCTCCGGCCTCAGGTAAGCCGCCTTGTTGAGTGACACAGATTGCCCCCACATATCGGTGATCGTTGCTGATCCCATAAGGCGACGGAGAGCAAGGCAGTTCTAACGAGTGATTCTGCTGAGATGCATATCTGACTACGGTTCCCTTCGACGGCATGGCATAGAAGGCCAACAGGTCATCGCCCTCTAGCCCATAAGCCCCCTGATCCTGCTCTGGCATCACTTTTGGAAGTGCTACACCGGTCGGCTCCCCGCTCTCTTGATACTGCTTAACATCCAGCTCCATCCAGAACCGTTTTGTGTTGGGATTCCAGTTCAAAAGCGGCCATGTTGCTTTCTTTAGAGCTGATGCAGTCGTGTCGGAGACAAGCTTAAAATCTTCGGCGTTTATTCGAAGAAAACGCGGATTATGTTGTCTGCCCGACGTGCTGCTTCTGAAGCACAGGTAGCCGTCATTATCGAAGCCGTAAAAAGCACTAGGATGATCGCTGCTTTCGTACTTCGGATTCGGGTCATCTTCATGGAAGGGTAGAGACTCTAAACGGCGCAGCTCTGAGAGGTCTTTTACCTTGAGAAGTAGTATCAGCGATGGACTGCCTGTTTCGACATAAGCAAGCGCGTTGCCATCGTTCGATAGAGCGAGCTTCTCCGATGCTCTAGCCCCCTGCACTTTGGGAACAGGGATCGTCCGATGCATGAGCTCTTTGTGCGCCGCAAGGTCATATGCCAACACTTGGAGTTGAGTCGAACGGCGGAGCAGATCGAAGGAACGATAGGCCACATAAAGCACTCCGTTAGCCGCAGTCATTGTAGGAACGGCCAACGACGGCTGCGCCTTCTCTAACGAGATCACATACTGGCTCTGCGCATGTCCAAGCGTGGGACTAAGCAGCACTGTAGCAATAATGATCCATTTCATTCTCATTGTTCCGGGCGGGTGGCCCATGCATCACCTCTTGGCGACCTATTCTAACTCTCCCCCAGATCGGGTGCCCCATTCATCACGCAGTCTCATCGCGGGATGAGTGGGACATCGTCGCGTAGCGGCGACGCTCCCGCCCATCTCCCCCCGCCGCCAACGCCACCCCGAGTTGTACGAAGCGAAGCCGAAGAATCCAGCGTCAGCCCCACGGACGCCAATCGACCCCAATGCACTCATTCACTATCCATGCAACCACCGTGCGTCATCCACGAGTTGTCCATAAACCGTCCATGAAAAAACACGAAAAACCAAACTTTCTTCTGAAAGTTTGGCGTACTTTCCATCCAAAGTCGCTACAATTAATACAGGAAGTAAATTACAGCCGCACCGGGCCGCACCCATAACCCTTTGCGAATGAAATATTTACCCGTAAATATCCTGTTTCCAAATATTTAGCGGTAGTCTCCAACGTTAAATACCTGAAAACAGGATATTTAGCTTTTAGATAGGGGGAGGGGGGTACCCCTCCTGCCAATTCATATTGGAAAGGTTGCACGATGGAGAATGCCCGTAAAATTGCGCTCGGCTTCACCCTGTTTTTCGCCATCATCGCCGGCATCCGCGTCTACCTGATCCATCGCGAACGCGTCGAAGCCAGCAAGCCCGCAGCCGCGCCTGTATCCCGCTACAAGGTCACGGACGATGACCTGACGCAGCCGCGCCAGCTCTATCCTACGACCCTCAAGGACGCGAAGACCCTCATCGGCAAATCCGTCTGGGTAAGCGCTGGCGGCCAGTTTGAGGCTTATCCCTGCAATGGCCATGCGATTGACTTCACGCACAGCAGCGGCTATCTGCTGGGCGCTGACGAGTTGCAGGTGAAAGATTTCATTCAGACCGCGGCGCCGAAGACCGTCGCGATCCACATTCCACCCGGAGACAAACAGGTCTACCTGATCTTTACGCGACCCGGCGGCGATGCGAAGAAGTTCGCAACCCCTGTCGGCTACATCGACGCCACCGGCTACACCTTCAACCTCGACAACATGTTTTTCTACGACGACGTGCACTCGCTGTATAAGAGCTGGCCGCAGGCTACGTGGGACGCCGTAGCGAAACACGAAGCAGTCCTCGGCATGACAGAGAAGCAGGTGGCGCTCGCGCTGGGGCAACCGTCTCAGGCAGACAGCAATAATTTAGGCAATCGTACGGCGAAGTATTACAACATGGGCAAGTCCGTGAGCGTTACCTTCCAGAATGGCAAGGCGACGAACATCGAACCCACGCAGCTTTAGGGCTCAGCCCGTGTTACGCAGACCCGCCGAGATACCGTTGATAGTGGAAGCAATCGCGCGATTCATCGCGTCCGTATCTTCTCCGGCGCGCTTGCGGCGAATCAGTTCCACCTGGATCAGGCTGAGCGGATCAACATAGGGATTGCGCAGCCGGATGGAACGCGCCAGCACCTGGTTGGCCTGCAAGAGATCCGTCTGCCCCGTAACCGCGAGCACCATGATGCGCGTCCGTTCAAACTCCGCCTCCAGCTTGCTGAAGACGCGGTCGCGCAGCGCAGCGTCTTCCACCAGCGACGCGTAGAGCCGCGCGATGCCGAAGTCAGACTTTGCCAGCGCCATCTCCACGTTGCGGATGATATCCAGCATCAGCGGGAAGCTCTTCGTCATGGTACGCAGCTTTTCCAACCCCCCGGGACGCGCGGCAAACCGCTCCAGCGCATGCCCCACGCCAAACCACGCCGGCACCAGATGGCGGCTCTGCATCCACCCAAACACCCACGGAATCGCGCGCAGATCGGCGAAGGTACGCTTCCCCGTACGCCGCGCCGGACGCGAGCCGATGCGCGCATGCTCCAGCTCCGCCATCGGCGTGCCTTGTTCGAAGTAGACGAAGACCTCAGGATCGTCGATGATCTGCTCACGATAAAAGACGTACGAGCTCTCGGAGAGCTCTTCCAGCGCCTCTTCCCACTCCGGCAGCAGCTCGCCGGTCAGGTATGCAGGATTGTCGCTACCCGCCAGCAGCTTCATATCAGGGCGCGCCATCGCATCCAGCGACGCAGCGATCATCAGCTCTAGGTTGCGCTCTGCCAACACCACGTCAGCGTACTTCCAGTTCAGCACTTCACCCTGCTCGGTAATGCGGATCTCGCCGTTGAAGGAGTCCAGCGGCTGCGCGAAGATGGCGCGATGCGTCGGCCCGCCGCCGCGCCCAACCGTGCCGCCGCGCCCATGGAAGAGCCGCAGGTTCACGTTGCACTCCCGCGCGACGGTGTGCAGCGCGCGGTGCGCCTTGTATATCTCCCACGTGCTGGCGATCATACCGCCATCCTTGTTGGAGTCAGAGTAGCCAAGCATGACCTCCTGCTTGCGGCCCCACGACTTCAGCAGCGGCTCGTACGCCTTCGACATCCACAACGTCCGGCAGATGGCAGGAGCATTGCGCAGGTCTTCGATGGATTCGAAGAGCGGCGCCGGCATCAGCCCCGGATCATCCCCCTCCGCCTCCACCTTCACCCCGCCCAGCCGCGCCAGCCACACCACCGCCAGCATGTCTTCCACGCTGCTCGCCCCGCTGATGATGTAGTTGCGGATCGCCTCCGGTGCATACGCCTTCTTCAGCTCCACAATGGCGCGGAAGGTATCAATACACTCCTGCGTCTGCGGCGAGAGTGCAGATGGCAGCGTCAGCTCCCCCCCGCCCCCTCCCTGCCAGGCAGAGATCTCCGCCACAGCGGCAGCATGCACACGTGCATGCTGCCGGATATCCAGCGTCTGGAGATGCAGGCCACAGGTACGCGCCTCCAGCAGAATGGGATCGATCAGCTGGCGTGCCAGGCGAACACCCTTGTTCTCCGCAAGGCTATTGCGCAGCAAGTGCAGGTCGCCCACGAACTCTGCCGCACGCTCGTAGGGAGGAAGCGCGCTGTGCGCCAGAATTTCAACACTGCTGTGCGGCGTGCCGCCCAGCCGCATGATCATGCAGGAGACCATCAGCCGCGAGGTTTCATTCAGAAAGCGCTCTTCAAATGCCAGGTCACCCGCTGCACGCAACTGCTCCATGTAGATCTCAACCTTGGCCTGTAGCGCAGAACTTACAGCGGCCTGCTGGCGCGAACTACCCAATTGCTCAAAAACATTCTGCAACAATTCACGATAGTGCTTCAACAAATGCTGGCGCGAAACCTCCAGCGCATCGCGAGTCACCTCTGGTGTGACGAATGGGTTGCCATCGCGGTCGCCACCAATCCATGAGCCGAAACGTACCAGCGTAGACATGGAAGAAATGTCGCTCACCACACCATATTCATGCGCGAATGCCGATTCCACTTCGGCGTAAAGGCCCGGCAGCGTATCAAAGAGTGACGCATCGTAGTAATCAAGCCCCATGCGGACTTCATCCAGTACCTTGGGGCGCAAACGGCGCACATCATCCGTCTGCCACAGCATGGTGATCTCTGCAACCAACTCCTGCTCCAGCGCAGCGAGCCGCTCAGCTGGGACAGGAATGCGATCCAACTCTTCTAGGATCTCCGCAATACGGCGGCGCTTGAACATCACGGTGCGCCGCGCTACTTCCGTGGGATGTGCGGTGAAGACCGGCATCACGCAAACTTTCTCCAGCAGCGTCAACGCCTCTTCAGCACTGTAGCCGGCAGCGCGCATACTGCGCAGAGTTCCACGCAGTGAACCACGCTGCGGTGGCGCATCCTCTTCCAACTGGAAGCTGAGGCGGCGGCGCTTGCGATGATTGGTCTCAGCCAGGTTGATCAGTTCAAAGTAGAAAGCAAAGGCGCGTACCAATGGGTAGGCTTGCGCAAGATCCAATGCGTTCACGCGTTGCAGGGCTTGTTGCAGGCTCTGGGCTGCGGTGGCGTCATCTGCCGTGGCATCCGCTTCACGGCGCGCAATGGCAATGCGCCGAAGCTCTTCCACTATCCCGTAAAGCGCATCGCCTGCCTGCTCACGCAGCACTTCGCCCAGCAGAATGCCAAGTGAGCGCACATCGCGCCGCAAAGGTGCATCTTTCATTGCATCGCTGCGTGCTTCAAGTTCTGCGAGCCGTTCAGGCCAGCCAGCAGGCTTCCAAAGTGAGTTCACGTGCCGCTCTCCCGGGGTGGAAAACAGAATATTGTGCCAATTCTTCAATTATCGCATTGCATGCGCGATGCACTCAGGCTGCCATCAGGAAACAGCTTCTTCCAACGCCATCGACAGCTCTTCCCACTCCGCCAGCAAGATGCCGTGGCGCACCCGAAGATCTTCCAGCAGCGCAGTCAGCCGCTGCGTTTCTGCAACCGAAACAAAATTGCCCAGGGCCGTCTCCGTCTCTGCAATACGCGCTTCCAGGCGGGGAATCTCTTCTTCCACAAACGCATTGCGTTCCTGCATCTGCTTCAGCTTGATCGGATTCAGACGTTTTGCGCGATTCTCCGCTTCCGGTGCCTCCGTCATGATGGTTGTGTCGCGCGCAGCGGCTGTCTTCTCGGGCACATTCGTTGCTGCGGCCATACCCTGCTTGCGCCACAGATACTCTTCGTAATTCCCTGGGTAGATGTGGACATGACCACCTTCGACCTCAAATACCTTGCTCGCAAGGCCATCAATAAAATAGCGGTCGTGGGAGACGAAGACAACCGTGCCGGTAAAATTAGCAATGGCTTCCAGCAAAACATCCTTGGCTCGCAAATCAAGATGGTTCGTAGGCTCATCCAGCAGAAGGAAGTTCGCAGGGCTCACCAGCAACCGGGCCAACGCGTAGCGATTGCGCTCTCCACCAGAGAGCACGCCAAGCCGCTTGAATGCATCGTCACCACTGAACAAAAAGCAGCCCAGTAGCCCACGCAGTTCTACCTGCGGAATCTTCGGTGCTGAAGCAGTAATATCGTCCAGCATCTTTGCGCCGCCATCCAGCACTTTGTACTGATCCTGCGCAAAATAATCTGCGAGCACATTGTGGCCCAGCTTCACGCTGCCGGCAGTCGGCTTATCCAGCCCGGCCAGCAGACGTATGAGCGTAGATTTACCTGCGCCGTTAGCGCCGACCAGCGCAATCCGGTCACCGCGCTCAATGGTAAAGTTCACATCGCGCAGCACATTTTTTTCGCCATAGCTCTTTGCAAGCCCTTCCACTGCAATCACAGTGCGGCCAGAGGCCGGTGGCTGCGGAAAGCTGAAGTGAATCGTCGATTCCTCTTCCGGAATCTCGATGCGCTCGATCTTCTCCAGCTCTTTGATGCGGCTCTGCACCTGCTTTGCTTTGGTGGCCTGCGCGCGAAAGCGGTTGATGAACGCCTCAAGATGCTCGATCTTCAGGCGCTGATTCTTGTACGCTGCGTCCAGTTGTGCGCGGCGCTCCGTCTTCTGCTGCAGATACTTCTCATAGCCGCCACTGTAAAAATGCACGCGCTTGTTCCAGATCTCCACCGTCTTATTCACGGTTACATCCAGAAAGTAGCGATCATGCGAGATCAAAATGAAGGCCTGCGGATAGTTACGCAGGTAATCTTCAAGCCAGTTGCGCGTCTCCAGGTCCAGATGATTCGTGGGTTCATCCAGCAGCAGCAAGCTCGGCTTCTGCAGGAGCAGTTTGGCTAGCGCAATGCGCATCTGCCAGCCGCCAGAGAACTCCTCCGTGCGCCGCGGCCAGTCTTCCTTGGTAAACCCGAGGCCGCCCAGCACCGCGCCCACCTGCGCATCCAGCGCATAGCCATCGTGCGCACGCAGTAGCTCATCGATCTGCGAAAATCTCCGTGCGGCAACCGCATACTCCTCGCCATCAGACGGCAGCTCCGCCAGTTGACCGGAGAGCACCTCCATCTCGCGCTCCAGTTCGTGGGTCGCGTGGAAGACGCTGAGGCACTCCTCAAAGATGGTGCGTCCGCTCAGGGCCAGCCCGTCCTGCGGCAGATAGCCCAGGGTCATGCCTTTAGTGCGCTGCAGCTCGCCGTAGTCCAGATGTTCCAGCCCGGCAAGCACCTTCAATAGGGTCGATTTACCCGTACCGTTGCCGCCGACCAGCCCGGTGCGCTCGTCCGGCGTGATGAGCCAGTTCGCGTCTTCAAATAATGTTTTGGGGCCAAAGCGCTTGCCCACGCCAGTGAGTTGCAGCATGTTTCTATTTTCTCACTCGCGCGCAGGCTGCGCTTGGCCCCGCAATCCAGTTACTCCGTTGTCGTGAAGTTCACCTGGATGGTCGTATCCACTTCCGTCTGTTCACCGTTCAGCAGGAATGGACGGTAGCGCCATGTCCGTACGCCATCCAGCGCCGCCTGGCGCAACATGGCAGGGCCGCTTTCTACGGCGAGGTTCTCAATGCTGCCACTCTTTGAGATAACAGCCCTCAAAACCACCGTTCCGGAGACATGCGCGGCGCGGGCGATGGCTGGGTACACAGGCTGCGTCTTCACGATCAGATTGCCTGTAGCCACGCCGGTAGAGACACGCACCGGAACTGTGCTCCGTGGCGGCCGGGGCGTCACTACGATTACGGGCGGCGGGCCAATCATAGCCTGCAGGTCAGCACCCGGAACGCCGCTTCCCGGCCCGGCTGAATCACCAAACCGCACATTGCCTGCCGGGGCAATCGTCGTATCCACGGTGTACCTGATCTTCGTTGGCATCGTCGTCGGTGCTGTAAGTCGGCCGCTTCCCTGCGAAGCCGCACTGTGGCTGGTAGCAGCTTCCTTTGCCATAGACGGAGGAGCCGGAGGGGGTGGAGGCGCAAGCAGCATCGCCGAAATTGCGGGGTGCGGTAGCGCTTCAGGGTAGAGGAGTGGAATGAGTACCAGCACGGCAACGAATCCGGCATTCAACCCGAATGTTGCGATCGTCCAGTACTTTGACTGAGTCTTCAAGCTGCCAGTTGATTCGAGCAATGCATCGAACATACGCGCCTCCTGGTATTGGTGGGTGCGCGAGCACTACACACATAGACACCGGAGGTTCCGCATTTGTTCAACCGCTCGCGCATTTTCGCAGATAGCCCGCGACCCTTGCCGCAAAGTAGAATTTCCAGCATGAGCTTTGGCCGCGTTTCACGCTTTCTCGCCGTTCTTCTTTTCACGCTTAGCTCGGTACTCGCACATGGACAGATGCTGGCTCGCCCGGGATGGTCGGGCTCTGGCATGGCGGCAGAACCCTGGTGGAAACACGCTGTAATCTACGAGATCTATCCGCGTAGCTTCCAGGACAGCAATGGCGACGGCGTGGGCGACCTGAAGGGCATCACCCAGCGGCTCGATTATCTGCAGTCACTCGGCATTGACGCGATCTGGCTTACGCCGATATACCCTTCACCGCAGGTCGACTTCGGCTACGACATCTCCGACTACACCGCCATCGATCCGCAGTACGGCACCATGGACGACTTCGACGAGTTGGTGCGCGAAGCAGGCCGCCGCAACATTCGCATCCTGATGGATATGGTGCTGAACCATACTTCTGACCAGCACCCCTGGTTCAAGGAGTCAAAGTCTAACCGCACGAATCCCAAGCGAGACTGGTACATCTGGCACGATGGCAGTGATACCTCTGCCTGCGCCCAACCCGGCCCGGCCTGCGCCACGCACCCGCCGAATAACTGGATCAGCCTGTTCGGCCATTCGGCATGGCAGTATGACGAGACTACAAACCAGTTCTATTACCACCAGTTCTATCCGCAACAACCCGACCTCAACTGGCGCAATCCCGCCGTTGAGAAAGCCATGTTTGACGCTGTGCGTTTCTGGTTGAACCGTGGCGTTGCCGGGTTTCGGTTGGACGCAGTACTACAGCTTTACGAAGATCAGAAGCTCACCAATGCGCAGGAACTACCGGGCAAGAACTCCTTCGGCGACACCAACCAGGACACCTCGCCCTACACCAATCTGCCAGAGATTCACACCCTGCTGCGCGATCTGCGCAAGGTGACAGACTCTGCTGTAGGCCAGCGTGTGCTGGTAGGTGAGACCTACGCCAATACCCCAGCGGAGCTGGCAAAGATGTATGGTGCCCACGGCGATGAGCTACAGCTACCGATGGACACGCAACTTGCTTTCATCAACAAGCTGGATGCAGCAACATTCCGCGCACGAATTACGGATGCAGAGACCAAGCTCAACGGCAACATGCCGCTCCTCCTTTTTGACAATCACGACAACGTGCGCAGTTGGGACCGGTACAGCGCAAACGCAACCAATCCGCAGGATAAGGAGGCAATCGCCCGCATCCTTGCCACCGTACTGCTCACCACCCGCGCTGCCGCACAGATGTATTACGGCCAGGAGCTCGGCATGGTGACTACGCCGCCGGCAAGCAAGGAAGCCGTGAAGGATCCCATCGGCATTATCGGCTGGTCGCAGAACAAAGGCCGCGATGGCGAGCGCACTCCCATGCAATGGGCCGCCACACACAATGCCGGATTCACGACCAGCGCAACACCCTGGCTGCCGGTGCCCGCGGGCGCTGCCACGACTAATGTGGCCGCGGAAGACGCCAATCCGGATTCATTGCTGAACTGGTACCGCAAATTGATTGCTCTGCGCCGCAGTAACACGGCACTGCATAGCGGCAGCAATGTGATGCTGAATCACGATGCGCAGAATGCCCTGGTCTGGCTGCGCAAGCCGGCAAATCCGACGCTGGAACATCCGGCGGTCGTAATTGCCTGCAACTTTTCCGCGCAGCCGGTCACGCTGGATCTGAAGGCGGACATGAAGAGCAACGCTGTGCAGGGCGGTTTTATGCGTACGATTGCCCGCACGGACCACGGCATGGGCCCCATGAGCCTGGATGCCGTTCACCTGCCGCCCTACGGCGTTTATATTGGCGAAGTTCGCTACTAAATTGTCTTTATGTGGGCGTTGTTCCGTCACATCCACACCCCGTTACACCAAAGTTGTATTCGATTTCGCTTTGTGGGGATTCTTTGCCCCAAATGCCAGAGCTACAGTTCTCACATGGAACTGAAACTCTCAGCCGCGATGCCGATGAAGGCGAAGATGCTAAAGATGCAGTCATCGCGCCGCCCCATCAGCAATGCCCGTCGTCAGGCCCGGCTGCAGAAGCAGCTCGGCGTTGCGCTCTTCCGCGACAACCTATTCGACACCCTGCTGCGTTATGCGCTGGTTTGGATCCTGTTGCTGGCCGTGGTCGCCGGTTTTGCTGAGTCATACGCTTCGCACGACAAGTACTATCCCTACAATCTGGATACGCCGCGCAAGCTGCTCTAGCACTTCGCCCTACAGCACGCGGCTATGCTTGTACCCTTCTGCCGTTAGCGCTGCCAGTAACACTTCCACCTGCTCGCGTCC
>JARLFX010000036.1 GCA_031296355.1 Acidobacteriaceae bacterium
AGGAGAGCCAAAGTGATGCGCCGCGTCACCGCATCGGTCAACAACCGAATAACATTACGATAAGCGAACGTGCATAACGCGTTCGTTTAAAAGGGCAGGAAATAAATATAGCGGGGACATAAGCAATATTATTCGATTATATAATTATTGCCCTGTCTCACTATTTGAATGCATATTATTCAAATACAGTGTCGAGATAATTCACCGGAGACCGCACATCTGGGTCTTGTGGATATAAAGCACGGAAGCGGAAAAACAAATAAAAAATGAAACACACAGGGTTAACTGACAACGAGGACGGCGATAGACTCTTCGTCTGCACCTTCCCAAGCTGCGGGAAGCGCTTTAAGACAAAGTTCTCGATGACGCGGCACGGGCTGGTGCATAGCCAGGAAAAGAACTACGTATGCGAGTTCTGCGGCAAGAAGTTCGCCCTGCTCCAATATCTCAAGGAGCACACCAACACCCACACAAGTGCCAAGCCTTACATCTGTGGCGTCGCTGGCTGCCAGGAACGCTTCAGCCAGACCGGCAAGCTCTCTCTGCATCGACGAACCCACCCCGAGTACGCCCTCAAGGAATATCATTCCAATGCCAGCTACAACAAGAAGCCCGGAGATCTCAGCGAGGCCAGTCAGCAGGAGTCGCCACACACCGAGCCCGAGAAGCATCCCCCGGTCAAGGAGAAGTCCGAACGCAGGGCTGCAGGGTGTGAGTCCGCCAAGTCTGCCCCAGCCAATGGCAAGCGTCTTATTGCCCGACAGGACAGCGGTCAGACTGTGACCAGTCCTGGACCGGGAGGAAATGAGGAGTGGGCTCGGGCCCCGTTCTCGCTCTTCGCCCCGCCTCAGGAGGCCACGACCAAGGAGGCGGCGGAGGAGCAAAATGCTGGACAGAGCACTGAGGTGGATATCGACCCTCTGCTGCGATATCTCAGCTACCTGCAGACGCCATTTTCCTCGGCCGTGAGACCTGTGCTTCCGCTGCCGGCGGGCGTGAGGCTTCACAAGTCGTCTTCACCGTTCCCACACACTGCATTAAACTTGTTCGAACTAATTAACAAGGCCAGTAACTAATCGTAATTCACGTCCTTAACTACAGTGTTCATTAATAATATTAGTGCCTCGTGCATGCTTAATCGAGGGCAAAATCGACCACTAATTTAATTCGTTCGATCCGGACTGTTATTTCGGATAACGCGGCCGCTGGACACCAGTTCCCGCCCTTCCCACATGCAGCGATTCTTCCCCGGTGCGCCCGCTCACACTCTGCCGACACTTCTATCCCCACTCTGGCCTATCGCTCTTTTTATATCCTGTGGGCCAGTTAGACCACGGGACGAATCGTAAGTATGGCGCCAGGCGTGTGCATGCTCACTAACTCACTACACCTTCCCGCTCACTGCCCCCGACAATGCTCTATGCTGTTTATCATCACGTATCCTCTCTAACACTCACCCTATACATTGCTGCTGCGAACACTGTTCATGCATGGGGTTTTGGGGTTTTGGGGTTTTGGGGTTTTGG
>JARLFX010000292.1 GCA_031296355.1 Acidobacteriaceae bacterium
CACGATCGGCGTGGATACCGCGCTGAATGTGGCACTGAACGCTATTGACAACCTGAAGGTGACGGCATCGTCGCACCGCAGGGCGCTGCTGGTTGAGGTGATGGGACGCAACTGCGGCTACCTGGCGCTGATGTCTGGCATCGCCGGCGGTGCAGAGGCGATTATGTTGCCCGAGGTGGATACTCCGCCGGAATTGCTGGCGCAGCGCATCCAGGAGACGTACGAACGCGGCAAGCCGCACGCCATTGTGGTGGTGGCAGAGGGCGCGAAGTACAACGCGGAAGGGCTGTGCCAGTACTTTGAAAAGCACGGCCTGCTGCTGGGTTTTGAGTTCCGCTCCAGCGTGCTGGGCTATGTGCAGCGCGGTGCGCCGCCGACGTGCGCGGACCGTTTGCTGGGTACGCGGCTGGGTTTTGAGGCCGTGGAACAGATTGTGGCTGGAAACACCGGCGTTCTGGTCGGGATCTGCAAGGGCGATATCACGACCACGCCGTTGGATCAGGTGGTGAAGGGCAAAAAGCCGCTCGATCCCTGGTTCCTGAAAGCTGCCGAGATTCTGGCGCGTTAGCATCGGAGTTTCGGCCTCTCAAGCCCCACATCTCTCGCGAGGTGTGGGGATTTTTTGTGGGGGTCATACCTTCCCGCCTAAGCGATAAATGTCTTTTTTGCAATTACTTGTCTATGATCTCGCAATGGGTCATGGGTATGACCCATTGCGTTTGGAATGTGTTTACTGTGCTTGGGCTTCCGGTTTTTTGGTGGATGGTTCATGGATGATGCACGGTAGTTGCATGGATAGTGCGTGGAGGGCCTATGGACGCTATTGGGGCCGCGGGGCGGTATGGGTGGCGTGGGCGAAAGGCTCGCTGCGCCTGCGGCTCCGCTGAGGCCTTCGGCAGAGTGGAAGCGCCTGACGGCGCGGCTGGTTTTCCAGCAGGGCTGAAGCCCTGCTTCCCCCGGCTGAAGCCGGGGGCTTAATCCGGACAAAGACAAAACAAAGGCAAAAACGAAAAGCAGATTCCGCGCGCTGCGCTTCGGAATGACAAACAAATCGGTGCAGCGGAAGCTTTTGGCGGTAGGGGTGGCGTGAGGCGCGTCGGGATCCTTCGCCTGCGGCTCAGGATGACACGGTTTGGAGTGATGACGGAGAGGCAGGGAAGAAAAAAATCTGGAAAATAGGTTGGCACAATCATGTGCCCGGGACTAGAGTGTGTGACGCAATTCCCCGGGGATAGAGGGTGCTGGCAGTTTTAGCCGGCACGATTGAACATGCATCTCATTCGGGCCAAACGCATGGACCTCAAAGTTACCCGGCGAACGTGCAGGGTCAAACGCAAGGAGGAACCATGAAACTACATCTTGAAGAAGTGATACCGATTATGTTGAGCGCCGCAGAACAGCCACTGATGAAAGAGTGGCCAACGGTTGCGCCCGTTGCCAGAGAACAGATGACTAATATCGCGGAGGAGATCGCGATCATCCAGGCGCAACATGATTCGGCGTGGATGGGGCGGGATGATTCGCGCGATGCGCTGGACCAGGCCCGGGCGAGAGCAATTGAGAGACTGGCAGGGCTGGAGGGTGTGGGCCGGGATATGGCCGCGCTGGCGGTGAACAATGCCATGTGCGCGGTGACCGGCATTGTGAACCACGCGGTGGGATTCAGCCTGATCGAATAACGCAGACGCGCTGCCGGTTATGTATCAGCCTTCAGAGGGCTGTGGTGAATTGGCGAAATACTAAGATCCTTCGCTGCGCTCAGGATGACGATGGCTAAAAGTGATCGACAAGACGACAGAGTATGGCTGGAGTGAGCGAGAAGCAGATTCTTCGCTGCGCTCAGAATGACAGGGGAGATGAAGTGAACTTCTGACGGGAAACACCAGCGCGTAACAGGATGCGTGAGTGAAGAGAGAAAAGCCACGGCAAATTGCCGTGGCTTTTTCTGTTTGAGGTGATGACTGAAGATTATTCAGCCCAGCGGCGGAAGACGAGCGAGCCGTTGGTGCCGCCGAAGCCGAAGGAGTTCGACAGGGCGACATCGATCTTTGCGGACTGCGGCTTGTTGGGCACGTAGTTCAAACGGCACTGCGGATCCACTTCCATGAGGTTCATGGTGGGCGGAGCGATCTGGTGCAGCATGGCCATGATGGTGATGCCGGCTTCGAGGCCGCCAGCGCCGCCGAGGAGATGGCCGGTCATGGACTTGGTGGAGCTGACCAGAAGCGTGTGGTTGAGTGCGCGCTCGCCGAAGACATTCTCAATCGCCTTGGACTCGAGTGCGTCGCCCAGTGCGGTGGAGGTAGCGTGGGCGTTGACGTAATCCACTTCGTCGGGCGAGACGCCAGCGACCTTGAGCGCGTGGCTCATGGCACGGAAGCAGCCTTCGCCCTCGGGGGCCATGCCGGTCATGTGGAATGCGTCGGCGCTCATGCCGTAGCCGATGACTTCAGCAAGAATCTTTGCACCGCGTGCCTGGGCGAACTCCAGCTCTTCGAGGATGAGGATGCCAGCGCCTTCGCCGACCACAAAACCGTCGCGATCCTTGTCAAAGGGGCGGCAGGCGTGGGTGGGATCGTCGTTGCGTGCGGAAAGCGCGCGCATGGCTGCGAAGCCGCCGACGCCCATGGGGGTGATGGCGGCTTCGGTGCCGCCGGCGATCATCGCGTCCGCGTCGCCGCGCTGGATGATGCGGAAGGCGTCGCCGATGGAGTGCGCGCTGGAGGTGCAGGCGGTTGCGGTCGCTTCATTCGGGCCGGCGGCGCCATAACGAATGCTGACGTGGCCCGCCGCGAGATTGACGATGGAGGCGGGAATAAAGAATGGAGAGATCTTGCGCGGGCCGCCCTGCAAGAGGGCAGTGTGCTCGCGTTCGATGACATCAAAGCCGCCGATGCCGGAGCCGATGTGAACGCCGACGCGGTCCCTGGTCTCGGGAGTGACGACCAGG
>JARLFX010000293.1 GCA_031296355.1 Acidobacteriaceae bacterium
CCCAGTGTCGCACGTGAAAGATGCATTCTAACGCCGCGCATAATAACGATAGCATGAAGATAAGAAAGATAAGGCGGTCTGTTTATTCAATTTATCTAAGATGCGTTTGAACTCTGTGTATAGTTGTACACAGATAAATTATATTTCGATGAAGGGAGGCATAATTGAATTTCTTAATGAGTCATAAATCTATAAGTAATAGCCACCCAATTTGAATATCTTGACGCGGATTAAGTGAAGACTCGTATAAATAGGGGAAGAAAATAAAAGATATAGCACTTCAAGCTTTCGAAAGAAAGACAATGAGAGAAGTTATCTCTGTTCATGTTGGCCAGGGCGGTATCCAGGTGGGTAACGCCTGCTGGGAGCTGTTCTGCCTGGAGCACGGCATCCAGCCGGACGGGCAGATGCCGTCCGACAAGACCATCGGAGGAGGTGATGATGCCTTCAACACCTTCTTCAGCGAGACTGGTGCCGGCAAGCACGTGCCTCGCGCTGTGTTCCTCGATCTCGAGCCCACCGTTATGGATGAGATCAGAACCGGCACCTACAGACAGCTGTTCCACCCCGAGCAGCTGATCTCCGGCAAGGAGGACGCTGCTAACAACTTCGCCCGCGGACACTACACCATCGGCAAGGAAATCGTTGACCTGTGCCTCGACAGAATCCGCAAGCTAGCTGATATCTGCACCGGACTCCAGGGATTCATAGTGTTCAACAGCGTTGGTGGTGGCACTGGCTCCGGCCTCGGCTCCCTCCTGCTCGAGAGACTGTCCGTCGACTATGGCAAGAAGTCCAAGCTGGGCTTCACCATCTACCCCTCGCCCCAGGTGTCGACCGCAGTCGTTGAGCCTTACAACAGCGTGCTCTCGACCCACTCCCTGCTCGAGCACACTGATGTCGCCGTTATGCTGGACAACGAGGCCATCTACGACATCTGCAGGAGGAACCTCGACATCGAGCGCCCTACCTATACTAATCTGAACAGACTGATTGCTCAGATTATCTCGTCCCTGACCGCCTCTCTGAGATTCGACGGTGCTCTGAACGTCGATATCACTGAGTTCCAGACGAACCTGGTGCCTTATCCTCGTATCCACTTCATGCTCTCGTCCTATGCGCCTATCATCTCTGCTGAGAAGGCCTACCAC
>JARLFX010000294.1 GCA_031296355.1 Acidobacteriaceae bacterium
CCGGGGAATACGCTGCGGTCAATGTCCTTCGCAAACTTCTCCTTGCTCAGGATCAATCCCGCGCGCGGTCCGCGCAGCGTCTTGTGCGTCGTCGTCATCACGATATCCGCATACGGCACCGGCGAAGGATGCACCCCGCCCGCCACCAGTCCGGCAAAGTGCGCCATGTCCACCACAAAGAACGCGCCCACCTTGTCCGCGATCTGCCGCATCCGCGCAAAATCAAATGTCCGCGGATACGCGCTGCCGCCGCCGATAATCATCTTCGGCTTCTCGCGCACAGCCTGCGCCTCCAGCTCGTCATAATCAATGGTCTCAGTATCCTTGCGCACCTGGTACCCGACGATGTTGTACAGCTTGCCGGAGAAATTCAGCTTGTGTCCGTGCGTCAGATGCCCGCCATGAGCCAGGTCCAGTCCCAGCAGCGTGTCGCCCGGCTGGATGATGCTCATGTACGCCGCGGCATTCGCCTGCGAGCCCGAGTGCGGCTGCACGTTCGCGTGCTCCGCGCCAAAAAGCTCCTTCGCGCGGTCACGCGCCAGGTTCTCCACCACGTCAGCGTATTCGCAGCCGCCGTAGTAGCGCTTACCCGGATAGCCCTCGGCATACTTGTTGGTGAACACCGTGCCAGCAGCTTCCAGCACGGCGCGGCTCACAAAGTTCTCAGATGCGATCATCTCCAGCCCCTCGTGCTGGCGGCGAACTTCATTCGCAACCTGCTCGGCAACGGCCGGATCGGACTGGGCGAGGGAAAGATTCATGGCGGAGACGTTCTCAGCGACTGTAGTAGACATGACCTAATTTTATCGCGCCGGGTTTGCCCAGGCGCATTGGAAACCGAATTTCCCCGCCATTCCACCCATATTCCACACAAAGCACTCCAGCGAAGCGCTTTATTCGTGCCATACTCATCACGGCGCAGTACCGCATAGGCTAAAATCTGAGGCGTTGCAGCATCACGGAGCCCGCCATGTCCCCGCATGAACTCACATCCGCCCGCGCATCCGTAGGAAAGCTATTCATCCGCATCCTTGTAGGTTGGGTCTTTTTCAGCGAAGGCATTCAGAAATTCCTCTTCCCCGATCAGCTCGGCGTCGGGCGCTTCCTCAAGATCGGCATCCCCTGGCCGCAATACAGCGCGCCCTTTGTCGGCGTGGTTGAGATCGTCTGCGGCCTGCTCCTCCTGCTCGGCCTCTTCACCACCCTCGCCGTCATCCCCCTGCTCATCGATATTGCAGTCGCCATCGTCTCCACCAAAATCCCTTTCCTGCTGAAGCAGGGCTTCTGGCCCGCCATGCACGAATCGCGCGTCGATCTCTGCATGCTGTTTGGTCTCATTGCCATCGCCCTGCTCGGTGCAGGCGCCTTCTCCCTCGATTACAAGCGCCGGAGTACCGCATGAGAAAACCTGCACCGTGGCTCGCGGCCTGCAGCCTGCTCTGCATCGCCGCCACCGCCCACGCCGGCCCGCCCTACCAGACAGACGATCCTGACCCCGTACCTCTCCACCACTACGAGGCATACATCTTCACCTTGTCTGACCGGACATCCACCACAGGCACCGCGCTCAGTGCTCCTGCGTTTGAAGTCAACTGGGGCGCCGCGCCCAACCTGCAACTTCATCTCGTTGCACCCGTAGTCACCAACTTCCCGCCCAATAACGGCCCCGTCAACACCGGCTTCGGCGATCTTGAGCTCGGCGCGAAGTACCGCCTCGTCAAGGAGACAACGTGGCGTCCGGAGATCGGCATCTTCCCCATGCTCGAAGCCCCTACCGGCAACGCCGACCGTGGTCTCGGCGTAGGCAGCGCCTGGTTCCGCCTGCCCGTCTGGATACAAAAGAGCTGGGGCCCATGGACCACCTATGGCGGCGTCGGCGCCCTCGTCTTCCAGGAACCCGGCTACAAAAACGCTCCCTTCGCCGGCTGGCTATTGCAGCGCCAGATGAACAAGCAGCTCACCCTCGGCACCGAGCTCTTCTACCACGGCGCAGAGAATCTTGAGTCTGCCGGCGTCCGCCACGCCACCCTGGCCGACCTCGGCGGAACCTACGGCTTCACCGATCACTTCCAGCTCCTGTTTGCCGCGGGCCACAGCATCAAAGGCCATGTCGAAACCTACACCTACCTCGGCCTCTACTGGACCTGGGGCCACAATGCCACGGATGACACCGGGGCGAAAAACGCATCCACGCAAAAGATGCTGTAACGAGAAACATCACACTGCTTTCAGAGAGGGCTCTTTACCTTGGAAATTACCGTCCGTGGTTTCTGGACTATGTTGCACGGCATGGGCTTTGGCGTGCTCTATTTGCTCGCCTTCTCCGGTGCATTGCTTGAGCTCTACCGCGTCTGCACCCCGCAAGGCATCCATGCCGCACCGAAGAATGATCGCTTCCTCCGTGCCTATCTCGTGACCATGGCCATGCTTGCCTGGGCTGCGGTGCTCTCCGGAACCTACATCGTCTATCCCTGGTATCGCGCCGTTGCACCCGCCGGCATGATGAACCTCTCCGGCTATCCGCAGCTCCTGCTCAAATCCAGCCCAGACACCATAGACTGGCACAACCTCGGGATGGAGTGGAAAGAGCACGTCGCCTGGCTCACACCCATCGCCATCACCATGGTTGCTGGAGTCTTCCTCCAGTACGGTCGCGACATTCGCAGGCATCCCGCGCTGCGCACCGCTGTATTGACCTTCACCCTCGTGGCGTTTCTCGCTGCGGGCGTCGCTGGCTTCTTCGGCGCCATGCTCAATAAATACGCCCCCGTACAGGGTGGCAGCATCATCCACATCACGCACGGGAGCTAACATGGCCATTCTTGAAGATATCCACGCAGCCGAAGCACCCGCGCTTTCCAATGGTCCTGGCGCAGCCGCCATCCTCTCCGCCGGAATCGGTTGCTTTGCCATCGGAATCTTCGGCTTCGCCGCTGACAAATCCGCCGCCATCAAAAGCCACTTCATCCTCTACAAACCCACCGGCCCGCTCTCTGGTCAAACCACCCTCGCCATCATCCTCTGGCTGGTAAGCTGGGCCATCCTCGCTCAAGCCTGGAAGGGAAAAACCGTCTCCCTGAAGCGCATCACGCTAACCGCCTTCATCCTGCTCGGCCTGAGCCTGCTGCTGACGTTTCCGCCACTCATAGATTTGCTTTAGCAGGATTACTTCCCGAACTCCAGATTGACCGGACCCGCCGGCGGCGGGGCTCCAGTCACAGGAACGTCCTTGTCCACGGCCTCAAACTTCACGCCGCTCATCCACACTCTGCCGGGCCCGTTCAGCAATATGCCGAGCGAGATGGTGGTCGCATCCTGCGGCACATCCAGCACAACATCGTAGCTCGTCCAGCCTGTAGTGCCTTTGATTGGCCGCGACTCCATATTGTCAAAAGCAACCGGGCCAGACGCCTTGTCGACGCGCATCCATATCCCCGCCCAGCCCGTCGCATTCAGCGCACGCACCCAGGCCCGCAGGCGAACGCGCTTACCGAGAAACTGCTCCGCGCTGAAGCTCTGCATCAGCGAGCCGAAGCCGCCCGTATTCTGGACCTTCGCCTCAAGATACGCACTCGGCTTTTCTTCAAACACTGCCTGTCCGTCGATGCCAGCCTTGTAGTTCTCCGGTTTGCTGCCAGCCAGCGTCCAGCCTGCGGGCGGTTTGTCCGCAATGTCCTTGAAGGTGCCTGCCGTGGTCTGTGCCAGCATAGATGGCGCCACGCAAAGCGCCAGCAGCGCCGCACCATAGACGGCCCGGCGTAACAGGCTCTTCGGTTCTGCAATACGGATCATCGTGCTTCCTCGCAATTCTGCCCCGTCAACTCTGTGTTTTGGGGAATGCGAAAGTATATAGCTATTGCGCGCCCTCACGCAGCCGCTTGAACGCGCTGTATACGAACGACCCCAGGTACCAGCCCGGTGTTGCCTGTCGGCCTAAGCTAGACTGTTCGCTTTTCTTGATGAACTTCTTTTTCGTCTTTTTTGGGCCGGAGGACTACATCATAGATGCGCCATTCATTGGCTTCCCAATGAAATGCAACCTCTTTTAGTGGTGAGCTTTCCGGGAATTTGATGACGCACCCAGGCCAACTTTTGTCATTGTCATAGACGCGAATGTTTATCTCCGCGCCTTTCAGTACTAAGCCGAGGTTCTGCACAATGCTTGCTGCGTATTGCAGACATTGCCGCATTCCGCTCTGTGCATTGCCGAGCATGTGGCGAGCCCGCTCTGTACCAAAATTCCACATACTGTCCGGATCACCGCATCTCAGATCGCCGGAGGACATCACCATTATGCGGTCGACGTCTCCCGCGGCAACTGCCTTGGCAAAACTCAGCAGCAGGTCCGCGCCAGTGAGATCCTTCGGCTCTATCTTTGCATCAACAACCTGGATGCTATATAGCTTCTTGTCCGGAGAGACCTCCAGTGAAAAGGTGGATGGCATGTAATCCCAAAGGTCGACGTTCACGTCATCCTCATGCCGGATGGCAGAGGGTTTACCCACGAGCTTTTCAATCGCAGCCGTCGAATCTCCCAGATGAAGGCCAAGAAAACTCGTCTCGCCGTGATAGTCCGTGCCCGTTAGCTCAAGCTTCTTGATCGTGTCCTTTTCGGTGATTGCAACCAAATACGTCTCTGGGGCACCCGGCACATGGTACGCATGATAGGTGCGGAGTTTGTCCATTTCACCCTCCCGAAAGGGCTGCCCAAACTCACTAGCCACCGCGCCGAGTTGCTGGCCTAGAAGAAATCCCATCAACTCATGCGGGTGCTGCTCCTGCGCCTGAGCGAGGGTACATACGGATACAAAAGACAGCGCGAGAGCTGCAAAGGATTTCATGCCCGTATTAAACCACGGCTTGCTAACTGCTTTTTGCCAGCCGCTTGAACGCGCTGTATACGAACGACCCCAGGTACCAGCCGTCGATGTATTTGTACGGCGTCTCCCCCGTCGTATAGTGCCCGCACGGCAGCACCTTCGACACATAATCGACCTTCAACCGCTCGAAGTTTTTCAGCACGTCCAGCGAATACTCCAGCGGGAAGGTCAGGTCGTATCGAGCATGCACTACCAGCACCCGCTTCGGGTGCGCCGCAAACTTGTCGATATAGGCCATGGGGCTCAGGCCCAGCCAGATGGCGCGCACATCCTCCTGCGTCAGCCCTGCTTCTGCAAACGCGGCGCGGACATGGCGCGTACTCTGCCCCGCCCACGCCACATCGCCGGTGTAAGTCGACGCATGGTTGAAGGCGCAGACGCGGACGCGGGGATCGTGCGCGGCGGCAATGTAGGCATAGCAGGATCCGATGCTGGTGCCGAGCAGGCCGAACTGGGTGTACCCCTGCGTCTCCAGCCAGTCGATGCAGCTGCGAATATCCACCAC
>JARLFX010000295.1 GCA_031296355.1 Acidobacteriaceae bacterium
AACCCCAAAACCCCAAAACCCCAAAACCCCAGTGCGTGGTTACTCTGCACACGCTCTTATTATATCGATGCTAGCGAGCAGTGAGAGAGCCAATATCAGTGTAGTTCTATTATGTATATGCTCCTAGCACATACAAATAAGTTGTGTACAAAAGGGTTATAAGCGAGAGATATGTGTGTGAGTGTATCCCTTCCTGTACAGCCACTGGCACAGATGGAGGGTGATGTCTATGGCAATCTCTTGGTCGAAGCTGGGATGCTCCTTGGGGAGATAGTTCTTGGCGAAGTCGTTGCAGGCCTCAGGCATGTGTTCGGCGTCGCTGCACTTGGCGTAAGAAGTGTCCCGCTCCTCCTTGCTCACCGCCTTGTACCGCGACACGATGTCCCAGCCGTGTATGTTCATATAGTCGCGATAGAGCCGGGTGAAGATGATCAGAGTCATGAAGAACTTCTCGTTGACCTTCTTCGACATCTCGTATAGATATTCGGCAAGGATCACGTGACAGTTCTTCGGCTTCACCACCGGCGCAGCCTGGGCTAGTGCCATCTTCTCTGCGAGCGCGGGCATCAGAGCCGGAGCGAATACAGGCTGGACGCTCGATTTTGCCTCTGCCTCAGGCTTCTTCCCCTCCTCCTCCTTCTTCATCTCCGGAAGCCTGTTCGCAGCCGGCGGAACAGTTTGCGGTTCGGCCTGGACCTTTGGCTTCTGCTCGATTTGGGGCACCTTCACGTCCTCCTCACGCTTCATCAACACCTTGAGCTCGTCCAGAATCTCTGTATACAGCTGGATGGAGTCGGTCTTCGCCTGCGCCAGGAAGCTGTCACACATGTTGAGGATGGGGGTCGAGTTGTCCTCGAGCACTCCGTACTTCCTCAATGCTTCCTCGGGCGACGGGACCTCTCCTGGCCGCAGTTCTCTGTTTCCTTCTCCCGCTCCGTGCATGGCTTCTGGCCCCGGCTGTCCCGCCGCAGTTTGTCCCATGAACATGGAGTTCGGCTACACGACTCGTAAGCAAGCGAGAAACGCACCTTCCTTGGCCGGCCTCTTCCCCTTCCGGTCTGCAGCTGTTGGGTGCCGCAAGGATTCTGTCCGCCGTGCTTCGTCTTGATGTGTGTGTACAACGCGGGGTAGCTGAGGTACGTTTTTCCGCAGCCACATATGTAGTCCCTTCCGTTGCGCTCGTTCTTAGACCGCCGCTTCTGCTTTGGCTTCATCTGCTCCGCAAGTGCGGAGGAGGGGACGGACTGGTACTGAGGCGGGGCTAGAGGAGCGGGCATAACCGCGGCGGGGGCGGGCTGCGGCATCATATTCTTAGGCTCCTGCTCAGGGTATCCTGCGTTGGGCATGGGCGCTTGGAGGGGCAGCTCGTTCTGCTGATACATCTGGTTCTGGTAAGCCTCGGGAGATAGCGGCGGAATATATCCGGAGAAATATTGGTTGGCTCCAGGGTTGAGCATGGACTGCATTTGCTTATAATTATCCATTAAAAGAATAGCTGCAGCACCGTATTATTATTGAGTCAATACTATACCTACATACACATTTCGCCGGCGCATTCCAGCAGTATATTAGCTGGACGGACAGTGGTGCTTATATAATAATGTTGAAAGGCCAGAAGCCCAAGAAGGGAGAGGTAATGGTGCGTTCTCATCGTAATAGAAGGGAAAGTCCAAGGCTGACAAGAAGGCGGAAGCCAAGGCAGTCGTGAAGGAGACCCAGCCCGAGAAGGAGAAGGAAGAGTCCCTCGGATCCGACGATGATGAAGACGAGGAGGAACTCATCAAGGAATTGGCAGCCGAGCAGAAGAAGGCCATAGCCGGCAAGCGCGCTAAGGCTGAGAAGGGCAAGGAGGAGGAAGATGAGGAGGAGGACGAGGAGGACAGCAGCGAAGTGATGCCCGGACTCGCCGAGGCCGGAGACGACGAGGATGAGGATGACTCTGAGGAAGACGAAGAGCCCAAGAAGCAGGCTGGCTCCAAGAAGGAGAAGCCCGAAGTCGCCAAGGCCAAGAAGATAGCGAAGGAGATCGCCGCTCACAAGGGAAAGGCCGAGGAGGACGAGGAGGAGGAGGAAGGCTCTGATGAGGACGAAAGCGAGGAAGGCGTCGATGAGGAGGAGGAGGCTAAGGAGCCCAAGAAGGCCAAGAAGGAGGAGGCCCCCAAGAAGGAGGCTGCGCCGGCCGAGAAGAAGGAGAAGCGCGGCAGCGACAAGGAGGTGTTCGTCGGGAACATGCCGTTCACCGTGACTGAGGCTGAAGTGACTGCGTTCTTCAGCAAGTTTGGCGCGATCGAGTCTGTCAAGCTCCTCCAGCGGGTATCTCCCTTTCGCTTAATAAATTTTATAGAAGGATAAGCCTGCAGGAAAGGGCTTCGTGGCCTACAAGTCCAAGGAGGACGCCGTCAAGGCTGTGAAGGAGGCGAACGATGCCGACTTCCAGGGACGCAAGCTGATGGTGCGTCTGTCCACTGACCCAGTCCCTGAGAAGGCTGGACAGCCCCAGGGCGCAGCGCCGGCGAAGGCAGCTAACCCTTGCGAGATCTTCGTGGGCGGACTCTCTTACCAGTCCACCGAGGAGTCGATCAAGAAGTTCTTCGCCGAATGCGGCAACGTGAAGACTGTCAAGATCGCCATGGGAGATGACGGCAGGCCTCGCGGCTTCGCCCACATCAACTTCGATACTGCCGAGGCGGCTCAGAAGGCTATCGCTCTGAACGGCAAGGACCTCGACGGCAGAAGTCTGAGAATCAGCCCGGCCGAAGTCAAGGGCCACAAGGAGGGTGGCTTCCACGGCGGGTTCAGAGGAGGGAGAGGAGGATTCAGCAGGGGAGGAGACCGCGGAGGGTTCCGCGGAGGCCGCGGCGGGAGAGGCGGATTCGGCGGTCGCGGAGGGTTCGGCGGCCGTGGTGGGTTCAGAGGGCGTGGAGGATTCGGAGACCACGAAAGTTTCGGCGGCGGACGCGGTGGCTTCGGTGGTCGCGGCCGTGGTGGCTTTAGAGGAGGCCGTGGACGTGGCGGCTTCAAGCGCGGCAGATCGGAATAAAATCCTCCCTTCATAGCTGTTAACCGATCGATGATTCCAACAAGTGAATAAGCTTTGTCTCTAGTAATACCTTGACATTACTCAACCAAGCCATGGTTCATTGAGTGATGCTTATATTTCTATGGTACGACAATAATGCATTATTACACTCAGCGTGAGGATACTACCTATCACTAACGGTTCGTCCGTGGTCTGTGTCACGCTGTGCTGGCTTATACCAGAATAGCACCTGGGGTTTTGGGGTTTTGGGGTTTTGGGGTTTTGG
>JARLFX010000296.1 GCA_031296355.1 Acidobacteriaceae bacterium
GCGAAAAGTTTGGTGGAGCTGAGCGGGATCGAACCGCTGACCTCCTCGTTGCGAACGAGGCGCTCTCCCAGCTGAGCTACAGCCCCACGACTCTTCTATCTTAACAGTGAGCGCGAAATCCCGGAAGGGTGCTTCGCGTTTTAAGTTTTGAAGGAGTGTTTTCCGGCCAGGCAAAGCCCAGCCGGAAGGCTCTCTATAGCTGATTCATGTTCTGCAGGAACTCGGCGTTGTTGCGGACCTTTTCAAGCCGGGTAATCAGCAGTTCCATGGCTTCGACGGGCGATAGCGGATTCAGCACGCGGCGGAGAACAAAGATGCGCTGCAAATCTTCCTTGGGAATCAGCAGTTCTTCCTTGCGGGTTCCGGAGCGCTGGATGTCGATGGCCGGGAAAACTCTCTTATCGACGAGCTTGCGGTCGAGAATGATTTCCATGTTGCCGGTGCCCTTGAACTCTTCGAAAATAACTTCGTCCATGCGCGAACCGGTATCGACCAGGGCTGTTGAAATAATAGTGAGCGAGCCGCCTTCTTCGATGTTGCGGGCCGCGCCAAAGAAGCGCTTGGGCCGCTGCAATGCGTTCGAATCGACGCCGCCCGACAGTACCTTGCCCGAGGGAGGCACGATGGTGTTGTAGGCGCGCGCCAGGCGGGTGATCGAGTCGAGCAGAATCACCACGTCGCGCTTGTGTTCGACCAGGCGCTTGGCCTTTTCGATCACCATTTCGGCCACCTGCACGTGGCGCGCTGCCGGCTCATCGAAGGTGGAACTGATCACTTCGCCCTTCACCGAGCGCTGCATGTCCGTGACTTCTTCCGGGCGCTCGTCGATCAACAGAACGATGAGCACAACCTCCGGATGGTTGGTGGAAATCGAGTTGGCAATCGACTGCAGGAGCATCGTCTTGCCGGTGCGCGGCGGAGCGACGATCAGGCCGCGCTGGCCCTTGCCCACGGGGGTCAGCAGGTCCATAACCCGGCCGCTGATGCCCTCGCGCGTGGTCTCCATCTTGATGCGTTCCTGCGGGTAAAGCGGAGTCAGGTTGTCGAAGAGAATCTTGTTGCGTGTCTCCTCGGGCGACTCAAAGTTGATGGCCTCGATCTTGACCAGCGCAAAGTATTTTTCACCTTCGTGCGGGGGGCGGACATTGCCGCTGATCGAGTCTCCGGTCTTCAGATCGAATTTGCGGATCTGCGACGGCGAGACGTAGATGTCGTCGGGGCCGGGAAGATAGTTGTAGTCGGGCGAGCGCAGGAAGCCGTAGCCATCGGGAAGAATTTCCAGCACGCCTTCAGCGAAGATGTGGCCTTCCTTTTCGCTCTGCGCCTGGAGGATTTTGAAAATGAGGTCCTGTTTGCGAAGGCCGCTGGTCCCTGGAATCTCCAGAGTGCGCGCAATACGGCTCAGTTCCGTTATGTTTTTTTCTTTCAGTTCAGCGATGGTCATGATCACCTGCAAGGCGGGATTGTGTGTGAAGGGATGCGGGAGGGGGAAGTGCTCCAGGAAGAAACGAGATGAAAACACGAGAGTACTATCGGTGCAAACCGAACCCAATAGCTTGATTCGGACTCATGAGGAGTGTCGAAACGCCAAGGGAAACACAGCCGTTCGCGAAGAACGGCTTACTAATTCGTCATCTTACTCGATTACCTGGTTTGACGCGTGCCGTCAGGCTGCGCGTCGACGCTCTACAGGCTGTGCCGCGGGCGCCTCAACAGGTCCAAGAGTACCAGGATTGGTGGTATGAAAACGGCAAAAAACTTCATTCGCGGTGTCTTGCAGCCGTGTATTCGGCTTGTGCAGCTTACGTGTTGCCTTGCTTGCCAGTTGACAGAGCTGGTAGCGATTGGGCACATGAGAAAGTGCCCCAAATACTAAATCGGAACGCATTGCAATTTTCTCCTTCTTCAATTGCCTGCCCGGCTGGTAACGCTTGATGCCGCCGGTGCAGCACGGGGAGCCAATTCAATCGAGGGCTACCCCAAATTTCCACTTTCATCTTTTAGACGCACAATTTGCGCGTCCAGTTCAAAAAATCTTGACGCACTTTCGCGC
>JARLFX010000297.1 GCA_031296355.1 Acidobacteriaceae bacterium
CGCCGACATAGACAGTGCCGTGGCAGCGCTTCCTGACGGATTCCGCGCGGAAGCGGTGGCTCGGCTGCAAACCCTTGTACCAAAGCCTCCGCGTAAATCCACACTAGCCCCTCTAGCGCCTGGAGCAGAAATCGAAGGAGCGCATCTGGTGCTCTCCTTTGATGCAGCCACCGGGTCAATCAATCGGCTGAAAGATCGCAAGACCGGCCGGGAATGGGCGTCGCCACAACACCTGCTGGCCTGTTTCCGCTATCAGACCTACACAGCGGAAGACTTTGACCGTTTCACGCGCGACTTCAATTCACGAACTGCTGGCTACGATTTCAGCAAACCGGGTATGAACAAATACGCTCTTCAGAGCCGCACCTGGCAGGCTGTCGTCCAGGAGATGTACCTAGGCGAAAACTCACAGGAACATCGCATCGTGTCGGAGCTACGGATGCCCAAGGCCGATGCTGAATTGGCCGATCTAGTAGGCTGGCCCGACCGATTGACCATGGAGATCCGGCTACCCAAGACCGAGCCCGTCGTCCATATTACCTTGCAGTGTTTCAACAAGCCGGCCAACCGTCTCGCCGAGGCCATGTGGCTTTCGTTTTCACCCGTGGCGCCAGACGAAGAAGGATGGTTGCTTGATAAGGTAGACCAACCCGTTTCGCCGCATAACGTCATGACGCACGGCGGTCTGCATCTGCATGCGGTCACCCGAAATGTTAGTTATCGCGACGCCCGCGGACACTTCACGCTTGACACGCTGGATGCCCCATTGGTGTCGCCGGGACAGAGAGGCCTGTTGATCTTCGACGACAATCGGCCCGAGATGAATGAGGGCATCCACGTCAACCTCTTCAACAATCTATGGGGGACTGCTTTTCCGCAGTGGTATTCAGACGACATGCAATTTCGTTTCACGATCGCAGTGTAGCGCGAACATCGCTCTGGATAAGATGGAGAGTGCTCGCTTTCATGTACACATCACCCCTCGTTCGGCTGCACATTGGAGTTAGTAAACATGCATATCTCGGATAAGATCGCACTATTTGCTCTCGGCGTCACGCTTCTGGCCGGCGCCTGCGGACCAGCCAAGGCGCAATCTCCAGATAGCCCCGAACAAATAGTCTCACTCAACTCTGGATGGGAGTTTCGGCAGCGCACAAACGATGACAAAGTGCCGACAATCTGGCGGTCAGCCACTGTACCCGGCATGGTACATACCGACCTGCTAAACAACGGTCTGATTCCAGACCCCTACTACGCCGACAATGAATCAAAGTTGCAGTGGATCGAGAACGCCGATTGGGAATACCGGCGCCAGCTTAACATTAGCCATGCCTTACTGAACCGTGGCCATCTCGACCTGGTGTTGGAAGGACTGGACACGTGCGCTGATGTCTATGTAGATGGAACCTTGATCCTCACCGCCGACAACATGTTCCTCGAGTGGCGGGTCGATATCAGGCCCCTCGTGCGAGAAGGAGCGAACGATCTTCTTATCGTCTTTCATTCTCCCATCAAAGCCGCCGCTCAGGTTGCCGCTCAGGACCCATGGAGCCACAGGACGACTGTCGCCGAAAAAGCATATTTGCGCAAGGCTGCTTATATGTATGGATGGGACTGGGGACCCCGCTTTGTGAGCAGTGGAATATGGAAACCGGTCCAACTGGAAGCGTGGGACAACCTACGCATTTCCGGCTTTTCGATTCGACAGCTGAACGTTAACTCCGAAGTTGCTAACATAACCGCAGAGATGGAGATTCAAGCAGCGAAGTCCGGACCTGCGACCGTAAAGATAAGTTGCGATAGCACTCATACCTGCACAGGGCTAACTCGCAATGTCCTACTACAGAGCGGAACAAACCAGATAATTATTCCGATTGATGTTACTCATCCTGACCTCTGGTACCCGGCCGGCTATGGGAGACAGCCTGTTTATCGTTTCACCGCCACTGTTATGGAGAACTCCAGAATCGCTGCATCCCGCGACGCCCGCACCGGTCTCCGATCCATCGTGCTGCGCAGGGACCCCGACCAGTGGGGAAGATCCTTCGAATTCGTCGTTAACGGAATTCCGGTCTTTGCCAAGGGCGCCAATGTTATCCCTTTCGATAGCTTCCCGGCACGCGTACAAGCTGAGACAATTCGCCAGTTCCTCCAGTCGGCCCGCACTGCGAATATGAACATGGTCCGGATCTGGGGCGGCGGATACTATGAGACCGACGAGTTCTACGACATCTGCGATGAACTGGGAATCATGGTGTGGCAGGACTTTATGCTCGCCGACATCCGGACGCCGGGAACTTATTCCTATAAACAGAATATTGCCCGCGAAGCGGAATATCAGGTTAAGCACCTTCGCAACCATCCAAGCATCGTCCTGTGGTGCGGGAACAACGAGACTGAGACCACGTGGCGCGGATGGAGAAATAGCTTCAAGACTTCTCTTCCGGTCGAAGTCTCGGCAAAGATGTGGGAAGACTACTTGACTGTGTCGTCCGGAATCCTCGCGCGTACCGTCGCGCGCTTCTCGTCTGAGACGCCATACTGGCCCAGTTCGCCAAGCGCCGATGGAGAAGATACGTCGGATGCCTGGCAGTCCGGCGATATGCACGACTGGAGCGTGTGGAGCGGTCGCGCACCCATCAGCGATTATGAAAAGCACTATCCGCGTTTCATGAGCGAATTCGGCTTCCAGGCGCTTCCCGATATGCGCACCATCCAGACGTTCACCAGCCCGGAAGACCGCGCCGGGATCATGACTCCCGTTTTGCGCGCACACCAGAAATACGATCAGGGCAACACGGTCCTTCAGGATTACGTGCTCCGTTA
>JARLFX010000298.1 GCA_031296355.1 Acidobacteriaceae bacterium
ACAAACTCTAAAGGCACTTATCAAGTACCGGCTCTCCCAATCGGCAGCTACAAGATCACGATCTCGAAAGACGGTTTCAAGCCCGAAGTGCTTGATAGCGTCGAGTTTCAAGTCGGGCAAGCTCGAACCATCGATGCCCGGCTCCAGGTCGGAGCACGGACGGAGGTAGTCGAGGTGCGCGCACTGGAAGCGCTCGACCGCAGTTCGGCGGAAGTAGGCTCTGTGATCGAATCAGAGCAGATCAAGGAAATTCCTCTGGACGGCCGCAACTGGTCTGGCTTGATGGCATTGGCGCCAGGCGCCATCAACAACGGATCCGGCGACCAGCACGACATCCGTTTCAATGGTCGGGCGCTGGATGACGAAAACTATAGCTTCGACGGCATTGACGCCAGTGGCGTTCAGGAGCAGGCACAAAAAGCCGACGCGCACTTGAACATCTCGCTGGAATCGATCGCCGAATTCCGCGTCAGTACCGCCGTGTACACCGCCGAAAGCGGCGCTGCGGGCGGCGCGCAGATCAACATCGTATCGAAAACGGGCAGCAACAGGTTTCATGGCGGCGTCTTCGAGTTTTTCCGCAACGATGTATTTGACGCAAAGACCTATTTCGATTCAACCCCACTGCCGCCTCTCCGCATGAACCAGTTTGGCGGGGACATGGGTGGTCCGATCTTCAAGAACCGCACTTTTTTCTATATGAACTATGAAGGTCTGAGGCAGTCCATCGGCGATACCCAGAGCGCTGCATATGTGCCGAACGCCGCGGCCCGTGCCCTGGTTATCGCCACATCGCCGAACCTCGCGCCTCTTGTCAACGCATTTCCAAAGGGTGTGGCACCGTATGCACCTGCCCCGCAATGGACCGATCAGACGTTGCCGTACGGAACCGACCGCACCCGTGAAGATTACGGGATGGCCCGCATTGACCATAAGTTCAACGACAGCACCACGGCGTATATCCGTGGGAACATCGACAGCGCTTACCTGGACCAGCCTGCGGACAGCGCGGGCGCCCGCACTCTAACTGACATTACTCCGGAAAACATCGTCTTCGCCCTGGATAAAGTCTTTAGCCCGCAACTGATCAACGAAGCAAAATTTGGCGTGAACCGTTCCGCGTGGAGGCCCATCGTCAACGGAAGTGCACCGACGAGTCTCAGCGTGGGCGGAGACGTCCCCTGGAGTGGTCTTACCGGGAGTAGCGCTCAGGAGGAGAACGGAACCACGTTCTCCGAAATTGACAACCTGACACGACTTCGCGGGCGGAGCAGCTACAAGTTTGGCATTGAGATCCGACGCATTCAACTTAACAACTCGGGCAATTCCATGACTACTTCGGACATCAGCTATACCAGCTTCAGCAACTTCCAGCACAACCTGGCAGATTCGATGGACCTCGACATAGCCCAGGGCATCGTCGGATTGCGCCGCACGTTCTATATGGGTTACGCCCAGGACGAGCTCAAACTCACTCCCAATCTAACGCTGAATGCTGGCCTGCGATATGAGTTCTACACCGTGATGCATGAGATTGAAGGCCGTTCCGTCACCGTGAGCGCTGCTTGCGGCGGGTTCTGTCCTTTAGGCGGGCCATTTTACCAGCCCAACACCAAGGACTTCGGTCCGCGCTTTGGCCTGAGCTGGGCTCCGTCGGCTTTGAAAGGAAAGACGGTTGTCCGCACAGGCTTCGGCATTTACTTTGGCGCCAATCAGAACGACGACTTTAGCGATCCGACGGAATCCCTTGCCCCCCGCTATTCTGCCAGCACGAATCTTCCCCTGCTGCAGCTTTACTATGGTTACGATTTGACCCAAACCAGCGCCCTTGGTTCAAGCACCAGCGCGAAGGCTATCGATCCAAACCGGAAAGACTTGTATTACGAAAACTGGGACTTCAACATCCAGCAGCAGTTGCCCCACAGCTTTGTTGCTCAGGTGGGTTATGTAGGCAGCGGCGGCCGTCACCTGTTCAGCAAAATAACCGCGAATGGTTTCCTGCCACAAACCACCATCCGGCCCATCTCTTCGCTCGGTACCTACGGCCTCAAGGGCAACAGAGCCAACAGCAACTTTAATGCACTGCAAGCGTCGCTGCAGCGCACCTTCAAGAACGGATTCCTCTGGCAGACCCAGTACATGTGGTCGCACGCGATTACCGATAATTCTATCGGCGCTGGAGAGGCCGTGAGTGTCGAGAACAATTCGTGCATCTCCTGCGATAGGAGCAGCACCAACCAGGATGTTCGCCACACTTTCACCTCGAACGTCGTTTACCAACTTCCCTTCGGGCCGGGACGCCGTTTCTTGAATCAAGGCGTAGCTGGGAAGATTGTGGGAGGGTGGGACCTGTCAGGCATCGGAACCGCAAGATCCGGTCTGCCCGTGAACATTACAATCACGCGCAAAGCAAACGTGATGGCGGACGGCATCACCTCCGGCCAGCGCCCGAACCTGATCCCCGGCGTGGCGCTCTATCCTGCCGGAGGCTCGACCCTCAACAACTGGTTCAGCTTTGCGCCGTTCGCGGTTCCGGCCAAGTACACATGGGGCAACGAGCCTCGCTACTTCGGAAGGGGCCCAGGCAACTACGAGATCGATACGGCCCTTTCAAAGCGGACCGAGCTTTTTGAACACGGTGGCGTCACCTTCCGTGCCGAGGCATTCAACTTGTTTAACCATCCGATGTTCGGAAACCCTTCAGGTGGTTTGGGGTCCGTTACGACTAATAGCAGTGGAAATATCACCGCGGTAAATCCCAGCTTCGGAACGATCACTTCGATCGTTAACACCGGAGCTACCGGAACCGGAACGCCACGCCGCCTGCAACTCAGCCTACGGCTTGACTTCTAATTTGTCTTCTGCCGGCAGGGGACACGTGGCAGTGCAATTGCCCGTGTTTCCTGCCGTTTTATGTGCAATTCCTACATCTGGAACAGATTCTATGGAGATTCGATGAAACGCTCTTTGTCCTTCCTTCTCGTTGCGTTCGCAGGGGTACTCGTCATGGCGAGCGCAGGCGCCGCTCAAACAGCATCTGGATATCATGTTGCCAAAACATTTGAAATCGGCGGCGATGGTGGCTGGGATTATGTAAACTTCGACGCCTCTTCCAACCGCCTTTACATCGCACGCGCTACGCGTGTCATGGTTGTCGACGTGGAGTCAGGCAAGCTTGTCGGAGAACTTCCCGGCACGAATGGCATCCACGGCGTCGCTCTCGTCAGCAAGTTGGGCCGCGGCGTCACCAGCAACGGTAAGGACAACTCCGCGACCATCTTCGACCTCAAGTCGTTGAAACCGATCGCCACTGTCAAGACGGGCGAGAAGCCGGATGCAATCCTGTACGACAAATTCAGCGGGTTCGTGCTTACATTCAACGCCGG
>JARLFX010000299.1 GCA_031296355.1 Acidobacteriaceae bacterium
ATGTGACCCAATGTGCTAGTTTAGCGCCAACATAGTGAGTGAGCGGCTCGAGATTTGAGGGAGAACAGTAGATAATGGTTTATTAGCGTGAAGAGGGGGATTACTTGAGCGGGTAGATCTTGGCAATCTCGCCCCAGCCAATGAGTCGCCAGTTAGCCACCTTCCTGCTGAGCGAGATCTTCTCGCCCTCCTGGGTGCACACTGGCCCGAGCAGATGGAGCTTGATCGTTTCCTACAGTCGCAGTTAGCCTCTGGTATGTACCTGATGGACCTCCAGCACGTTTGCTCCAGTCGAAGTTGACCCGATATTGACCAGCAGCAGCTCGCCCTTCTTCATCTTGACCACCTTTTCCTGCTTGGTCTTGCCGCCTTCAGCCTTAACGCCCAACAGCCGGCGGAGCAAGTAGTAGGTCACATCGATCTCATCCACCACGTTTGGCAGCTTGCCCGGGTGGCCCAGCACGTGTCCCACAAGCCGATCCGACCGGGTCAGCGTGGGGTCCACCTTCAGTCCCACTCCTATGAGGCCGCCGGGAACGGCGTAGAGGAGGTCGTTCTTCTCAGCCAGAAGGGAGACCACAACGGACTGGATGGGCGTGCACTTGGTCGCGCCAGAGCCGTCTCTGCTGATGATGCCTGGTCTGATCTCGACCTCGTCCCCCAGGCGCAGTATTCCCTTCAGAACAGAGCCGCCGGCCACGCCGCCCTTGAGACTCTCGACGGTGTCGCCAGGCTTGTTCACGTCGAAGGACCGGATTATGATTAGACGCGGGGAGCTGGTGAAGTCGCGGACGGGAATTGGGATGCGGCATATGTAGTCGCACACGACGTCGATGTTGTATTTCAGCTGCGCAGATATAGGAATGATCGGCGCCTTCTCGGCAGTGGTGCCAGAGACGAACTTCTTGATCTCCTCGTACTGCTGCATGACGGCGCCTTCCTTGAGCACGATGTCGATCTTGTTCTGCACTATGATTATATCCTTGAGCTTCATCATCTGGACGGCGGCCAGATGCTCCGACGTCTGGGGCTGAGGACAGGGCTCGTTGGCGGCCACAAGAAGGAGGGCGGCATCCATGACAGCGACGCCGCCAAGCATGGTGGCCATGAGAATATCGTGTCCCGGACAGTCGACGAACGAGATGTGTCTCAGGAGGGTCATGGGCTTCTTGCAGTTGGCGCAGGGCGTGTTGTCCTCCTTTTCGCTGCCGAAGGACTGGTAGCACTCGGGAGGCTTGCAGTCGGGGCACTTGAATATCTTGGCATTCGCGTATCCCAGCTTGATTGTGATGTTACGGATCTTCTCGTTGTGGAAGCGAACGGTCTATTGCAGCGTCGGGGTGGGGAGGAATCGTACGTAGACGCCGGAGATGGCCTTCACCACGGTCGACTTCCCGTGGGCAACGTGTCCGATCGTGCCAATATTGATGGTGGCCTGACGACTGATGACCTCGGGGGAGAGCGGGGTGATCTTGGTGGGGTCCAGCGTGTCCAGGTTCTGGCACATGAGCGTGGGCTGCCTCGCCATGATCTTCGTCTGCTCCTCCTTCGATATTTTCTTCATTGCGTGCTCTTCCATTTGTGGTGTGTCCTTGTTTTATTATATAATAATGACTTCCGGGTATAGCTGCTACTATATTGCCGGATCCCACTGTCCCACACATCATCCAATACTCTTCTTCCTGCTGCCATTATGCGCAAT
>JARLFX010000300.1 GCA_031296355.1 Acidobacteriaceae bacterium
CCCGACGGCGCGGCCTGATATCTCTTGGTGAGTTCCACTAAGCTTGTCTTGACCTCGGATGCTAAGCCAAGGCGAGCTGCCTGAACCGGATCGGCACTCCAGTCCGCTTCATATTTGTTTGGACGGTGCGCATATGTTCTCACGCCCACCTCGTGCAAGGGTCCGTCGTCGCCAATCAGCGAAAATGGCCAGACGGGTTCCAGTCCAATGTTCTCCGAGTTATGTTTCAGCGCGTCAGGGGTGTAGGAGTTTGCGATGATAGCGTTCTCTAGCGAATCACCTTCTCTGAGAAGTTCAGTCTTCTCGGGGGTTCGCAACGCGAACTTCGGAAGCAATGGAATCGCTGTTTGCAGTTCGTTGACCAGGGCCCGGTCAATCCCAAGAATGTTCGCCGCTTTGATGACGACAGGAAACAGCGCGCGCATCGATGCAACATCTGTTGTCGGATTCAGTACGTCCCAATTTGATTCATGCGCATTGGATGGATAGGTGCTGAGCCTTCCATCGGCATCGGGTCGCGCGTAAGCGAGCAAGAAGCGCGCGGCATCCCGCATCAACTTGTAGTGAGTCTCAAGGAATTCGCGGTCGTCCGTGAATTGATATTGTTGCCATACCCAGAGTGCTACTTCTGCGCCAGTTGAGATTGTGCGCGCGTTGTAATAGGACCGAGAGTCTTCGGTACAACTTACACCCTGGCTTTTAAGCCAGAATTCATTTTCATAGCCTTCTCCGCTGAATCGCATTGTCTCGGGAATGCAGACTCCCGGGCGTCCGCCCATATGGTCTCTCGTCCACTTTGCGACATTTTCGAGGTTGTCATTATACAAATTGAAATACGGTTCATTGTATTGCGCGAATCCTGCGCCGAGATTCGCCGACACTTGCATGCGCAGATTCCAATGCCAGTATGCGGATGGACCCCAGTAGTGGAGATCCTTGTAAGACGAGAACAAATCCCCGATACCAGCCTGAGATCCTGGGAAGCGATCACGGCTCTCCGCAACCGTTGTGAAGAGATCGATCAGCCGGAGATTCTCAAAGTACTCAGCTACATGGTCTGGTGAGGACAGCCGCATCAGGTCCACGTTTTGCCATAATTTATTCCACCATTCGCGGTGTGCCTGAGGTTCGCGCTTCTTTGCCTGTTTGAA
>JARLFX010000301.1 GCA_031296355.1 Acidobacteriaceae bacterium
AACATGCGCATGATGCGCATCGCGCACTATCCGCAGCCTCCCGCGCTGCTCGACTTTGCCGACCGGCACGGTATCCTGCTTGTCCCCGAGGCCGGCAACTGGAACATGAGCGCATGGCAGATGGCCGATCCAGAGATTCGCGCCACATGGAAGAAACAGATGAAGGAGATGATGGAGCAAGACTGGAACCATCCATCGGTCATCGCCTGGAGTGTTGGCAACGAGTACGAATCGTTCACGAAAGACGGCATTGAGTGGATGCGCGACATGCGGGCCTACACGCTCTCGCTTGATCCAACACGGCTCATTACTTTTGCCTCGCGCTTCACTGGCGATCCCAGTGTGAAGACCGGTACGGATGAGGCCAGTCAGTACTCAGACTTCGTCTCCGTCAATATCTATGGAAACTATGCGAAGAGTCTCGATCATGTGCACGCGCTCTATCCGTATAAACCCATCTTCGTCACCGAATTCGGCAAGATGGGCGAACCGGGCGTGCACGATCCGGAGCGCATCCAGGACATCACCACGGCTGTCGTGGCCATGAAGGCGCGACCATGGGTCATCGGCGGCGCGCTTTGGAGTTGGGCAGACTATCGCTCCCTGCATCGCGGCACTCCAGTCAGCGGCGTCCGGTACTGGGGCGTAGTCAACCTCAATCGCGAACATCGCGACAGTTGGGAAGTTGTGCGCAACCTCTACGACGTAGAACTGCCCTGACCGGTCAGGCCGCGGCGGTGTTTGCCGCGGCTCCTTCGCTGAACGTGCTCCACAACAGCAGCAGCGCTAGCGGATGCAGAAACATCATCACGAAGAAGAGCGGCAGGTAGCCGGAGTGTGTGACGATTGCGCCGATGATTTCGGTGGAGATCATTCCGCCCAATCCGCTGCCTGCTGCGATGATGCCGAAAGCGCGGCCGACTTCGTTCGCTGGATAGAGTTCGACAACCGCCGCTGTGAGATTGACGAGCCATGCCATATGCGCGAATGCAATCAGCGAAGCCACCAGCACGCAGACGAAAGCGCTCGACACGGTTCCCGCGAATGGACTGAGCGGCACCAGGATTGCGCAAATCAGCATGGCCGTGCGATAGGCACAGGCTGGAGATTGGCCACGGCGGATCAACTGGCCCGAGAAAACGCCGCCCAGGACAGTGCCAACACCGGCGAAGAGATAGACCATCCAGCCGAAGCGCGCCATCTGCTCAAGCGAAAGTCCACGCGTGCTCAACATGTATTTGGGAAACCAGAACAGGTAGAAATACCAGACCGGATCGGTGATTCCGCGCGCGAGGGTGAGTCGCCAGGTCTTGCCACTCGAAAGTACCTGCCGCAGAATGGCTGCCTGCGGCGGTCGTTGTTCTGCTATTGCGACCGTCTTGCGCACGCGGCGCGGATAAGCCAACAACCAGAAAGGAAGCCACAAGAGTCCCGCGCAACCGTCGATGAGAAAGATTGACTTCCAGGGAAGATGCGAGGTGACGGCGGCGATGGCCGGCAGCGCGACCACGGCGCCGACTGTGGAGCCAAGCGTGTAAATGCCAACTGCCAGCGACTGATCTTTTTTGGGGAAAATTTCGCCGATGGCTTTTGGCGCCGCGACCCAGAGGCCGGGTTCGCCGAGACCGAGGCAGAAGCGCGCTGCGCTCAATTGCATGGTGTTGCGCACGAATGCAGTGACTGCTTCGGCTGCCGACCACCAGCCGACGAAAACCGCCATGCTGGCACGCGTGCCGAGCCAGTCGGTTAATAGGCCTGCCAATGCGTAGGCCACGGCTGAGGCCAGCAGAAAGAGACTAACGACGTGCCCGTAGCCGGCGTCAGAAAGATGAAACTCAGCCTGAAAGCGAGGTGCAACAATAGAAAGGCTTTGCCTGTCGAAGTAATTGACCAGCGCCACGACGCTGATCAGCGCGGTAAGGTACCATGCATGGCCGCGCGAAAATGCGGTCTTAGGCGAGGTGTCTTCAGTGGAATTGTCAGGCGGGTTCAATAGCAACGAACCTCAAAGACTGCGGGTGGCGCGGGACCGCGTTCGAGAATGAGCAGCTCGAGGCCGAGGGTCGTGATTTCCTCGGCCAAATCGAAATGCCAGCGTGTTTGATGGTTCTCCCTCACTGTGGTCAGTGTCTTTCCCTCGGCAGTGCGCAGCTCGAAGGCCCGCACGCAACCTGGCATCACGCGCTCGGGATGGCCCATCAAGACCGACTCCATGGGATGATCGAAGTCGGTATCGAAGGTTAACTCGATTGTACGAATCCGCTGCGGCTTTTCCCAGGAAAGGCGCAGTGTGGGCTCGGCGTCGTCGGCTGCGGGTGCCCAGGCATTAACGCCGCACCACGGACGATGCCAACCGTTGGCGACCATCTCTGGTTCGTAGCAACGCACGGCAGGTGTAATGCTCAACGCAAGATTGCGCGCGGCAGGTCGCCGCTCCGGCAGCCAAAAAGGAAAGCTATCGACTCCGCTGCCAACGGGCGGTTTCTGCACCGCACTCTTGGCCACCATGTGATTCATCTTCTGCCACAGCGTCAGCACACCCGGCATCATCTGTTTGCTCATGTGCAATTGCACGCCTGCCACTGCTGGAACGATCAGGAAGGCATGGCCACTCTCTTTGAGATTCATATCGAAGCGAAAAGTCACCGGAATAGACATTCCCGCCGCGACGTCTACCTGCGCGAACGCCAGCTTAATGTCTGGCGTACCATTGCCGGGTCTCGAAGCAAGCCAAAGTTCCATCGTGATGGTCGTCGGTGAATCCGCATCCACCAGCAGCGTTACTGCTGGCACACGCCCCGCCTTCAATGGCAGCAGCACCGCACAGGGAATATCTGCCAAGCGCACTTCGCCGCTTTCGGCAAGATGCTCCAGTTGCAGGCTGCTCGTCGCCGTCACGCGCGCACGACGCGCCAGATCGTTCGAATCGTCCGTAACGACGCCGGGAATGTGCTGCCCGGCGCGGAGTAATTTCTGCTGCAGCATCTTCACGCGTTGTGGTTCGGCAACCTCTCGCGGTAGCAGGTTCTGCTCCATGCACAATGCGGCCGCCATGCCCACCGCTTGCGCATTGTGTGCGCAGGTCGCCATGGTGCGAATTGATCCGAATGCAATATGCGAGGCGCTTATGATGCGTCCGGCCAAAAACAAATTCGGAATGTTGCTACTGTACATCGTGCGAAATGGCACTTGGTAGACACCCTTGGAATGCCATTGTACGCAGGAGGGATCGGGACTATAAACACCGCGCGCCGGGTGAATATCAATTGCCCATCCGCCCAGCGAGACTGCATCGAAGTGCGTGTGCTGCTCAACAATGTCCTGCTGACGAAGCATGTAGTCGCCCTCAAAGCGGCGGCTCTCACGCTTGCCGGGAATCATGCCCATCCACTCGAGCGTCAGGTTCGCTGCCTCTGGAAACTCACCGGAGTTCTTGATGTAATTCCACACACCGTATGCGACGCGCCACAGTTCCCACTTGATTGCTTCCGTGCCGTGGACAGTATCCATGTCGCCGCCGTACTCGAGCCACCACAAACGGCAGCCTGTGTCGGTCACGCGTAACTGCCGGTAGCGAGGAATCTCATGAATGTCGGTAAGCGCAAAGGCCGGCGGAATGTAGTTGACTGGTCGGCCCGTGTCGCGACTGTAAAAGTAGAGCGAGTGGCCGAGCAATTCCAGCACCGGCTCCGGCCCGGCGAGTCCTTCATCGAACTCTGATGCGGCCTCAGCTCCCAGCCGAAATGCCGCCCCCGATAGGTAGCCGACAACTCCATCTCCCGAGGCATCGCAAAACAGCGGCGCTCTCGCCGTGTAGCTCATCTCGTTCTGGCTGCAATAGGCATGAATGCAGTCGATGCCGCCCTCTGCGTTCTTCTCAAGTGAGTTCACCACTGTATTCAAAAGGAGCGAGATATTGGGTTCGCGTGTCACCCACTCCAGCAGCAACGCATCCACCAAAATCGGATTGCCTTCCGGGTTGCGCCATAAATTCTCTACCAGGATCTCGTCGATTACACCGCCTTCGCGGGCCCAGCGGTTATTGTTGCCCATGTGCGACGTTGCCCCCAACGCCCACAGACGCACTTCGCTCGATGCGTTGCCGCCGAGCACAGGCCGATCTTGAATCAGCACTACCCGCAGACCCTGACGCGCTGCCGTAATTGAGCAGCATATGCCCGCCAACCCGCCGCCCACCACTACGAGGTCCCCCTCCAGGTGTTGCTGTTGCGGAATCCGCCCGTCTGCCTGAAATGACTCTCTCAACATTTCTAATTCCTGCCCAGTATCGAGGACGCTGTGTAGCTAGATGAAAAACCAGTCATGGTTGAAAATCTACGTGCTTGCGCGGTAGCGTCCCCATTTCTTTTCGGGATGTATTTGATCATATTAAGCGTTAAACTATGAGGTTGCATAGCCCTCCGCTCTTTTTAAGGTTGGAGCACAAAAGCTGATTTTCGCTTTTAGCTGTAATTGTGCACATTGGCTGGCACGCTCCCGCCCGCGCCGCGTGTCATTGCGGCTATCAGTTCGGGCAAATAGTTCTCGTAGACGCCGCGCGGGGTTGTGCCTCGCCGGCTCGCGATGGCCGCAGCCATTCCCACTACTTCCCCCATCATGCCGGTCGTGCGCTGCACACGCACCGTACCCAGCGCCACGTGCGTCACGCTGATGTTCCGGCCAGCCATGAAGAGGTTATCTATGTTTCGTGAGTAGAGGCACCGGTAAGGAATGGCGTAGTTGGGCTTTTTGATCTGGTGCGCTACTGCCCGAAACTCCTGGCCAGGGAAGTCCGCGGCATTCTTCGCCGTCGGCTCATGCAGATCAATCGGCCACGTCGCAGTTACGCAGGCATCGGGATATAACCGCTGTTCAATAACGTCCTGTTGCTGCAGCACCACGTCGCCCATCAAACGCCGCGACTCGCGCTTGCCGCCAACGTAGCCTACCCACGCTAGCTGCAGGTTTCGGTACCTCTCCTTGCTCACGCTGCTGTTTTTCTGGAACGACCAGTTGCCATAGATAGCGCGCAGTGCATGGTCGCGCACCGTTTCGAATTCCGCAATCTGGTCCTTCAACTGCCCTGTCTCCCAGTCCCAGTCGCCGCGCGTGGCATTCTGCACGCTCTCCTCGGTAAATGCCAGCGCCCACGGCGTCAACGGAAATGGCGCTGGAACTCCGGCGTCCTCCGAATACCACATCACCGATGTCCCATTCACCAGCCTGTCGGCTACTTCCGGTGCTAGCCCCTCACCAGTCTCTGCCCGGCTCTCGCGTCCATAGCGCGACTCTGCGCCTGCCAAAAAACCAACCGTTGCATCACCCGTGCAGTCGACAAAGAATGGCGCACGAAAACGCAACTCGTGACACGTCTTCTCTTCGCGTCCCAGCACGGCGGTTATGCGCTGCCCGTTCTTCTCCACTGCGAAGATGTGCATGCTCAGAAACAACCGGATGTTGCTCTCGGCCTTCACTACAGCCAGTTTTTGCTCGTCGCCATAGTTGGCCGCAGGCTGTGCATTGCCTTTATGGCCGGGGTCCAACTCGCTCACAATCTTGCCCAACGCCGGGTAGGGGGGGAGATTGATCAGTCCCGCCGGGCTCACCCGTACCTCGGAGCTGGAATTGCCTCCAAGCACCGGGCGGTCCTGTATCAGCGCCACTTTCAGTCCCATACGCGCGGCAGTGATCGCTGTCGTGCAACCAGCCATCCCGCCGCCGGCCACGACGAGGTCGAACTTTCCGCCATCCTCCGGTTCGTCGGCAATCTTAAGCGCTCTCCTGCGAAGAGCCACCAGTTCCGGCCCATCGTCCGGTGGCTGCCACCCTGGATCGGAGGCAAACAAAATCGCATCGCAGCGGCCATCGAACCCGGTCAGGTCGTGCAGTGCCACTTTAGCCTTCCCGGCAGCCAGTTTGACCGTGCCTCCATCTTGCCAGTGCCACCGCGCGCCCTCTGTTCCGAATATTGTGCTCAGAAACTTGCCGTTCACCTCCACCTGAAAGCGCCCCGGCGCGCTTGTCGCATTCCATGGCGCTGCCCAGTCTCGTGTGCGAGCCCACACACGATACCTGCCAGCCTCAGGAATCTCTACCGATGTCACCGCATCGGTCACGGGTGTCCCCATTCCGTGCGCCAGCAGCATGGACGAACCCATCTGGTCTGCGAATTCCTGATCGATCGCCCATCCACCGGTCGATACAAAACTCTCGGCCTCCAGCAGCACCAGGCGTCTTTCCGTATCGACGCTGTCTGCCAGCGTCCGCGGCCAGACCAGTTTGGCCACCATCGAAGATACTGGAATTGCCGCGCTCCAGCGCAGCAGACCTCGACGCGTAATACCGGTCATGGTTTCCTCCTCTGCCCGGACACAATACGCAGCAAATATAGACGCTAGATGCCGGGCAATAGGAACAATACATCATTAGACTTGATGCTGTTAAGGGCTTTATATAAAGAATTTTAGGATTTTCATTTCCACGTGGTTCTGTGGGCTATACCCAGCCGGACACCGGACGATTTCAGGAAGGTTGCAAATCATCAGGCAAATCTCGTCGAGAAACTGCTCTTGTGCAAGAACGGCCGGTGCGTTGTTGGCCTGGGCAAACAGGCAATAGCGTCGAACGCTCGATTGCTGCTTTTGACAGAGCGCTGTAGTTGTCGATCCGCATCAGCTGCGCCGATTCCTCAGTCGCTTCTTGGATGTGACCAGACATAGGGGAGGATACCCTCCCAAAAGCATACTCGCCGAGTTGGCTTCGGGGAGCGCAAGCTCCGCATGATGTGACGCGACCAGATACGGCTTGCTGTCTGAAGCTGGCGACTATGGCGACTTCAAGATTTATCTGGGCGACCCACGTGCCCCCGTGGATGGAGATGGAGAGGCACAGATAGGCACCACAGGACACAGATTTCCGGGGCGATGCCGATTCGACGATGCCTGGAGTCTCATCAACCGGCTCGGTACAGTGCTTGTCCGCGATTCGGATGACGCCAAACGCGTCGCCTTTACTCAACTGCCCGACGCCGATTGCATC
>JARLFX010000302.1 GCA_031296355.1 Acidobacteriaceae bacterium
GTCAGAGTGCAGCGCCAGCGGGCGGTCCTTGTACTTCGCGTCTTCCTTCGGCGCGCCAAACGAGTTGGGCTCGTAGTTGGGCAGCTTGCCGAAGTTGCCGTCGAAGCGCATGGCGCCGTCGCGGTTGTAGTTGTAGTAGGGGCACTTGGGGGCGTTGATGGGCAACGACTCGTAGTTGGTGCCGATACGGTAGCGGTGCGCGTCTGGGTACGAAACCAGGCGCGCCTGCAACACCTTGTCTGGCGAGTAGCCCATGCCGGGCAGGATGTTGACCGGGTTGAAAGCAGCCTGTTCGACTTCAGCGAAGTAGTTCTCGGGGTTGCGGTCGAGCGTCATCACGCCGACCGGGATCATCGGGTACTCCTTGTGCGGCCACACCTTGGTGAGATCGAACGGGTTGTATTTGAACTTGTCGATGTCAGCTTCCGGCATGATCTGGATCTGCACATTCCACCTGGGAAAATCACCCTGCTCGATGGAGTGGAAGAGGTCGCGCTGAGAGTAGTCCGGGTCAGAACCGGCCAGCTCTTCCGCCTTCTTCGGGTCAATGTTCTTGATGCCCTGCGCCGTCTTGAAGTGCCACTTGCAGTAGAAGAGCTCATTCTTGTCGTTGATGAGAGAGAAGGTGTGCGAACCGTAGCCGTTCATGTGGCGGAAGCCGTCTGGGATGCCGCGGCTGGAGAACAGGATCGTGACCTGGTGCAGCGCTTCGGGCGAGAGCGACCAGTAGTCCCACATCATGGTGGCGGACTTCAGGTTGGTCTGCGGATCGCGCTTCTGGGTGTGAATGAAGTCGCCGAACTTGAGCGGATCGCGGATGAAGAAGACCGGGGTATTGTTGCCGACCAGATCCCAGTTGCCCTGCTCGGTGTAGAACTTCACCGCGAAACCACGCGGGTCGCGCGCCGTATCTGCCGAACCTTTTTCGCCGCCGACGGTGGAGAAGCGCGCGAAGAGTGGGCAGGTATTGCCGATCTTCGAAAAGAGCTTCGCGGAAGTGTACTTGGTGATGTCGTGGGTGACTTCAAAGTGGCCGTGGGCGCCGGAGCCTTTGGCATGCACCACGCGCTCAGGCACACGCTCGCGGTTGAACTGCGCCATCTTCTCGAAGAGAAGGTAATCCTCCATCAGCAGCGGGCCGCGGGGGCCGGCGGAGATGGAGTTCTGGTTGTCACCGACTATGCGGCCTGCATTGGTGGTCAGCGCCTGGTTGCGTGCATCGTCAGTCTGCGGTGGAACGACTTTCTTTTCGTCTGACATGATTTACTCCTTCGATGACACATGAGATGCGGAAAGTTGCTCAGGCGGTCTGGCACTTCGCGCAGAGACCGATCACGTCAATGGCGAGGCGCTGGACCTGGAAACCGCCGGAGAGGCGTTTGCGAGGGGCCTTGAGACCGAGCAGGCGGCTGAGTTCGGCATCGGGAATATCGCTGACCGCTTTGCACTGCGAGCAGACGAGGTGATGGTGGTCGTGTGAGTTCATCTCCACCCGCAGCGTGCCGTGGTGCATGCTGAGCTCTTTGAACACGCCGCTTTCGATGAAGAGATGAATGTTCTTGTAGACCGTGTTGAGGGAGATAGCGGGTATCAGCTTCTTGACGGCTGCGTAAACCTCCTCTGGCGAGGGGTGGCCATGCAGCTTCTGCATCACCTCGTACAGCACCTGGCGCTGATGCGTCACGGCAATGCCGTGGGCATTGCAGACGTCGCGGAAGGTGGGCGAGGTGGGCATGAATCGCTAGTAAACAGTAATAATTACTATTCTGTCAAACGCAAATAAACTACCTGCCGCAGGCCGCAGCGGGTCAAGCCAGCTACCTCGCGTTTAGCAGCTTCAGGGTTTCCATCAGCACGTCACCGGAGATTTGCAGGCTGGCCACGCTCAGCTTGTCCAGCGTGTCTTGCGGCGTATGGTGCCAACCATCGGGATGGCTGCTATCGTGCGGCCCATAGTCCATGTCAATCACGTCGGCCACCGGCACGCCGCGCTGCACAAACGGCAGGTGGTCGTCCTCGATATAGTTCTTTGACTTGAAGAAGTTTGCCGTGTGCCCGGTGTTCTTCGCGGCCTGGTAGACCACGTCTTCCACCCAGGGGGTGGAGTTCTGCTCGCGCAGAATATTCAGGTTCTTATCGCCGATCATGTCTGCGATCAGCAGCGCCTTGATGCCGCCCAGCGTGCCGTTGGCCTGCCACTTCGCCGCCAGGTGGCGCGAACCGTACAGCGAATCAGCGTGCGTCCACTCATCCACAGCCTCTTCGCCGTCAAAGAAGACCAGCCACACGCTGTAGCCCGGCAGCTTGCCGCCCACCAGCTTGCCGCGCAGCGCCTCAGCCATCTCCATCAGGATCGCGCTGGTACACGCGCCATCGTTCGCGCCCACAAAGCTGGTATTGCGCAGCGGATAGTTCGTCTCGTAGTGCGAAGCCACCACGATGGCCCCGGGCTTTGTACCGGGAAAGCGCACGATGTAGTTGCGCATGGACTGCGGCCCCGCCGGCGTGCCCGACAGAAAGGCGTCCGTCTCCAGCCATCCCTTCGCCGCCTCCGGCGCAAAGAACTTCTTCAGATATGTCTCCGTCCGCGTCTTGCCTTCGCTGCCGTTATAGCGCGGTCCGTTGGCCACGATCTGCCGGGTAAAATCCATCGCCCGCGCGCCGCTAAACTTCACGCCCTGCGCATGCATCGGCGCCGCGCAGGCCAGCAGCGTGAGCGCAACCGCCATGCGGAACACAGCCAGGGATTTCTGGAATTGTCTTTGCATCACGATCCTCGCTTTACGGCTGCGCCAGCTTCTTCTTGCGGCGCTTGGGATGGAAGATATACGCCACCCCGATGCTCACCACGAACAGTCCCAGCATGGGCGTGGCAAAGATGCACATGCTGATCGGGTCAGGCGCCGGGCAGATGATGGCGGCGATGATAAAGATGATCAGGATGGCGTAGCGCGAGTGCCGGATGAGAAAGCTCGCATCCACAATGCCGAAGATCGCCAGGAAGAAGATCACGATGGGCAGCTCAAACGTAATCCCCAAGCCAAGCACGACGGCCAGGAAGAACTCCATGTACTCGTCGATGGTGATCATCTGGTTGAAGTTCTTGCCGAACTGCAGCAGCAGCACTGGCATCGCCTGGGGCAATACGAAGTGATAGGCCACAAACGTGCCCGTCAGGAACAACCCCACCGTAGTCAACATGAAGGGCACAACATAGCGCTTCTCGTTGGTGTAGAGACCGGGCGCGATGAACTTCCATACCTGGTACAGGATGTAAGGCGA
>JARLFX010000303.1 GCA_031296355.1 Acidobacteriaceae bacterium
GCTGGAAAGCGCCCATCTACAAGCAAGGACTGCAATCCAATGTGGCAACGGCAGTTCAGATCACCTGGCACCCGGGGCTGCACACGACACACTGATATTCTGGTCTCAGTCTTGTAAGTTCGGTAAAATGAGTCTATTAAGCCTGCAACAGCCTGCTCGTGTTCTTCGGCTTTGCGCACAGCAAAGCCCCTAACAAGAAATTTACGACGGAGTATTGATGGATCCCCAGCCTGTGAACCAGAGCGCCAAGCCATCTCCTGAGCCTCCATCTGGCGCGCCCAATGGAGGTGAGCGTCCGAGCCCCGGCTTCCGAGTCGAGGTTGCAGATACGACACTTTCCGACTCGATGGTAGTTCTGCGCAAGCGCCGCTGGGTGCTCATCTTTGCGGTTTTGCTGGGGCTCATCTTCGGACTGTACCGCTCATGGACGCAACCGCGCCTCTTCACGGCCACGGGAGAGATCCAGGTGCGGCCCGGAGCTTCAGCACAGTATCGCGTTGATAACGCCAGTTTAGGCGCAATAGACCCAACTCTGCGGCTACAGACAGAAGTCTCAATTCTGCAAAGCGATTCGCTGGCACTGAGTGTGGCCCAGGAGTTGAATCTCGCAAACGATAGGATCTTTCTGAATGCCCCTAATGGCCCAGTTCCCCATCGCAACCTGGAAGATGGAAACGGCGCCGTACGCGAGAAGATCATTCACAAGCTGCACTTAAATATGCGCGTCACCCTCGTTCCGCATACTGACCTCATCAAAATCAGCTATAGCTCACTGGACGGCAAGCTCTCTGCGCGAATCGTCAACACCGTCATCAACGATTACATTCAGCGCAGCTTCCAGACGCGGTATGCGTCGACGCAACGCGTCTCCGAATGGCTCTCCAGCCAGTTGGATGATCTCAAGCAGCAGGTTGAGACTTCGCAGGAACAGTTGATGGCCATGCAACCGCAGCTCGGGGTTGAAGTTTTTGATCCAACGCATAACCAGATCAGCACTGATCTGGAAGGGCTCTCTCACGCAGCAGAAGAAGCCCGCATTCAGCGCATCATCGCAGAAGCGCGTTTCCGCATTCTTTCCGCCGACCAAAGCGGAGCGGAAGGCCTGGAAGTAATCGCCAGCGGTACCAACCCTACACTGCTCTCCTCACTGCGCCAGCAACGCGCCGGCTTGCAAACCCAGTTAGCACAGCAAAGCGTGGAACTGGGCCCCAATCATCCGATGGTAAAGCAGCTGCGCGCGCAGATAGCCAGCATCGATACCGAGATGGCCAACGAACAGTCTCGGTTGATGACACAGGCCAGGGCTCAGTACTCCACCGCGGCCACGAACGAGAAGATGACGCAGGGCGCGCTGGATTCGGCCAAGGCAGACGCCTACAAACTGCGCGACAATCTGATCCAGTACCAGATCCGCCAACGTGAATTCGAATCGAATCGCACTCTCTACGAGGGGCTGCTTGAACGGCTGCGCGCCGCTGGTGTGCAGGCAGGCCTGGAATCCAGCGAAATCGACATTGTCGATGTGGCAATGATTCCTGCTTCGCCTGCGATCACGCCGCGCGCAAACATCATTGGTCTCAGCATGTTGTTTGCCCTGGTTGGCGGCGTCATTCTAGCCTTCCTGATGGAATCGCTTGACACCGGCCTGCGCAGCATCGCGGAGATCGAAAGCATCACCGAGCTGCCTTCCCTGGCTATTATTCCCCGCGCCCGCAAGATCAGCGGCGATACGCAGGAGA
>JARLFX010000304.1 GCA_031296355.1 Acidobacteriaceae bacterium
GACTCGGGAAGACGACGCGATAGAATACGGACAACAGACATGCAGATAACAGACACGGTCCTGTTACAGTGGACCTCGGCCAAATTTCATCTGATTTTGCTGTCAAAGGACGAGCACATGTAGTATCGACAGCGTCGGGCCAGCCTCCCGAGCCTGTCACACTTGGTTTCGAGTCCTGTGTTCACGCACTTCACTGACCGGCTTCGCAAACCGGTCCTCGTCACACTGTGACGCGCCTCTCGCCTCACCTCGCCACTCAACCGCAGCACACGAGGCTGCACACGGCAGCCACGCACACACTCGGGTCAGCATCCCGAGTCTCACACGCATCAGTCACACACAATCGTAGTCCAGAGTCGCGATGGATCCGCAGACGCAGCAGATCATCGCGCAGTTGCAGCAGCAGCTTCAGCAGCAGCAGGCGCAACTTCAGCAGCAACAGGCGCTACTCGCGCAGCAGAGTCAAGATCAACAGGCGCTATACGCGCGACAGCAGTCAGCAGCAGCATCCGCATCGTCCTCATCAGCAGGCGGCGCCGGCTCCTCGCCCTTCGGCGCAAGCGGCAGGCCGCTCGTGAAGCCGAAGCCGCCGAGCACATTCCTCGCATCCGACAAGACAGGTGAGCTCGATCAGTGGGAGCGAGAGATGCGCTATCAGTTCGCGGCGTACGGGCCAGCTCTCGCGTCAGAGGAGGCGCGCATCTCCTTCGCCGTCTCCTATCTCGGTGCCGTGCCGCTTCAGTGGTGGGGTGCCGATCCCTCACACCGCCAGGTACAGACCTGGGCGGAGTTCGTCGATCTGCTCGGGGCACGCTTCCGACCAGTGCAGGCCGCCAAGCAGGCGCGTACCGAGTTGTTCAAGATCAAGCAGAGTGCCTCGCAGTCGGCCGGTGCTTACGCTTCCGCCTTTCAGCAGCTTCTCGTCTCGCTTCCAGATATGCATGTCGACGATCAAGTATTCCTATTCGTGCGGGGCCTTCTCCCGAGCCTCAAGAGACGCGTGGGCGATAAGGATTTCGCCACGCTCAGCGCCGCCATCAACGCAGCCGTGCAGTCCGAAGGCCTGTATGGCGTGCAAGTCGCAGATGAATCCTCCGCCTCGTCTTCTTCCGCGTCGAACGACTCCATGATGGATGTCAACGCGATCTCCGAGAGCGGGGAGCAGTCCCGAGCATCAAAGTCGCTGGAAGCATTCGCCTACGGCAGATTGGCCGCTCAGTTGGTCGAGGCGCAGGGTCAGTTGTACGCGCTTCAGCATCAAGGCCGTCAAGATCGTCGACCGGGTGCTCCATCACAGAAGAATGATCCGTATTGGGTGCCGGGTCTCTCTCGCCAGCAAGTCGCCGATCGCCGCGCGGCAGGACAGTGCCTGCGCTGC
>JARLFX010000037.1 GCA_031296355.1 Acidobacteriaceae bacterium
CGAGCCACAGCACGAAGACGCACCCATCGCCGAAGAGCCGCCTACACACGATCAAGCGGCAGACATCGCCGAAGACCGCAGCGAGGGCCGCAACGACGACTACGACGCCGAAGACGAACACACTTAGTTTTCGCTTGTCATCCTGAGCGCAGCGAAGAATCTGCTTCTGTCTTTAGTCTTCATTAGTCATCAGCTTTTTATTTGTCATCCTGAGCGCAGCGAAGGACCTGCTTCTGCCTTGTCTTGGCTTGTCATTCTGAGCGTAGCGAAGAATCTCAACAAGCCAATCGCACCACAGCTCATCGTGGGGCAGCCACAGAAGCGGGTGCCCCATGTCTCGCATCTGAGACATGGGAATCGTCGCTCCGCGACGACGAGGTTGTTCTTGCCTTTGCCTTTGCTTTTGCCTTTGCCTTTGCCTTTGCCTTTGACTTTGACTTTGTTTGTTTCCCGCCGTCATCCTGAGCGATTAGCGAAGGATCTCAGTATTTGCTTTTATCGCTGCACGAAGATCAGCCCCATGAAGGCCTTTGTCTTGGTTTGTCATTCCGAAGCGCAGCGCGCGGAATCTGCTTTTGCCTTTGCAGCTAAGGTAGGTGCGGGCTTCAGCCCGCACATTTTGACTCGCCACCAACCGGGCTTTAGCCCCTGAGGTACGCTTTGCCCAGTGCCCATCTTCGCGACACTTCCCCCCCCAAATCTTCTGCGCCTCACTCACCCTTTGATGTAAATTGTTTGCGACCCGCACAGAGGTGAATCATGGACAATGCATTCATCGGTCAAACCGAAAAGCCCACCCCAAAACAGATCGCCAAAGCCCTCGGCCCCGCTGCCGGTCTATGGCAACAGCTCGTGACCTCGCTTGCCGAAGAACGCGGCGTCAACGTACAGGAGTGGAAGTCCTCGTCTCCCAAATACGGCTGGTCACTGCTGCTGAAGCAGAAGAAGAGAACCATTCTGTACCTGGCCCCATGTCTCAATTGCTTTCGCGTGTCCTTTGCTCTCGGCGATCGTGCAGTCGCTGCCGCGCGGCAAACCAAACTGCCGGCGAGCGTGACCCAGGTGATCGAAGAAGCGCCTCGCTACGGTGAAGGCACCGGCATTCGTCTTCTCGTCAAGAAGCCCAGCGATCTGCCCGCGATCCTCAAACTAGCCGAAATCAAACTGGCGAACTAAGGATCTAGCGCCCAGAGAAATCAACGGATTCGATGAATTGGAATGCCCCTTCAGGCTCGATCACAACCCCAGTTCCGGAAACAACGATGACTCGCGCATCGTCCGACAGCATCAGCCGAAGGCGAATAGCTTCTGAGTATGCCGCAGGAAACGGAACCATATTGTCTTGAATTGACGTTCCGATAGTCAGAGAGCCTTCATAGATATATGCTGGCAAATCTCCCACGTCTCCTTCCACCGTCATCCCGTCTAGCCTGATACGAATGCGCTGGACCCCGCCTTCGCCTGGAGCTACGCCGGGCACGCCCTCCGTACGATGCACATAGGCATCAAGGAGTATGAACCCTTGACCCAGTTCGTCACGTTCAACCGCCAAACACTCCGAGTCGTGCATCTCAATGGCAACATTCATTGAACGCCTCACACAATAAGTCTACGATAGTGAAACTTGAATTACCCCCTCACTCCACCCACCGCATCACCATCACCGAAAACCCCGGCACCGTCACCTTCTGTCCCGCCTTGAAATCCGGCACCACCCCGGGAACAATCTTCACGTTCTCCGCATTCTCATTCGAGTCCGTAATCTTCCCTGCGCGCAACTGGCTCATCTCCACCCGCCCATGCGGCTGCACCGCCCCGGTAAAGTCCACCGTCAGCCCCGCATTCCGGCTCAGGTTGATCAGCACCACCGCGTGCTTTTTCCCGTCCTTAAAAGAAAAGCTCTGCAGCATGTGCGCGCCCTGCACCTTCACCCCGTCGATCCCCGCCGTCTCATCCCACGCCGGATCGTCGCCCGCCTGCACCGTCGCCGTCATCGCGCCGCCCAGCGCCGTGTTGATAATCTGCCCCGCCAGAAACTGTGGCCGCCGCCGGTTCGTCACGCCCATATCCACCGTCGTCCCCCACAGCGGAACCCACGTCCCATCCGTCCGGTGAAACCGCCACCCCGCCAGCGAAAACAGCGCCTGCGACTTCACCCCTGCCCGCATCGCCTGCAGCATCTCACTCGCCATCGCCACGCCCGCGCCAGCCGAAGGCACCACCGCGTCGATCATCGCCTGCGCGGGCGACCCCTCCGTGCTGTGCAGATTCTCCTCATACAAACTCAGCCCCAGCGACGCCCGCTTCGCCACCGCCATGTTCTGCGCGATCATCCCCGTCGTAGCGAACATCTCCGGCTCCGCCAGCAGCGCGCCAAACACCGCATCCTGCATCGCGCTGCCGGGAATATCGTGCAGCAGATACGGCGCCACCGCCAGCGTGTCCGCGCCATCCGTGTGCGTTACCATCTGCTGGTTCCGCTCATGCCACCCCGCCTGCCCGCCCACGATCAGGTCAAACTTCTTCGCATCAAATCCCGCGCTCTGTCGCGCCACCTTGAACAGCGCCGCCGCCCGATGCCCATACGCCTCCGGCTCCTCGATGCTCGCGCCCTTGTACAAGCTGTTCCACGCCTCGTTTCCCAGCTCCAAATGAATTCGCCCGAACCTCGCGCTCCACGGAGCCTTTCCCGCGCCCAGGTAGCCCACCAGCCTCCGCATCTCGCTCGCCGACGCACCCGCCGGCACCACGATCCACGGGTCCGCCTTCACCGCCACGCACAGTTCCAGAAACTCCGGCAGCCCATACCCCACATCCGTCTGTTCGCTCGTCCACGCCGAGTAGCCCTCGCGCACCCGCGCACTCGGCTCCGCCAGCAGATTGTCTACCGTGCTGCCCATCGCGCTCGCGCTTTGCATGAACCGCAGCACCCCCGGCCGGTACGCCCGCAGCGCGTCCACAACCTCGCCCCGGAAAACCGTGGGGTTGTCCATGTTGCCGTCCATGCGGACCAGCGAAACATCGTCCAGCAGCACCGTCGCATTCTCCGCGGTAAACATCAGCCGCACCGCACCTGCCGCTGGCAGATTTCCCGCTCCCACCGCGTCTTTTGCGTCAAAATCCACATGCAGATCCTGCCACGCGCCGCTCAGTTCCACGTTCTGCTTCACGAAGCTCACCGCAGGCGTCGAAAGCCTCTCCAGCGCCACGCTAAGCCCCTTCCCTGCCGCAGATGACCCCTTGACCGCCTTAGCCCTGAAACTCAGCCTGTAGTGCCCCTGCAGCCTCAGGAACGTGTGTCCCTCGGTCGTATCGAAGTACGAAATCGCACTCGCAGATGCCCCCGCCCCCTCCGCCGTCATCCGCAGTGCCTGCCTGCCCGCCGTCTTGGGCGAAAGGTCCGCCGTCTCCGCAGTCAGCGTCGCCCCGCCCTGCGTCTGCGCCCACCACCCCGCCATCGCATCACCGGGCAGGTTTTTATGCACGACCAGATATGCTGCAGCGCTCGCCGTTTTGGCAGAAACGCCACCCGCATCCGCCAGTTGCAGCACCGCGCCAATATCCCCGCGAACCGCCGCCGTACTGCCCGTCACCGTTCCCTTGCGTCCCTCCAGCGGTCCGCTGATCCACTCATACGTCCCGCCGCGCCAGAAATCCTTAGGCCACGCGCTGTCCGCATCGTCGTCCGTGCAGCGCGCCGCGTCCGCATGCACGCAATGCAGAATGCTGCGGTAGCTGCCGCCCTCGAACCCCGGGTTCCGCGCCACCAGGTTCTTCAGCATCATGCCGGAGTCAAAAAACGTCTGTTCGCCCAGGTTGATGCCCACCCGCTCCACGGCAGGTTGCAGCACGGCATCCTGCACTTCAATGTGGGTCAGCCCCAGCGCTCCACGGTCAGCAGCGGCCACGCGCGGATGCAGGTAATCCGCTGGTGGCGTGCACAGAAACGCCGCCAGCAGCGCGGCTCCCAGTACGCTGGTCTGCACCCTCCACCTCCGCCGTCGCTTACGCCGCGCCTTCTGCATGATTCGCCGCTCCGCCAAATCTTCTTGGCATTGTCCCTGCTTCACGCCACAATGGAATCATTCCCCAAATTGAGCGCTCGGGTCCTGTAGCAGAGCTTTTGTCCTAAACTAGGAATGTTATCTCCAACATAGATTGTGAACGCGTGAATAGCACTGTGAAAAAGGCACCTCTGGCCGCCGCACCCCGCTTGGCGTATCTGCTGAGTCAATATCCCGCCGTGTCGCACACCTTCCTGCGCGATGAGATCAACGGCCTGCGCCAGCTCGGCTTCACCATTGAAACCGCCTCCATCAACGCAGCCTACGCCGCCCACACCGGCGAAGACGGCGCCGCCGTCAGCAGTACCTTCTACGTCAAGCCTACGCCCGCCACCCGCGCTCTTGGGCTCGCCTTCCGCACCCTCTTCAGCCATCCCGGCGTCTTCTTTCGCGGACTCCGCGCCGCCTTTACCGGCGCCGGCCTCGACGCCTGGCGCATCCTCTACGCCGCCTTTTATTTCCTCGAAGGCCTGCTCGTAGCGGATTGGCTGCGCCAGCGCAACCTGCGCCATCTGCACATTCACTTCGGCGGTCCCGTCGCCACCGTGGGCCGCATCGCCGCGCGCGCCGCCCGCATTCCCTACTCGCTCACCATCCACGGCCCCGATGAGTTCTTCAACGAGAACAAGTTCATCCTCCGCCAGAAGGTCGAGCAGGCTGCCTTCGTCTTCTGCATCTCCAATTACTGCCGTGGCCAGCTCATGCGCATCGCCGCGCCCCAGCACTGGCCGCGCCTGCACGTCGCCCGCCTCGGCGTAAACTGCGATCTCTTTGCCGCGCGCACCCCGCGCAGCCTCGCCGTTCCCGTCCAGCTCCTCTGCGTCGGACGCCTCGTAGCCGCCAAGGGCCAGCGCGTCCTGCTCGATGCCTGCCGCCTGCTCGCCGAGCGCGGCCATCTTCTGCACGTCACCTTCGTCGGCACCGGGCCAGACGAAGCCGGGCTCAAGACCCACGCCGCCGTCCTCGGCCTCGGTGCGTCCGTCCACTTCACCGGCGCGCTCAGCCACGCGGAGATCCGCGCCCGCCTCTCCGAAGCCGACGTCTTCGTTCTGCCCAGTTTTGCCGAAGGCATTCCCGTCGCGCTCATGGAAGCCATGGCCGTGCAGCTCGCCTGCGTCAGCACCTGGACCGCCGGTATCCCTGAGCTCATCATTCCCGATGTGGACGGCCTGCTCGTCCCACCCGGCTCACCCTCTGCGCTGGCCGATGCGCTTGAGCAGCTCCTTGCCGACCCACAGCTTCGCGCACAGCTTGGCCTCTCCGCCCGTCAGCGCGTGCTTGCTGCTTACTCCCAGCGTGAAAATCTAGCCATCACGGCTGGTCTGCTGCGCGAAAACTTATCCGGAGACATTCTATGACCTCAGAGGCCAGCGCCGCCCCCGCTCCGCCGATCGACCTCTCCGTCATTATTGTTTCGTTCAATACCCGCGAAGTTCTTCGCCGCTGTCTCACCACACTCCTGCAGGAGATTGCCTGCACGCCCGGCTATGCCACCGAAATCCTGGTCGTGGACAACAACTCCAGCGACGGCTCCGCCGCCATGCTCCGCGAAGATTTCCCTCAGGTCACGCTGCTCGCCTCGCATGAAAATCTGGGCTTCGCCGGGGCCAATAATCTCGCCATCCAGCAAGCCCGCGGCCGCTACATCGTACTGCTCAACTCTGACGCCTTCCTGCAGCCCGGCTCGCTTCTCCTCGCCGCACAGCATATGGACGCAACTCCCGCAGCCGCGCTCGGCGGTGCGCGCCTCATCGGCGAAGACGGCTCCTGGCAGCCCTCCGCCCGCAGCTTCCCCACGCCACTGCACGAACTGCTCATGCTCACCGGCCTCGCCGCGAAATACTCTCGCTCGCGCTTCTTCGGCCACAATAACCGCACCTGGGCAAACCCCTTGCAGCCCGCGCAGGCTGACTGGGTTCCCGGCGCATTCTCCATCATTCGCCGCTCCGTGCTCGATCAGGTCGGTCTCTTCGATGAGAATTTCTTCCTCTACTACGAAGAGGTCGATCTCTGCCGCCGCATCCGCCGCGCCGGCCACCAGATCTGGTACTGGCCCGATATTGTCGTCGTCCACATCGGCGGCGAAAGCTCCCGCCAGCTCGGCCACATGCAGTTCTCCACCACCGGTTCGCAGCTCACGCTCTGGCGCATGCGCAGCATGCTGCTCTACTTCCGCAAGCACCACGGCCCTCTCGCCTGGGTCATGCTTCTGCTCGAAGGCAGTTTCTACCGCCTGCGCGCCCTGCACAATCGCTACTCCCGGCATCCGCAGGCCGGCCACCGCTCCTTCTACAACAACGTCATGGCCTCCTCCCTCGATCAGGCCTGGCAAGAGACCGATGGCGGCCGCCTCTCCCCACCCCGCCCCTGGTAGCGTCGATTTTTGTCATTCCGCAGCGCAGCGGAGGAATCTGCTTCTGCCTTTGTCTTCCCTGACTCGCCGACCGCTTCTCCTGCTAAACTCACCGTGAATGTTTGAAGACCTCAAGGACGACTGGCAGACCCACGACCGCGACATCACGCGACCCGGCCTCTGGGCCATGGTGGTCTACCGCTTCGGACGCTGGCGCTACCGCATCCGCCCGCGCGCCCTGCGCCTGCCCTTCTCCTTCCTCTACAAGCTGCTCAAAGTCTTCAGCCAGATTCTCACCGGCATCGAACTCCCCTGCGAAGCCATCGTCGGCCGCCGCTTCCGCATCGACCACTTCGGCGCCATCATCATCTCCGGCGACGCCGTCTTCGGCGACAACTGCGTCGTCCGCAACGGCGTCACCGTCGGCCTGCGTCATCCGTCTGACCCGCGCTCGCCCATCATCGGCAACCGCGTCGATATCGGCGCCGGCGCAGCCCTGCTCGGCCCCATCCGCATCGGCGACGACGTCAGCATCGGCGCCAACGCCGTCGTCATCACAGACGTTCCCGCAAACTCCATCGCCGTCGGCGTCCCCGCGCGCATCCTTCCGCGCAAGCCGCCACGCTCAGACCTGTCATTATGAGCGCAGCGAAGAATCTGCTTCTCGCTTTGATCGTTGTTTATTTCTAAAAATTGCCCTCTGAGTTATTTTTGATTTGTCATTCTGAGCGCAGCGAAGAATCTCAACTCTCGGACCCGGCCCCAGATGCCCATAGCAAAAACCATCTCCGTCGTCGTCATCGGTCGCAACGAAGGCGAGCGCCTGCGCGCCTGCCTCGCCTCCGTCGCCAACATGCACCGCGAAGACTTCACCCTCGAACTCATCTACGTCGATTCCAACTCCACTGACGACAGCCTGCAGATCGCTCGCGCCGCCGGAGCCCGCACCCTCACCGTAGACACCCGCTACCCCACCGCCGGTCTCGCCCGCAACCTCGGCTGGCAGGCCGCTGGCAGCGAGTACATCCTCTTCCTCGATGGCGATACCGTGCTTGACCCTGACTTCGTCCGCACCGCCCTCCCCAGCTTCGCCGATAGCACCATCGCCGCCGTCTGCGGCAACCGTCGCGAAGCCCGCCCCGATCGCTCCATCTACAACCGCGTCTTCGATCTCGATTGGAACGGCCCCGCCGGACTGGTCGATTACTGCGGCGGCGATGCACTCTTCCTTCGCTGCGCGCTCGAACTCTGCAACGGCTACGACCCCTCGCTCATCGCCGGCGAAGAGCCTGACCTCTGCCGCCGCCTCCGCGCCCACAGCCTGCGCGTCCTGCACATGGACATTCCCATGACGCTGCACGATCTCGCCATCACCCGCTTCTCGCAGTGGTGGCAGCGTCACACCCGCACCGGCTACGCCTACGCGCAGATCAGCGAACGCTACCGCAACACGCCCATTCCGCTCTGGCTGCGCGAGTCCCGCTCCAACATCCTCCGCGCCGTCGCCCTCACGCTGCTCCTCAACCTCTCCATCCTCTGCGCCCTCGCGCTGTGGTCTCTGCTTCCGCTGCTCTTCGGCCTGCTCTTCTTCGCATCACTCGTCCAGCGCACTGCCCTTCGAGCCCGCGGCAAGGGCGCAGACGTCCCCACCCGCCTCGCCTACGGCGTCCACTCCCACCTGCAGCAGATTCCCATCTTCATCGGCCAGCTCAACTACCGCACCCGCCGCCGCAAAACCCGGCCACAGCTCGTCGAATACAAGTAGACTGGTTGGGATGCGTCTCAATCCCACATTCCTGCTCTCCGCCACGGACCCCGCCCACTTCCCCGATGCGCTCAAAACGCACAACGCGCCGGAAGTCGCCTTCCTGGGCCGCTCCAACGTAGGCAAATCCAGCCTGATCAACGCTCTCCTCGGCTCCAGGCAGGCGCACGTCTCCTCCACCCCGGGCCGCACCCGCGCCATTAACTTTTTCGCTCTGCATGAAGGCGTCGGCCTGCAAAAGAAGCTTCGCCCCGAACTCATCCTCGCCGATCTACCCGGCTACGGCTACGCCAAGATCTCCAAATCCATCTCCGCCGAGTGGCCCAAGTTCATTGAGCCCTACCTGGCCGAGCGCCAGACCCTCGCCCTCTGCGTCTGCCTGATTGACACCAACGTCCCGCCGCAATCCAACGACGCCCACCTGCTGGACTTCATCCGCCAGGTCGAGCGCCCCTTCGTCGTCGTCGGCACCAAGTCAGACAAGCTCTCCAGCAACCAGCTCAATAAGTCCCTCGCCCTGCTCAAGCGCGAGCATCAGCTGGAAGAGATTCTCCCCTGCTCCGCCAAGACCAGCGCCGGCCTGAAAGCCCTCTGGGCCCGCATGATGCTCGCCGGCCAAAAATAATCAATTGATAACTTTGTCATTCTGAGCGCAGCGAAGAATCTGCTTTTGGCTTTGCTCTTGCCTCTGGCTTTATCTTTGCTCTTGCTTTAGGGCACGTGCGAGCTTTAGCCCACACAATCAAATCCCGCCACAACCTGGGCTTCAGCCCATGAGGTACGCTTCTACGTCTGCGACCACCGGAAAGCCGCCTTTGCGCGCAGCACTACCATGAGCTGTAAGAAGTCCCGTCGGTCGCCGTCTCCTGCGCCCCGCTATGCACATTCGTAATCCCCGGATCGGTCTGGTCCAGGTTGTACATCGCATCATCCTGCACGGTCATCCATGTATCGCTGCGCCGCGTGATCGGGTCCTGAGGAATCTTCTGCAGATAGCCCGCGCTCACCAGATCATCCAGCCCCTGCGGCCCCTTCTGCTTGTCCACCGTGTACGAATCAATCGCTCCGCGCATCGTCCGCAGGTCTTCCTTCAGCACGGCCTCCCGCGCCATCTGCACCGAACGCTCGTACTTGGGCACGGCGATCATCATCAGCACGCCAATGATCAGCATCACGATCACCAGCTCCACCAGCGTGAAGCCCTCGCGCGCCTTATCTGCCCGGATTGTTGCCCACCGTCTCGTCATTGCTTACCAGTCTGAATACTTGCTGCCGTCCAGCGCCTTGCCATAGCTCTTGGTGTGAACATCAAAAACGTTCTGCCCGCCCCAGCTGTCTGAATCCGGATCATCCTGCATCGCGCGCAGACCCCAGTCCTTGCTGTGCGTCATCGGGTCCACCGGAATTCCCCGCAGGAACTTCAACTTCTTGTCCTGCACATCCACGCCGTTCACCAGCGTCTCCAGGTCCGGCGGATAGTTGAAACTGTCTGCCTTGGTAATGAACGCGCCCTTGTCCGCCGCGTCCTTGTACCGGTCGATGGCATCGCGCATCATCCACAGGTCGCGCCGCAGCTCCTTCTCTTTCTCGCGCTTCACCTGGAACCGCGCAAGCGGCAGCGCCGCTCCCGCCAGAATACCCAGGATCGCAATCACGATGATGAGTTCCACCAGCGTCAGTCCATGCTCGCCCCGGCGGGTCTCATCTCGCTCCGCAATGAAATGGCGCAACATCCTTCTACTCACCTTCTGTTCGTTCCGGCTCTGCCTCCATTGCGAGCGAAGCGAGCCATTCGCCCTCCGCGCAGGAGTTACTTCACATGCACGGTGGCTTGCGAACCCACAGCCGCGATGTTGCCCTGCGCACTGTTCTTCGCGCCCACCTTCACCAGCGATACCTTCGCATCGCCGCTCCCGGTTGCGCGGAAGGTCAGCGTGCAGATCGAGCCCTGCCCACTTACTCCGGCCACGTTCGGCGGACGCGATGCCGTGATCGTCACCAGTCCCGCACCGTCATCCCGATGCACCAGCGCCACTGCCTGTCCATCGCGCCCCAGCATCTCGCCTGCGTCCACGTTCACCAGTTGCAGCACGGCCGGGTTGAACTGCACCTGCATCGGCACGGAGAAGACGTCGCGTGCATTGCCCGCCATCACTGCCATCTGGAAGGTGCTGCCCACCGTCTGCGTGCTCTCCGGCGGCATCACGTTCAGCGCCAGCGTTGCACCGGCGCCAGTATCCTGCGCCGCCTGCTGCTGCATCTGTCCAATTGCCGTCGTCGCTGCATCCGCGGCCGTCATACCGCCGCGCGCCTGCTGGCTCATTCCGGCCACCGCAACGTTCGCTGCCGCACTCGCCGTCATGTTCCGGTTCGGGCTTGGCAACGGCGGATTAATCCCCCCGCTGGTCAGCCCCCCCGGCATCGTGCTGTCCAGATTGCGCCCCGCGCTATCGTCATCCACGGTTGTCACCGGCGTGCGCCGCAGTTCGATCTCCTGGTTCGTGCCCGTATCCACCGCGCGCGTATTCAGCGGGCTCAATACCTGCTCCCGCACGATATGCGGAATCAGCAGAAACACGATCTCGTCCTGGTTGTTCTTCTTGTCGTTCGAGGAAAAGAAATACTTCAGCAGCGGCAGCTCACCCAGCCCCGGTAATCCGGAGACGGCCGCGCTGTTGTCCTGCTCCAGCAACCCTGCCAATATGCTCGGCTCGCCCTCGCGCAGCTGGATCTGCTGTTCGATCACGCGCTGCGAGATGATCGGCTCGGTCACGCCGCTGATCGTCGTCTGCCCGCTCTGCGTCGAGATTTCGATCTTCATCTTCAACGAAATCTGCCGGTCATAGTGCACCGTCGGCGTCATGTCGATATTCACGCCCACATCCAGGTACTGGAACTGCGTCTGCACGCCCAGCGAAACCGTCGTCGCCGCCGTGCCAGCAGAATAAGACCCGGTCGCAACCGGGATCTTTGAACCGATCTTCAGCGTCGCGCGCTGTCCGTCCGTTGCTCGAATCCGTGGATTCTGCAGCACCCGCGTATTGCTGTCATTCAGCAGCAGGTTGGCGGTCGCCGTGCTCACGCTCACTGCAAAATTCTGCGCATTCAGATTGCCCAGATCATTCAGAGAAAGCTGGCTGCCGCTGTTCGACGTCGTGGTTGTCGTCGTACCAGACGACGATGTCGTCGAGTTCGCCGTCGCCAGCGTCTGCAACCCCACACCGAAGGTCTGCGGCAGCGTGATGCCCAGGTTCCGCTCCTTCGCCTTGCTCACTTCCAACACAGCTACATCCACCACCACCTCGGGCCGCGTACGGTCCAGGTCGTTAATCAGCTTCTGCGCCAGCAGCAGTTGGTCGGTCGTCGCGCGCATCACAATGGCGTTCTGGCTCGGCACCAGATAGACCTTCACACTCGGGTCCAGCAGGTTGCGCAGCGCCGTCGTCACTTCGTTCGCGTCGTTCTGCTGCGAAGCGTTCGTCAGGTAAAACGTCTGCACCGCCAGGTTGTCCAGGTCGGTGCGCTTGGTGCGCGTGTTCTGCGCTACAAAAATCGTATTGTTCGTAACCGGCTTCCAGAATGTTCCCGCAATCGCGCCCACAATGCGCAGCGCGTCATCCAGCGAAACGTTCGTCAGGTCCACCGGAATCCGCTTCGACGTAAAGTCCGGGTCAAACAGTACATTCAGCCCCGCCGTCTTGCCGATGGCCTGGTAGATCACCTTCGCGTCTTCCACCATGTGCAGCGTAATCGGATCGCTGGAGAGCGGCTTCAACTCAATCGGTGCGCTCATGGAGCTGATCGCCTTCAGCGATGCCTGCTGTTGCGATATCTGCTCACCCTGGTAGCCGCCCGGCGTCGGTGCCGCCATCTGCTGCTTGTGGGTCTCTTCAATCTCCTGCTGGGCCGCCTGGTTCGATGGATCGATCTCCAGTGCCCGCATATACTGCGTCAGCGCTGCAGCCGGATCGCCCATGGCGCGCAGCTTGCGCCCCTGGTCCACATGCGCTGCTGCCGCCTGAAAGCGGACGCGCTCATAGTGGGTCTTGTACTCCAGGTTCTTCGGATGTTTTTCGTAGGCGTGCTTGTAATCCTCAAATGCGGTGTCGTAATCCCCCCGCGCTTCAGCGGTCTGGCCACGTCGCACCCACGAGCTCGCGGTCTGCGCCTTGGCTACCGGCAACACCAACACGAGCAGAAGGAGGACGGGCAGCGCTCTCCACAAAAATGACTTCAGCCGGCGATCCATTCCACTCCCGTTCCTGACTTCCTGCGGTATCAAAATCTTTGCTTGCTTCTTTTGACGAACACCGTGCAACTTCAGCACCGTACATTTTCTGACAATATTTCCGCCTCGGCTAAGCAGGACGCCGGAACTAGCCCACCAGCATCGCCGCAGGGCTCCCAAGGACCGCCGCGCAGCCCCGTCCAACTCGTATTCCAGAGGGTTAACCAGCCTGCCAAGTATAACAGTTGGCATCCACTTTCCCTTGCATCCCAACCTACCGTGCTACCATCCAATTTTTACGTCTCTTCATCGTTTATGGCACGCACACCCACACCCACGACCCCCAACCAGCCGAGTCCCACGGCCAAGCCCGCCCGTCCCCGCGACCCCGTCGCCGCCGGCCAGCGCGATGCCGCCTACAACCGCTCCGCCAGCTTCAACTACTTCCTCAGCGACCGTTTCGAAGCCGGTGTCGAACTCCGCGGTACCGAGGTCAAGTCCATCCGCGAGGGCAAGGCCAACCTCAAAGACGCCTACGGCCTGCTCAAGGACGGCGAAATCTTCCTGCTCAACGCCCACATCGGCCCCTTCTCCCACGGCAACGCCATGAACCACGAAGCTCTGCGCACCCGCCGTCTGCTCATGCACAAGGCAGAGATTCGCAAGCTCATGGGCAAAGCCAGCGTGAAGGGCTTCACCCTCATCCCCACACGCCTCTACTTCCGCAACGGCCGCGTCAAATGTGAGCTCGCCCTCGCCAAGGGCAAGCAGGATTGGGACAAGCGCGAGACCGAGCGCAAGCGCGAAGCCGACAAAGAAGCCAAGGCCGCCATCGCCCGCAGCCAGCGCCGCTAAACTTCATCGCGGGACTATACAGACTCATCTCATTTTGAGCAGTGTCATCCTGAGCGCGTCTTTGCGCGAAGGATCCCGATGGTTCTTGCGTCACCCGCTCCGCCAAAGAGCTTCCAGCCACGAATGCGGGTGCCCCAGGTCTCGCTTTTGAGACCTGGGTGCGATGCCCCCACAGCCATAGCACTCATCCGATCACCACGCGAAGCACTCCGCCGTGCGCGCAGCACCGCAGCAACCGCGTTACCATAGAAATAATCATGGATGCCAAACTCCTCGCCACCGAACCCTCCGAATTTGCCACTCCCCTGCTTGCCGTCTTCGCCGTCGATATCTCCACGGATAAAGATGCCAAGCCGCTACCCGTCCTGCTCTGCGCCAGCGATGCCGTCTCTAAGTCCGCTGAGCGCTTCCTGACCGGCGGTGAATTCAAGGCCGGTCTCTGCGAGACCCTTCTGCTCCACGCGCCTGCACACCTGAAGGCAGACCGCCTGCTCATCATCGGCCTCGGCAAAGCCGCCTCACTCTCGCCCGACCAGGCCCGCAAAGGCGCTGGCGCCGCCGTCCGCTTCGCCAAGCCCCGCGGCCTGCGCGATGTCGCCATCATCTTCCCCGATTACCGCGGCCTGGGCGACGAAGCGCTCGATCACCTGCCCCTCGCACTCACCGCCCGCGCCCTCGCCGAAGGTGCGTGGATTGGCGACTACGACCCTGACACCTACCGCACCGACCGCACCGACCAGAGCGTTCGCACCGTCACCGTGCTCTCCTCCGAATCCGACAAGTCCACCGCCGCCAAGATCGCCCAGGGCTTCGCCGAAGGCAACATCCTCGGCCAGGCCCAGCTCTTCACCCGCACCCTGGTCAACGAGCCCGGCAACGTCCTCTTCCCCCTCGAACTCGCCCGCCGCGCCCAGGAAGAACTGGAGCCGCTCGGCGTCAAGGTCGAGGTCTACTCCACTGACAAGCTGCAGGAGCTCAAGATGGGTTCCTTCTGGGCCGTCGCCAAGGGCTCCGAACAGCCGCCCGCCCTCATCGTCATGACCTACAACCCCGCCACGCCTCCGGCAGACGGCTCCCCCGTCCTCGGCCTCGTCGGCAAGGGCATCACCTTTGACACCGGCGGCATCTCCATCAAGCCCGCTGACGGCATGGAGAAGATGAAGTACGACATGGCCGGAGCCGCCGCCATGATCGGCGCCATGCGCGCCATCGCCCAGCTCAAGCCCGCCAACAAAGTCATCAGCGTCGTCTGTTCCGCGGAAAATATGCCCGACGGCAAGGCCTACAAGCCCGGCGACATCGTCACCGCCATGTCCGGCAAGACCATCGAGATCATCAACACCGACGCCGAAGGCCGTCTCGTCCTCGCTGACGGTCTGCACTACGCCATCACCCGCGGAGCCACCCACCTGATTGACGCCGCCACTCTCACCGGAGCCTGCGTCGTCGCCCTCGGCATGCTCAACGCCGGCGTCTTCTCCAACGATGAAGACTCCTACAGCCGCTTCGAAAAGGGTGTAAAGCTCACTGGCGAAGGCTTCTGGCGTCTGCCCTGCACCCCCGAATACCGCGACCTCATCAAGTCCAGCATCGCCGACATCATGAACACCGGCGGTAGCCGCTGGGGCGGAGCCATCACCGCCGCCATGTTCCTCAAAGAGTTCGTCGGCGACACCCCCTGGATTCATCTCGATATCGCCGGCATGGCCTGGATGGAAGAGAACAAGCCCTGGATAGCCAAAGGTCCCAGCGGCATCGCCGTCCGCTCCATCGTCGAGTGGGTCCGCAACTTCTAGCGACCGCAGTACTTGCGAAAAAGTAATTGCGAAAATAAGAGAGTGTCATCCTGAGCCGCAGGCGAAGTATCCCGAAGATATTCATTCACCCATGCCGTCGAAGAGCTTCCGCTGCACGGGTGCGATTCGTTGCGGGTGCCCCAGGTCTCGCATCAGAGACCTGGGTTCGCAGGATGCTCCCATCACCACAAATCCGGGAATCAACCATCATCGTTGTTTTCGTTAAGGGCACGGCTTCAGCCGTGCCGAAAATGCATCCGAGCGAACATAGGCTTTAGAAGCTGCTGGCATAGGCTTTAGAAACTGCTGGAAAAGTCGTGGCTTCGCGAAAATGGTCTCTGTTTTGAAAGGGCGGGACTTCAGTCCCGCCGTAAGTCCAATCTTCTCCATGTGGCTTTAGCCACTGAGGGAATGTTTCCAGAGCGGTAATGACTTCTTCAGCACCCTCTTTAGCCCCTGAGGTACCCGCATCACTGTCCCGTAATATTCAGCGTCCGCCACGGGCTCAGCACAATCACCCCGCCTGTACCCACTGACCATACCCGCCAGCGATACTTCGCCACCTGCTTCGCAAACGTCGCCGTCACTCGCGTCGTCGCCTTTGGATTCGTATCCGGCACCAGCATAAGACCCGAACTCGTCCATCCGTTCGCCATGTTCCGTTGCCACTCCACCACCTGCAGCGTCGCTCCGCCCTTGTTGTCCCACCACAGGTCGGGCTGCGCAGGCCGGTTGTCGCCATCCACCGGCGCTGCCTGCGAGATGCCCAGCACCTTCGCCACCGCATCCGGCCCAACCTTCACGGCATAGCGCCGCAACGCACTCTGCGCAGCGTCCAGCTCTCCCGGCCACATGTTCGGAGAGATCTGTAGCACCTTCCACTGCCCCTTCTGGTCCCGCTGCAGGATCACCTGCCCATGCACCACGCCAAACGCATTCACCGCAGACACCACGCCGCGCAGCTCCACCACCGCCATCCGCTCATTCGCATCGGCGTGCAATACATCGATCTGCACCTGTAGCGCGCCGCGCACCTTCAACGGCCAGCTTGAATCCGGCGCAAGCGCCACCCA
>JARLFX010000305.1 GCA_031296355.1 Acidobacteriaceae bacterium
AAGGCAGCGCCGATCTTGAAGGCTTTCCACTGGCAGTACGAGCAATCGTCGCCACTCCTCATCTACGAACGTGGACGTCTGTTCGCCGAGCTTCGATCGAGCAACGGTGTGCGACAGGGCTGTCCGTTTGCCGCATTCGCGTTCGCACTCACGGTTCAGCCACTGTACGAAGCCGCGCTGCGCGAGTCGCCAGACTGCAATGGCTTCTCGATCCAGGATGACTTCACTATCGTCGGTCCGTCGGCTCAAGTCATGCGCGCGTATGACTACCTCAAGTCGCATGCGCAGATCGAACTCGGCCTCGAGCTGGTGACGGCCAAATGCCAGGTGTATCTACCACCGACGATCGTCTGCCCGGTGACCACTGCGAGCATCCACGCACGGTGCCATTCGCGTCACCTCTCGCATGGCACCAAGATGGAATCACTCGGCGTCATGTTTGGACCGGATGCTAGTGTCCGCGCGCACTGCGAATCGGCGGTCGATGGGAGCGCGCATTTCTTTGAGTGCATCTCCCATCCTGCCATGCCCGTGCAGACAGCGTCGCTACTGCTGCGGTACTGTGCACTGCCGAAGCTCGGGTACCTAGCGCGGACGACCCAACCGGAGTTGCTGCTCGAGTCGTCCCGCCGTTTCGATCAGATGGCACTTCGAGCTCAGATGGCCATCCTGCACCAGACGGACGAGTCGCTGACGGCACTGCAGCCACGTACGGGTGACCCGGAGAGTACCATCCATGATCCCGGTGACGGTGATCCGCCGTTGGGATCCCAACCGCTGGTGACTACCACTCGAGTGACGGCGGTCACGAAGGAGCAGCTGCTACAGCGCATGGCCCTGCCACTGTCCCTGGGTGGACTCGGTTTGCGCTCGGTCGAGAGCGTGCGGTATGCGGCGTACTTCGCATCGCTGCAACAGATCTTGCCCTACTTCGCGCGGCTGCACCCGGAGCTGCGCGATGCACCGCACGCCTTCCAGCGCACGCAGCTATACCACGAGCTGGTCGACTGCCAGGCGGAGCTGGTCAAGGCAGGCGCTGCCAGCACGTTCGAAGAAGCGCTCGGAGTTTCTGCTCGCACCTCCGTCCACCACCCTCCACCACCGCCCTCACGCACACCGCGCATCACCTCCACTGCAACCTCCAGGTTTCCGTCCCCCTCCCTCGCTCTGACTCAGAGCATCGACGCGACCTGGCAGAAGGCATCAGCTCCGTGTAGCAGTGCATCCATCAGTGGCGTGCGTGTGCCCGCCTTCCTTGCGGCCAAGAAGCTGCAGCACGCACTTACCCGCAGCCTCGAGGCATGCGCATGGCATCGACTGTTCAACTCGTGCGGACGGTATCAGCAGGCGATCTTGACCTCGCTGTCTCTCAATCCATCCACCAGCGTGTGGCTGACGATGCCGCCGCTGTCCAGCGAACCGGGCTACTGCATCCGCGATGAGGAGTATCGCCTCGCGGTGCGTCACCGGCTGGGTCAACTTCCCTTCGACGACGTGCGAGACACGGCGTGCATCGGATGCGCGCGTCGTAACAAGGAGACGCCGTCCCTGCTCGACGATCCGGATCACGCGCACTCGTGCACGCTGCAGGAAGGTGTCAGCGTCAAGCGTCGTCACGACACACTCAAGGTCGCACTCGCCGGACTCGCTCGATCGTGTGGATATCACGTCGAGATCGAACCGCGCTTCCCAGCTGCCGTCGAGTGGCGACTCGATCCGATCACGGGTGCACGGGTGCAACACCTCTCGCGTCCACGCGCACATGGCGATCTGCTCTTGATACGTGACAACACGCGTCAGCTGATCGATGTGACGGTGGTGCGACCGACGACGCTGACACAGCTGCGCGGTCCGGCTACCACCGGTGCGCACCTCCGTCCACTCGCCGCAGCGAGTCAAGCGGAGAAGCGCAAGCACGACACGTACGACGCG
>JARLFX010000306.1 GCA_031296355.1 Acidobacteriaceae bacterium
ATTCTTCGCTGCGCTCAGAATGACAAGGTTGATGCAGTGAATGACAAGGTCTATGCGGTGAGCCACAGGAGCTACGCGGTGAGCCACAGGGGCTATGCAGTGAACACATGACTCAGGACACTAGATGCCGACGGGGTAGGGTTTTTCGTGGACTTCGGCGCCGGTGGAGGAGCGGTCAAACAGACCCTGGAAGAGGCTGAGCAGGCCGGTGTACCAGTAGCCGAGAACAAAGAGGATGAGGAAGGGGACGGTGAAGTAATTATCCGTGGAGATGGCATACCAGACGGTCAGGGTGAAGTAGCAGCCGATCAGGAGCTCGATCCAGGGGATGATGCCGAGGCGCTTGCGGTATTTCTTGGCCTGCGATTTTTCGCCCTTTTTGTTGACGCGGTATTTGGGTGTGCGGGCGAAGGCGGACTTGATGCCGAAGAGGGCTTCCAATACGGCTTTGGTGTTGGTGATGGTGAGGCCGATGCCGAGCGACATCAGGAAGGGCAGGTAGAGGAAGGTGCGCTTCCAGTTGTGGGGGTAGAGCTCTTTCTGGCTGACCAGGTAGAAGGACGAGATGGACATGGTGCTGGCCATGAAGAGCGGCAGGTCGATCAGGCACATCTGGATCCAGCCCTGATAGCTGCGGATGATCATGGCGGGCATGAGCAGGGTGGAGAGGACGATCATCAGGGGGTAGCTGATGTTCGCGGTGAGGTGATACCAGGCTTCGATCTTGGTGTGGAAGGGGGCGTCGCTCTTGAGGACGCGGGGGAGAATCTTTTTGGAGGTCTGGATGAGACCCTTGGCCCAGCGCGCCTGCTGGGTTTTGAAGGCGGTCATTTCGATGGGAAGCTCGGCGGGGCACTCGACATCCTGCAGGTACTTGAACTTCCAGCCCTTGAGTTGGGCGCGGTAGCTGAGGTCGGTGTCTTCGGTCAGGGTGTCGTGCTGCCAGCCGCCAGCTTCGTCGATCGCGGCGCGCTGCCACATGCCGGCGGTGCCGTTGAAGTTGAAGTAGACGCCGGCGCGGGAGCGGCCGCCGTGCTCGAGGACGAAGTGGCCGTCGAGCAGGATGGCTTCGACCTGGGTGAGGAAGCTGTAGTTGCGGTTGAGGTGGGTCCAGCGGGTCTGCACCATGCCGACGCCGGGTTCGGCGAAGTGATGCACGACCTGGTTGAGCCATTGCGGCGGAGGGACGAAATCCGCGTCGAAGATGGCGACGAGGGAGCCCTTGGCGGTGCGGAGGCCTTCATCGAGCGCGCCGGCTTTGTAGCCGTGGCGGTTGGTGCGATGCAGATAGTAGATGGGCTGGGGCGCCAGATCGCCGAAGCCGCTGGCGTAGCGCTCGACGATGTTGCGGGCGACGTCCTTGGTTTCGTCAGTGGAGTCGTCGAGGAGCTGGATCTCGAAGCGGTCGCGGGGGTAGTCGAGGTGGCAGACGGCGTCGATGAGGCGGTCGATGACGAACTGCTCGTTGTAGATGGGCAGCTGGATGGTGACGAAGGGAAGATCGTCAAAATGAGCGGGCGGCTCGGTCGAGTGGGAGGCGTTGCGTTTGTGTTTGTAGTAGAGATAGACGAGCTGGTAGCGATGGATGCCGTAGAAGGCGAGGATGACCATCACGATGAAGTAGGGCACAAGGAGGCAGGTATCGAAGAGATTGGCGCGGTAGAGCCCCTGGAAGGTGTGGTCGGCGTAGTGGCTCTTATAGTAGTGCGTGAATCCATGCTGGGGCGCCAGCAGCAGAAGCGATAACAGATAGGCGGGGGTGAACAGAGCGCAGCTCTCCAGCGGTAAAGATTGGGTCAGTCCTAAATTGTACGCGAGCCGCCGGGAACATTTATTCTGAAGAGAAAGAAGAAGGGGAAACGATGCGTGGTTTGCGAGTGTATGGGGCTGTAGCGCTGCTTTACGTGGCATGCGCGGCGGGCGTGGCCCGGATGGCTGTGGCGGAGGAGAAGGCAAAGCCAGCCGTTGCGCAGGACAAGGCCAAACCTGAGCCGGATGTGATCCTGTTCACCAACGGGGATCAGCTATCGGGAACGCTGGTGCGCGGGGTGGGCGACAGCGTGGTGTTCAAGAGCGATATGGCGGGGGAGATCACGGTTCCGCTGGCGAAGATCAAGGAGCTACGGTCGACGGGAAGCTTTGCGGTGCTGCGGAAGAGCCGCCCGGTGACGCGGACGACGGTGGATACGGGGACGCTAGTCATCCAGGCTGGGGAGCTGACGATGGCATCTCCAACGAACCCGCCGGAGATGATGCCAGTGAAGGACATCGCGTTTGTGATCGACCAGACGACCTATGACCATGAGCTGCAGAAGCTGCCGGGCTGGCGCTATGGCTGGAATGGCAGGGTGACGGCGGGAGCGAGCTTTGTGCGGTCGACGAATAACGGGTCTACGTTCAATGGCGCGCTGGCTCTGGTAAGGGCCATTCCAACGGTGTCGTGGCTGCCGGCGCGGAACCGGACGACATTCGACGTGGCGGAGACCTACGGCAAGCTGAGCGAGCCGGTGCTTCCGCCGACGAACCCGCCGACGCCGGACACGGTGGTGAAGACGAACATCTTTCATGCCGATGCGGAGCGCGATGAGTATTTCACGCAACGGGGATACGGGCTGGCGCAGACAGCGTTTGACCATAACTTTGCCCAGGGCTTGCAGCTCTCGCAGAGCTACGGTGGCGGCGTGGGCTGGACGCTGATCAAGCAGCCCAGGCAGCAGCTGGATGTGAAGGGCGACGTGCACTACCTGAAGCAGCAGTTTCAGACGCAGGTGAGCAACCAGAACCTGGTGGGTTCGACGCTGGCGGAGGTGTATGTCCGCAAGTTTCCGCGGAAGATGATCTTCAACGAAAATGCTTCGCTGATTCCTGCGTGGAACAACGTAAGCGCGTATGCTGCCAACGTAAACGCATCGCTGCTGCTGCCGGTGTTCAGGCGGTTCAGCTTTTCGGTGACGGCGGCAGATAGTTTTCTGAACGATCCGGCGCAGTATTACAAGAAGAATAGCGTTGTGATCACAACTGGGCTAACGTATGCGCTCAAGTAGGTACTGGATCGGCGAATGATTCATCTGGCGCAATACGGTGGGGAATTCCTGCTCGCAATCGGGCTGTTTGGCCTGCTTACGTCTACTATTTTTCTGGGTATGGTGTGCACGGGCGTGGTGCGGCTGCGGCGTGAAGCCGTGCAGCAGGGGGCAGAGCTGCGCCGGAGGACGGAACGCGGCGAGGATTTTCTGCCCGGCGTGACGCTGATGAAGCCGCTGCATGGCGTGGAGCCGGGGCTGGCGGAGAATCTGCGGAGTTTTTACCGGCAGGATTATTTTGGGTTGTTGAAGAAGACTTCGGAGGCGAGACCGCAAGACAGCTCGGTGACGTTTACGGGGCAGCCGATAGATCGTGCTGCTGCGAAGACCCGGGTCTCAGAGGCGAGACCCGGGGCACCCGCTTCTGTGGCTGGAGTAGAGTTTCTTTTTTGCGCGCGGACGGAGGCGGATGCTGGGCTGGCCGTGGCGCGGCAGGTGGCGGCGGAGTTTCCGGAGATTGCGACGCGCATTGTGACCAGCGGCGAGCCGTGGGCGCCGAATGCGAAGGTGTGTTCGCTGGTGGCGATGGCGAAGGTGGCGGCGCACGATATCTGGGTGATCAGCGACAGCGATGTGCGGGTGACGCCGGATTATCTGCGGCGCGTGGTGCTGCCGTTC
>JARLFX010000038.1 GCA_031296355.1 Acidobacteriaceae bacterium
GCCGACGCCGGCCTTTTCAGGGCCGCGCTCTACCACTGAGCTATCTGGCCGTTTGAGATGTCCGGTGAGTTGAATCGGAGAAGAGTCAACAGCAAGACACAAACGTTCTTCACAAGTATAACAATCGTTGCCGCGATGCGCCACCGCCTGCACCCCGCAATCCATCAGACTGCCACATGGAGTGAAAACTTGTTGCAATAGCGCTCCGGCCAGCCCTGCTTTTCGCAATCATGTCAACGGTTACATCGTTCCGGATATAATCGGTCGAGAATCAAGTGGAAATTTAATTTCGTGGCTGCCACCAGCTTCCGGCATGAGGTGTGTGTTTGAATATTCGCGATGTAGCCGAGCGTGCCAGGGTTTCTACCGCCACGGTCTCGCGTGTCATGAGCGGGATTGATGTGGTGAAGCCTGCGACAGTCGCTCGCGTGCGCAAGGCTGTCGAAGAGCTCGGTTACGTCCCCAATTCCAGCGCGCGCATGCTCAGCATGGGCCGCAGCAATTTGTTCGGCGTCGTCATCTCCGATATCACCAATCCCTTTTTCCCGGAACTCATCCACACCTTCAACGAGCTCGCCGTGCAGCACAAATACCGCGCCGTCTTTGCCAATACGAACTACAGCCCCGCGCGCATGGAAGCATCCATCCAGGGCCTGCTGGAGCAGAAGGTAGAGGGCATTGCGATCATGACCTCTGAGATGGGGCCGCATCTCATTCGCATGATCGCCGACCGCGGCATCCCCATGGTATTTCTCGATCAGCCTGTCTCGCAGAAAAATCTCAGCAATATTGTGGTCGATTACAAATCCGGCATGGAGCAGGCGCTGGATCACATCATCGCCCTGGGGCATCACCGCATCGCCTATATCGGCGGCCCGCAGAACCTGCGCTCTGCCGCGTGGCGGCAGAAATTCTTCATGGAAGCTCTGCGTGAAAAAGGCATCACCATGAACGAAGCGTATCTGGCGACAGGGAACCATCGTGTGGATGGCGGACGCGCTGCGATGCAAAAGATCCTGCAGCACCGCCTCGCGCCCACAGCCGTGCTCACGTCAAACGATCTCACCGCCATCGGCGCGATTGCCGCCATCTATGAAGCCGGGCTGCAGGTGCCCCGTGATATCTCCGTTGTCGGGTTTGACGATATCGAGATCAGCGGCTCGTTCAATCCGCCGCTCACCACCGTCAGGTTGTCACGTGCAGAGATTGCCACCCGCGCCTTCTTCGCGCTCTACTCCGCCACCAACAAAACTGCATTGCCGCGCGCGGAGCATCTCATCCCCACAGGCCTCATCATTCGCAAATCCACTGCGCCGCCGCCACATGGTAAGTAGCGTTGCTATGCTGTGCACCGGTTTGTGTTGCGCTCGATAGCCCCATCCACTGCCTCACACACAAACGTATCCGCTTCGATGTTCAGGTGCTTGCGATACGCGTTCTTCAGTGAAATTGCAAAACTCTCTGCATGGATGCGCGTCACCAGGTTCACGGTGCAACCGCCAAAGCCGCCCCCCGTCATGCGCGCGCCATAGCATCCCGGCAGTGCTGCTGCTGTGTCCACCAGAAAATCCACTTCGTCGCAACTGCATTCAAAGTCGTCGCGCTGGCTGGCATGCGCCTCCACCATCAGTTTGCCCAGCCGAGCCGGATCGCCCTGCACCATCGCCTCTTTCGCCTCGCGTACGCGCTTGTTTTCAGAGATGACGTGGTGGCATCGCCGATACGAGTTTGGCGTCATGCTGTCTTTGCATGCTTCCAACTGCTCCAGCGTCGCTCCGCCCAGGTTCTTCACGCCGGGGAATGCCGCGCAGATCACAGCCTGTCCGGCTTCCAGCTCTTTTCTGCGCGTGCCATATTCGCCGCTTGCAACGGAGTGCTTCACCATCGAATTGCACACCACAATGCACGTGTCCGCCATCCCGCCCTGGTTCATTGGGATGTGCTCATAGGCGAGCGTCCCCGTCTCCAGCAGCAACGCATGGCCCGCCTTCGCCATGGTGATCACAAACTGGTCCATGATGCCGCACGGCGAATGCACATACTGGTTCTCCGCTGCCTGGCACATCAGCGCGATCTGCTCTGGCGGCATCGTCTTGTCCGCCAGGCAAAGCATCGCGAGTGCAGTGGCTACCTCGACGGATGCGGATGAACTCACTCCCGCTCCGAACGGAACATTGCCGCGCAGATGCAGATGGAACCCCGGCAACTCCACGCCGCGCCGCTGCAACTGGCGCAGCACGCCCACGGGATAGTCGCACCACACTCCGGTTCTGTCCGAGCGGTCATCGCGCGTCATCATCCGCTCTTCAGGGAACTGCTCGCTGGTGAACCTGTACTGCTCATCATCACTCGGTGCAATCGTCGCGATCGTCTGGAAGGGAATCGCCATCGGCAGCACCAGCCCGCCGGTATAGTCCGTGTGCTCGCCCAGCAGATTCACCCGCGCCGGTGCAATAAACTCCTGCTCAAAAACTTCTTTGCCCATGCCAAATCCTTCCGTTCGTTCCTGTAGCCGTTGTGTGCCAATTTCTGTTGGTGTATGCCTTGAATTACTCCCTATCCAACCCCCCAACCCTAACCCCTGTCATTCTGAGCGAAGCGAAGAATCTGCTTTTAGCCGCGCCACATCCCTCCACCCACGGCAAAACCGCACCGCTTGACCGAGCTGAGTGTAAGGGCTTACATTTACTGCTGTCAAGATTTCCTCCTGCTCCTGTTCCATGAGCTTCCCCGGAGACGGCTCGGATACCGCCCTGGATTCAGGGCTCTTGCGCAATACCCGCTGTAGATCAATGCTCGGCAGGTAACATGAACCGGAAGGTGCACGCATTTCCATGGACGACGTTTTTCGCAGCACTCCACACCGCCGCTGGAACCCCCTGAAGCGCGAGTGGGTGCTGGTCTCGCCGCATCGCGCTCTGCGCCCCTGGCAGGGCCAGATGGAGAAGCCCGCCACGCCCCCCAGCGTCGCATTCGATCCCCAATGTTATCTCTGCCCGGGCAATGTCCGCGCCGGTGGCGAGCACACGCCCACCTACACCGGCACCTATATCTTTCCAAATGATTTCGCCGCTCTGCGTCCTGACGAATCCACGGCGCAGATGGATGCGAACGGCGCTGGCCTCTTGCGTGCTGAAACGGAACGTGGTGTCTGCCGCGTGATCTGTTTTGACCCGCGCCACGACCTCACCCTCGCCACCATGGAGCTTGCCGCTATCCGCCGCGTGGTGGATGCCTGGACCGAGCAATCCGTGGAACTCGGTTCGCGGCCTGACATCGGCTACGTGCAGATCTTCGAAAACCGCGGCGCCATGATGGGCGCCAGCAATCCGCATCCACACGGCCAGATCTGGGCAACCGAGCACGTACCCAACGAGTCGTCGTTGGAGCTGGCAGCCCAGCGTGAGTATGCCGCCACCCACCCCAGCACTCTGCTGGCAGACTATCTCGCGCTTGAACTGCATCAGCAGGAGCGCATCGTCGCGCAGAATGCAACCTGGGTGGCGCTGGTACCCTTCTGGGCGGTCTGGCCGTTTGAGCTGATGGTGTTGCCTCTGCGCAGCGTTGCCCAGCTCGATGACCTCACCACCGAAGAGCGTGACGGCCTCGCTGCAATGTTGCAGACCGTTACCCGTGGCTACAATCGCGTCTTCGATACGCCCTTCCCATACTCCATGGGCCTGCATCCCGCGCCAGCCGATGGTCTGCCGCATCCGGAGTGGCATCTGCACGCGCACTTCTATCCGCCGCTGCTTCGCTCAGCCACCGTCCGCAAGTTTATGGTCGGCTTTGAGCTGCTCGGCTCCCCGCAGCGCGATATAACCCCTGAGAGCGCTGCCGAAACGCTGCGCCAGGCGCTCTCACCCGATCAGGAGAAAGCATAACGTGAGCACCCCTCCCAGCAAACCCATGAATACCCTCGTCACCGGCGGCGCAGGCTACATCGGCGGCACTGTCGTCCGTCAATTGCTCGCCGCGGGCCACAGCGTCACGGTGTATGACAATCTCGGTCACGGCAAGCGTGAGAATGTCCCCGCCGGTGTCCCCCTCATCGTCGGCGATGTAGCCGATGCCGCCCGCCTCAACGACCTCTTCGCCAAAGAAAAGTTCGACGCCGTCCTGCACTTCGCTGCGTTGATTGAAGCCGGCGAGAGCATGGTCTACCCCGAAAAATTCTTCGCCAACAACACCGCCGCCACGCTCACGCTGCTCACCGCCATCGCCGCGCACAAGGTTCCGCGCCTCGTCTTCTCCTCCACCGCCGCGGTCTACGGCAACCCCGAGAGCTCGCCCATCCCCGAGACCGCCAAACTCTGGCCCACCAATGCCTACGGTGAATCCAAGCTCCTCGTCGAGCAGATGCTTCGCTGGTTCCATCAGATCCACGGCCTGCGCTACGCCGTGCTGCGTTACTTCAACGTCGCCGGTGCGCTCGAAGGCTACGGCGAGCAGCACGAGCCCGAGTCCCACCTGATCCCGCTCATCCTCGACGTCGCCCTCGGCCTGCGCCAGTCCATCAAGATCTTCGGCACCGACTATCCCACGCCAGACGGCACCTGCATCCGCGACTACATCCACGTCGCCGACATCGGCCGCGCCCATCTCGCCGCCTTAGCCGGCCTCGCCCAGCAGGAGACCCTTCTCTACAACCTCGGCAATGGCCGCGGTTTCAGCGTGCGCGAAGTCGTCGAATCCGCCCGCCGCGTCACCGGCCACGCCATCCCCGTCATCGAAGAGCCGCGCCGCCCAGGCGACCCCGCCATCCTCGTCGCCGACTCCCAGAAGATCGCCCGCGAACTAGGCTGGCAGCCCGAAGTCGCAAAGCTCGACGACATCATCGCCTCCGCCTGGTCGTGGCACCAGAAACGTTTCGCCAAATAAACAGGATTGTCATTTGCTACATAAATTGAATTGTCGTTCGCCAAATGAACCAAAGTGTCATTTGCTACATAAATTGAATTGTCGTTCGCCAAATAAATTGAACTGTCATTCTGAGCGCAGCGAAGAATCTGCTTTTGTTTTTGCTTTTTGCTGAAGAATCTGCTTTTTGCTTTCGTAAGGGCACGGCTTCAGCCGCGCCAAACACCGTAGATCGAGGAAAACACTATGCATCTCTCCATCGTCGACTGGGCCATCATGCTGGTCTATTTCATCTTCGTGCTGGGCATCGGCTTCGCCCTGCGGCGCTACATGAAGACCAGCAGCGACTTCTTCCTCGCCGGGCGCTCCATCCCTGCCTGGGTCTGCGGACTCGCCTTCATCTCCACCAATCTCGGCGCGCAGGAGGTTATCGGCATGGGCGCCAGCGGCGCCAAATACGGCATCGTCACCAGCCATTTCTATTGGATCGGCGCCATTCCCGCCATGCTCTTCGTCGGCCTCTTCATGATGCCGTTCTACTACGGCTCCAAGGCGCGCTCCGTCCCCGAATTCCTCCGCATGCGCTTCGATGAGAAGACCCGCGCCGTCAACGCCATCTCCTTCGCCCTCATGACGGTCCTCAGCTCTGGCATCTCCATGTACGTCATGGCGCTGCTCATCCAGACCCTTGGCCTCCTCCACGGCGTCGTTCCTGATGCCTGGGTCTTCCACGTCTCCGTCATCCTCTCCGCCATCATCGTGCTTGGTTACATCTATCTCGGCGGACTCACCAGCGCCATCTACAACGAAGTCCTGCAGTTCTTCCTCATCGTCGCCGGCTTCCTCCCCCTGGTGTGGGTTGGTCTGCGCAACGTCGGCGGCTGGCAGGGAATCAAGCACACCCTCCCCTCCACCATGACCCACTCCTGGCAGGGCATGACCCACGCCGCCACCAACACCCTCGGCGTTGAGATCATGGGCCTCGTCATGGGCCTCGGTTTCGTACTCTCCTTCGGCTACTGGTGCACCAACTTCCTCGTCATCCAGCGCGCCATGGCCGCCGAGTCGCAGGACTCCGCCCGCCGCGTGCCCATCATCGCCGCCGTCCCCAAGATCTTCTTTCCCTTCCTCGTCATCCTCCCCGGCCTGATTGCGGTCAGCGTCGTCACCCACACCAGCGCAGACAAAACCCCCACCGCCGTCGTCTCCAGCATGGGTATCACCACTCCTGTACCGCTCGATGAAGCCCATCCCCACGGCATCATTCCCGTTAAGACTGACCCCATCTCCGGCAACCCGGTCCTCGACACCAGCGGCGACCCGGTCTACAACTATGACCTCGCCATCCCCGTCATGCTGCTGCACTTCTTTCCCACCGGAATCCTCGGCCTCGGCATCACCGCCCTGCTCGCCAGCTTCATGTCCGGCATGGCCGGCAACGTCACTGCCTTCAACACCGTCTGGACCTACGATATCTACCAGTCCTACATCCGCAAGAACGCCAGCGATGAGCACTATCTCTGGATGGGTCGCATGGCCACGTTAGGCGGTGTCCTGCTCTCCATCGCCGCGGCCTATGCCGCCACCAGTTTTAACAACATCATGGACGCCCTGCAGCTCATCTTCTCCATCGTCAACGCGCCTCTCTTCGCCACCTTCCTGCTCGGCATGTTCTGGAAGCGCACTACTGGCCACGGAGCCTTCAGCGGCCTGCTCGGCGGCACGCTGATCGCCTTCCTCCACCACGGCCTCACCCGCCCCATCGGTGCCGTAGCCGGCATCCACGGCGGCTGGATCACCACCCTGCACGTCTACCCCAGCGACATGGCGCAGAACTTCTGGACCGCCATCTTCGCCTTCACCGCGAACCTGCTCATCACCATCGCCGTCAGCCTCGTCACCAAGCCGCGCCCCGAACCGGAGCTCGTCGGCCTCGTCTACTCCCTCACCCCCCGGCCGCCAGAGCATCACCTCAGCTGGTACCAGAAGCCCGCCACGCTCGCCTGGGTCGTACTCGTTCTCTGCGTCGTCCTCAACCTGATCTTTGCCTGAAGGAGTAAAGTTCGTCATCCTGAGCGCAGCGAAGGATCTCAGTATTTGTTTGTCATTCCGAGGGGGGAATGTTATCCCCCTCAACTCTGTCATTCAGTGGGGTAATCCCCCCCTAAAACCTGTCATTCTGAGCGCAGCGAAGAATCCCCGTATTTGTTTGTCATTCCGAAGCGCAGCGCGCGGAATCTGCTTCTCGCGATGTTCAACCAGCAACAGCTCCACCCGGCACCAAGTATCCGAAAGGAACAATCATTATGGGACTCGACATCCGCATCCCCCTTGGCTTTGTCTTCGCCATCCTCGGCGTCATCCTCGCGGGCTACGGCCTCTTCACCCGCCACAGCGCCATCTACGCCATGTCCGGCGGCATGAACATCAACCTCATCTGGGGCCTCGTCATGCTGCTCTTCGGCGTCATCATGCTCCTGCTCTCCCGCCGCAAACCAGCCTGAGCCGCGTCCGTTACACTGGTTGCAGTCGCCGCGCGACCCCAGGTGCACCATGCAAACCAAACTGGCTTTCGGCAAGACAGGCCTGAACATCACACTCCCCGACGGCCCTCGCTACGAGGTGTTGCACGTCCGCTCTGAGAGCCCCGTCCCCAACGTCAACGCCGCGCTCAACGCGGCGTTAGACGCACCCATCGGCAGCCTGCCGCTCGAAGAGATCGCGCGCGGCAAGCGCACCGCCGCCATCTCCGTCTGCGACATCACACGCCCTGCGCCCAACGCCATCACCCTTCCGCCCGTGCTCGCCCGCCTGCATCGCGCCGGGCTCCGTGCAGAAGATATCACCATCTGCATCGCCACCGGCCTGCATCGCGAAGCCACCTCCGACGAGCTCGATACCATCCTCGGCCCTACCATCGCGTCGCAATATCCCATCTTCAACCACGACGCCAGGATCGCCAAAGACCACCGCCACATCGGCGACACCCAGCGCGGCACCCCTGTCCACATCGCTCGCCCCTTTCTCAACGCTGACCTCCATATCACCCTCGGCTTCATCGAGCAGCATCTGATGCTCGGCTTCTCCGGTGGCCGCAAGCTCATCGCGCCCGGCCTCGCCGCCCAGCAGACCATCAAAGTCATCCACTCCCCCCGCTTCATGCGCGAAGCCCTAGCCACAGAAGGCTCCATTGACGACAACCCGCTCCACGCCGAGCTGCTCGAGATCGCCCGCATGGCTCGCCACGATTTCATGCTCGACGTCACCCTCACCCAGGGCCGCGAGATCTCCGGCATCTTCGCCGGCGACCCCGTACAGGCGCACGCCGCCGGCGTCGCGCACCTGCGCAACTCGTCCATCGAATATCTCCCGCACTTTGTCGATGCGGCCATCACCAGCGCCGCTGGCTATCCGTTGGACAGTAGCTTCTACCAGACGGTGAAGGGAATCACCGCCGTCCAGCACATCGTCAAACCCAGCGGCAAAATCCTCATCGCCAGCGAATGTTCTGAAGGCGTCGGCTCCCCCGAGTTCATCCAGAAGCTCAGCGCCTACCGCAACCCGCAGAGCTTCCTCGACGAGATCAAAGACTCGCCCGTGCAAGTCGATCAGTGGCAGCTGGAGAAATTAGCTCTGGTTGAACTAAAGCATCACGTCCTCTTCTACACACCCGGCATTCCCCCGGAGCAGCTCGGCAGCCTTGCCCTGCAGAGCTTCACCACCATCGAATCCGCCGTGCACAGCCTGCTCCAGGGCCTCCCGCCAGACGCCACCGTAGCCATAATCCCCGACGGCCCCTACGCCTACGTCCGCGTCCGCGAGTAATTTAATCCCCACTCCAAATTCTTGTCACTCGCCACAAATAAAAATACTTGTCATCCTGAGCGTAGCGAAGGACCTGCTTCTCTACCGCACCGTTCGCGGCACCCATGAACTGGGTGCCCCATTCATCGCGCTTTTGCGATGAGTGGGAAGCGTCGCGAAGCGACGGCCGCGCGACGCGCGCAAATTTCTCCCAACCACGAATCTCCCGGTCCATCACAAATCTCATCCGAGTCATTCTGAGCGAAGCCGAAGAATCCGCAGTTGTCTTTTTTGTTTGTCATCCCGTAGCGTAGCGGAGGGATCTGCTTCTCTACCGCATCGCTCGCATCGCTCGCGTCACCCACACCGCCCACAAGTTTCCGCTGCACGGAACCCCGCCTTCACTCATGTATTAAGAATACCTACCTCGCCACCCCAACTACGCCACCATTCCAGCAACTATTTTCCCCAGTAAAATCAACCCTTTTCGCAGTTTTCCTCACTCTGCACCCCTTGACAACAAATCGCCGCAGCGAAGAATCCTGTCCAATCCCTCCGGACCGCGATATCCTAAGCGACACACATAAATCATGACCAAGCCCATCATCGATTCGTCCCAGCAACTCCGCCGCATCGCCGCAGGCGTCGCCATTCTCTTCGTCTGTATCCTCACCGTCGGCGGCATCCTCCTTCTTCCGCGCCCCAACTCCAATCGCATGCGCGTCGGCGATCACGAGCAGCGCACACTCCTCATGTTTGAGCGCGCCGCCGGCAACCCGCTCAAGCTCCGCGCCTTTCTCGAAGAGATGCCCAAGGGCGGCGACCTGCACATGCACCTCAGCGGCGCAATCTATGCCGAGACATTCCTGCAAAACGCCATCGCAGACAATCTCTGCATCGACCCCGTCACCTTCGACGTGAAGCCCAACACCGGCCTCACCAAAAGCATTCCCGCGCAGCCCGTCTGCGCCGCCGGTCAGCAGCCCGCTGCCAACGCGCTCAAAGATCAGAAGCTCTACGACGCAGCAGTCGACGCATACTCCATGCGCACCTTCGTCCCCAAATCCGGCACCGACGGCCACGACCAGTTCTTCTCCACCTTCAGCCGCTTCGGCTCGTTGGGCAAAACCCACGCCGGCGAATGGGTCGATGAAGTCGCCACTCGCGCCGCCGCGCAGAACGAGCAGTACCTTGAGATCATGCACACGCCCGACTTCGGCGCAGCCGCCGCAGCAGGCTACGCTGTCGGCTGGAACCCGAATCTCCCCGCTATGCGCGATGCTTTGCTCGCAAAGGGAATCCGCAACGAAGTCGCCGAAAACCGCGCCGAGTTTGATGCAATGGACGCCACCCGCAACCAGCGCGAGCGCTGCGGCACGCCTCAGGCTCTGCCCGCCTGCAACGTCACCGTGCGCTACATCTACCAGGTTCTTCGCGGATTCCCGCCCCAGCAGGTCTTCGCCCAAACCCTCCTCGGATTCGAAGTCGCCAGCGTCGATCCCCGTGTAGTCGGTATCAACTTCGTCATGCCCGAAGACGGCTACGTCTCCATGAGCCAGTACCACCAGCAGATGCTCATGCTCGACTACCTGCACAGCGTCTATCCCAACGTCCACATCACCCTGCACGCCGGCGAACTCGCCTACGAGATGGTGCCGCCAGACGGTCTCAAGTTCCACATCCGCGAAGCCATCGAACTTGGTCACGCCGAACGCATCGGCCACGGCGTTGACATCATGTACGAGCGCGACCCGCAATCACTGCTCAAGGAGATGCGCGCCAAACACATCATGGTTGAGATCAACCTCACCAGCAACGATGTCATCCTCGGCGTCACCGGCGACCATCATCCGCTGCCCATCTACCTGGCCGCCCGCGTCCCCATCGCCCTCTCCACTGACGACGAAGGCGTCTCCCGCATCGACCTCACGCACGAGTACGAGCGCGCCGTAACCGACTTCGGCTTCAGCTACCTCGATCTCAAGCGCAGCGCCCGCACCTCCATCGAGCACAGCTTCCTCCCCGGCGCAGACCTCTGGGCCAAACCAGACAAGTTCACTCGCTTCGTAGATGCCTGCTCCGACGAATCCTCCAGCAACTGTTCCGACTTCCTGAAGGGAAGTGAGAAGGCCCGCCAGCAATGGGAACTGGAGCGCCGCTTCCACGACTTCGAACTGAAGCAATCCCAGGTAGTCGAAGCGTATCCCCACTAATTTCCATTCGCCACAGAAGCGGGTGCCCCAGGTCTCGATTTTGAGACCTGGGATAGCCTCGCGAAGCGAGGGCCGCGCGACGCGCGCATATCTTCGTCGTTGAACACTTCTCCCGCTGGCAAGAACCACGCATAGAATTAACATGTTCTTAGTTCCATCAGAAAGCTAACCATGCGCGTCCTCGAAGATGCCTCCTTAAAATCCCTCGCCATCGCCCTCGCCCAGCTTGACGCTGGCTTCAGCGAACTCCCCGCGCTGCCTCCACCCACCCCCGCGGACACCGCGCGCATAGCCGCGGTCTTGTCCACGGTTGCCGCGCGCCTGACCGACAATTACCCCTACTTCCACCCCCTCTACGCAGGGCAGATGCTGAAGCCGCCGCACCCCATAGCCCGCGCCGCCTACGCCCTCGCCATGTGGCTCAACCCCAACAACCACGCGCTCGATGGTGGCCGCGCCAGCTCCCACATGGAGATCGAAGCAGTAGCCGCCCTTGCGAAAATGTTCGGCCTCCCCCAACACCTCGGCCACCTCACCAGCGGCGGCACCTTTGCCAATCTAGAAGCCCTCTGGATCGCCGGTAAACTCAATCCCGGCAAGAAGATCGTCGCCTCCGCTCAGGCCCACTACACCCACAGCCGCATCTGTAGCGTGCTCGGCCTCGACTTTGCCACCATCGCCGCCGCGCCCAACGGCGCGATGGACCTCACCGCCCTGCGCACCGCGCTCGCCGAAGAAGAAGTCGGCACCGTCGTCGCCACCCTCGGCGCTACCGCCACCGGTGCAGTCGATCCCCTTGACGAGATCCTCGCCCTGCGTGAGCAGTACGGCTTCCGCCTGCACGTCGATGCAGCCTACGGCGGCTACTTCACCCTCGCTGAAACCCTCGACCCCGCCGTCCGCCGCGCCTTCGATGCCATCGCACAAGCCGATTCCGTCGTCGTCGACCCCCACAAGCACGGCCTGCAGCCCTACGGCTGCGGCTGCATCCTCTTCCGCGACCCCGCCGTCGGCCGCTTCTACAAGCACGACTCTCCCTACACCTACTTCAGCTCCGCCGAACTTCATCTCGGGGAGATCAGCCTCGAATGCTCGCGCCCCGGCGCATCTGCCACTGCGTTATGGGCCACGCAGCAACTGCTTCCCATGGAGCGTGGCGGCGAGTTCGCCCACGGTCTCGATTCCAGCCTCGCCGCCGCCCGCGATCTCTACTCCCGTCTCGCCGCCGACACGCGCTTCATCGTTCCTGCCGTCCCGCAGCTCGACATCGTCGTCTGGGCGGTGCGTGCCGCCGATGCTGCCGCGTCGTCCGCGGCTGCTCACCGCGTTTTTACCGCTGCGGCAGAGAAGGGCCTGCACCTCGCCCTGGCCGACCTGCCGATCGAGTTCTTTCCGGCTGGTACCTGGCCCGCCGCATCACAATCCACCGTCACCTGCCTGCGCAGCGTGCTCATGAAGCCTGAACATCTGGATTGGCTGGACCACATCTGGTTCCTGTTGCAGGGATCAATTCACGCGTAAACGCTTATTGCCCTGTGTTTTAGCCCATTCGTCCACAGCATCCACCTAAAAGTTGTACTCGGTTAACTGTTGCCTTTTTGGTAATATCGACAAACCGCATGCCATTTCCCTGCCTGTTGTTTTAGGGTCACGCCCGGTATGTGGATATTTTTGCCTTACTCGAAAGGTCTGGCCTATGTCGCTTCACCCCGAATCTGACTTTCCCGTGCAGCGCACTCAGAAGATCGCTTATTTCTCCATGGAGATTGCGCTCGCCCCCCACATCCCCACATACTCTGGCGGCCTCGGGGTGCTCGCCGGCGATACCCTCCGTTCCATGGCAGACCTCGCTCTGCCGGTTGTGGCCGTCACTCTGGCCCACCGCGCTGGATACTTCCATCAGCATCTCGATGCCGCCGGTCAGCAGACTGAGAGCGACGTCCCCTGGTACCCGGAAAACACCCTGCCCCCTGCCGAACAGGTTGTAGCCATCACCATCCAGGGTCGCGAGGTCATGATCCGCGCCTGGCGCTTTGATGTCGTCGGAACCACTGGCCACATCGTCCCCGTCTATATGCTCGATACCGACATGGAGCAGAACGACGAATGGGACCGCCATCTCACTGACCATCTCTACGGCGGCGATTCCTACTACCGTCTCTGTCAGGAGGCCGTGCTCGGCCTCGGCGGCGGCCATCTGCTCGATATCCTCGGTTACAAGCCGCAGGTCTTCCATATGAACGAAGGCCACGCCTCGCTGCTCGCGCTCGGCCTGCTGGAAGAGCGCATGCAGAATGAGCCGCTCACCTCGGCCACTGCCGAAGATGTGCAGTCGGTCCGCAACCAGTGCATCTTCACCACCCACACTCCCGTACCAGCCGGTCACGACCAGTTCGGCCCCGACCAGATGTACCAGGTGCTCGGCACGGACCGCGCCCGCGCGCTGGAGCACTTCGGCTGTATGCACAACGGCCTGCTCAACATGACCTACATCGCTCTGCGTTTCTCGCGCTATGTCAACGGCGTCGCCATGCAGCACGGCAAAGTCTCGCAGGTCATGTTCCCCGAATACCA
>JARLFX010000307.1 GCA_031296355.1 Acidobacteriaceae bacterium
CGGCACACGTTCGATCAGATTCTCCATGGCGGACTTCAATTCGAGTCCGTAGTTCTGTTCCTCAAAACAGATTTTGAATTCGCCGCCCACCGGATCCGTACATTCCCGGCCAACCAGACCCATGGCCGCAATCAGGCTATGGCCGGCCCTCAGGCCGCTAACCATCAGATCAAGTGCCTCTGGAAGGCCCTGTTCGAACTTGCCGAAGCGCTGTTTGCGCTTAAAAAGCACGAGGCCAAACGGTGCCAGACCAGCCGCCACCCCTACCCCCAGCGCCGGCAGAATCATACTGAAACGCAACTCGACCAGATAAGCCGGGATTGCGAAGCAGACAGCGGACATCGCAAGCAGACGGCCCGCGCTCCAACTTAAGTTGGCCTGATCCATAGTCCTGCGCAGGTAAGGCGTCAGCTCGTACTGGAGCAGTTTTCGATTCAACCAGGGGATGCTGCTAAGCTGTTCGTCCTTACGGAGATTCACAACCAGGTCACGCGGTTCCTGGTTCTCAATGGCCAGTGCCGAAGCCAATCTGGTTTGCACCTCCTTGGCTTGCTTGGAGGGACCGGAACTGGCTGCGATCCACGGCATTGCAATGGCCGCAAATACACCCACGAAAACTAAACCGATAATCAATCCCATAGTCGCTCCCCCCCTTTCTTCTCAGTTGACCTGCGTCTCGCGTTCGAATAAGCTCGGCGGCAGAATAATGCCCGACACACGCAGCCGTTCCAGAAATTTCGGACGAATTCGGCTGGGTGAAAATACCCCAATCACCTTACCGTCAGGTCCAATTCCTTTCTTCTGGAATGAGAAGATTTCCTGCATACTGATCACGTTCTCTTCCATGCCGGTAATCTCTGAAATGCTTGTAACCTTGCGCGTACCATCGCTCATGCGGGTTGCCTGTACCACTATGGTGAGCGCCGACGCAATCTGCTGACGAACCGACTTTTCCGGCAGATTCATATTGCCCATAGCCACCATCGACTCAAGCCTGGAAATGGCGTCGCGCGGAGTATTGGCGTGAATCGTTGTCATCGAACCCTCGTGGCCCGTATTCATCGCCTGCAACATGTCGAATGCCTCTTCACCGCGAACCTCACCGATGATGATGCGATCGGGCCGCATACGGAGACAGTTGATAAGCAATTGCCGCTGGCGGATGGCTCCCTTGCCCTCAATATTCGGAGGCCGAGTTTCCAGACGCACAATGTTCTCCTGAGCCAGTCGGAGTTCGGCTGCGTCCTCGATAGTAACCAAACGCTCGTTATTCGGGATGTATTGCGACAGAATGTTTAGAAACGTGGTTTTGCCGGCGCCGGTGCCACCGGCGATCAGGATGCTGATCCGCGCCTTCACTGCTGCCGAGAGCACTTCCATCATCTCCGCGGAGATGCTGTTCAACTTCACCAGTTGGTTGGCAGCCAGTGGGCCAGTGCCGAAGCGGCGGATCGACATCGAGGGCCCGTCCAAAGCCAGAGGTGGAATGATGGCATTGACGCGCGAGCCGTCGGGAAGACGCGCGTCCACCATCGGCGAAGATTCATCCACTCTGCGTCCCACCCGTGACACAATGCGGTCAATAATCTGCAATAGATGACGGTCGTCCCGGAAGGTCGTGCTTACACGCTGAAGAAGGCCGCCTTTTTCAATAAAGACGTGGTCCTTGTCGTTTACAAGAATGTCTGAGATTTTCGGATCGCGCAACAGGGGCTCCAGCGGGCCCAATCCGAAAACTTCGTCCAGAAGATCGGACTGGATTCTCTCCTGTTCTTCATAGCTCAGCGGCACCCGCTGGTCCGCCATGATCTCCTTGACGATACCCAATACCGCCTGCCGGGCCTGGCTGGAGTTGACGCGCGACAGCTTTTCCAGATCCAGTTTTGAGATCAGGGTCCGGTGTATCTCCGCTTTGTAACTTTCCAGATTCAGCAGTTCCACTATTTACCTTCCATCCACTTAGCCATATCTCTTCTGAAGAGAATCAACCGAAGAGCTTGAAACTTTTCTTCTTCACCTCTAACGCAGGTTGGCCACTTGCAGCTCTCGCCATCTGTTGGATCTGCCGGGAAATGGGCGAATCCCCCAGCGTCAATGGTGCGGCATCAATCTGCATACGTCTTACTGCCGCATAGTCGTTGGGAATCTTCCACTTTGCAGGCCGTCCGAGCGCCTTTGCTATGTCCTTCTCTGTTACTCCCTGTACGCTCGGTTCGTGCCGATTGATCACAACTTCGAGCTTTGGGCCGCCATCACTGAAAAACTGCGAGATCAGACGATTGGAGTTGCGCAATTCCGGAATGCCCGCCTGCGTCACCAGGTAGATAGCCGAGGAGTTTTTGAACAGGACCGACCCAGTCAAATCGACTCTCGACCCCATATCGACCACCACGTTATCGAAGTCCTGTCGCGCCACTTGAATGAGCTTGTCAATGGCCTCATTCGCTGCCTGATAGGGCTGAAATCTGCCCGGCGCCGCTAGTACCGAGACCCCGGAGCTGTGCTTAACCAGAAGCCTGGAAAGAAAGCTTCCATCCAACCGCGCCGACGACTGCAGAGCATCAATGGTTGAAAACTCCGCGCTAATGCCAAGGTTCAAGGCCGCGTCGCCAAATGGAAGATCGAGGTCGATCAGCAGCGTGCTCTCCTCGGGGTTCTGTGCAAGCGCTACCGCAAAATTGCAGGCCAGTGTGGTTACGCCTGTACCTCCCTTGGCGCCCATGAATGTGAGCAGCCTGCCGGTTGACTTCTTGATGTTCGCGATCGTGGGGCGCACTGCAGGCCGTCGAGCCGACGCCCTGACCAGTGACTCTTCCATAATTCCTGGTTCCAGAGGGAGCATCAGAAACTCGCGTGCGCCAGCGCGCATGCAGCGTACCAGCAAATCTGGATCTGCTTTTGCCGAATAGACCATCACCGTGGACGAACCGTTCGCGCCGATGCTTTCCACGAGGTCCAAAGCATACTCGGGATTGCTGTCAAGATCGATGATGATGACAGCGTGATTCTGCTCCAGCAGCTTGGTTGCATCGTCGAGGCTGGGAGGATAGGACGAAAACGAGTGAACCTCACTGCCCGCACATTGTGCCAAGGCAGATGCTACAGCCTCCCGACACTGTTCGTCCGGACCGATCAGAATGATCGACAGTTTGTCCAAGTCCGGGGATTCTGAGGGCTGTGACACCAGATATGGGGAAGAACTCACACTCAATGAGTCGCTGCTCACAGCCGCAGGCAACTGCGGTTGCTCATCAGTCGGGAATTGATAGTGCATCCTCAATGTCGACATATATCCTTGACCCTTTTCTCAGTGAGCAAAAAACGAAAACAGCGTTCCGATGGCAATCGCTGGTGCGTACGGCATCTTGCGCCGCAAGGGATTACTCAGTACCAGTTCCGGGTCGCGAAGTCCACCGCGCTGCTTCCAACCAAAGGCAAGATTGCTGGCGCCCGTGAACAGGTCTTTCAAAAATCCGCCGAAAGCCGCCCAGCACAAAACCATGATTCCGCCAGCCATCCCCGTAATGACCATCGCGAAAAACAACTGGCTAGGGCCGATCCAGGCGCCAATGGCGACGCATAGCTTCACATCCCCCGCACCCATCCCCCCCATCCAAAAAAGAAATCCATAAATCACCAGCGCCAGCCCTGCGCCCTCA
>JARLFX010000308.1 GCA_031296355.1 Acidobacteriaceae bacterium
ATCGCCTTGATCAGCGAAGGATCATAAGGCTGCACCGTGATGAGCTGTCCCTCGGCGGCATTCACCGTCGCCACCTGCGAGAGCGTCATCATGCTGCCGTAAGCGTCCACGCGGACGGGGTCGAGCACATGCACGCTCGCGCGCCCCGTGCGGATAGCCACCAACTGCGTGCGAAAGCCTTCCACCGCCTTCTCCATACGCGCTGTCATGTCAAAGTAAGTGCTCTTGAGTGCCGGAATACTGATCATTGCCGATGCCATTTTCGTTTCCTCGTACTACGTTTCTACAAGGGAGTATTTTACAGAAAGTAAGGGATGGAGCGTCGGCGATGTCAGGATCGTTTTGGAAGTGGCTCAAATGGACAGGAATTGTCTTCGGCGGCTTACTGATACTTCTCACGTCTTTCGTTGGTTACAAGATGTATTCCTTCAACCAATCCACTAAGCCAGGCTATATTTCCCGATACAACTGCCCCTCTATCTTTACCCGGCTTTTTCCTCATCTTCACAAGAACGTTACTGACAGGGACTTCGTTCAATTGCAAAGAACAGGTTGCTTTGGGACGTGCCCTGCCTATTGCGTACGTGTTCGAGGCGATGGTGTTGTGTCATGGCATGGTCGCGGTTGCGTTGTAACCACGGGCGATGCTCATTCCAATATTGACCCAACCGACGCTCGCAAGCTAATTGACGAATTCCAGCGAAAAGGTTTTTGCAGATTATGCAGATCGTACTGGAAAAATGTTACTGACAATTCAACTCTTGTTACATCTCTCAGCATCAATGGACATGTTTATGAGGTGAGCGACTACGCGGGGACAGCGCCAAGCTGGGTGAGCCAGATGGACAGCGAAATTGATCGTGTGGCGGGAACGGATCGCTGGATAGGCACGGCAGGGCTAAATCAAGAACAGCGGGAAGATGTTTGCAGACATGATGTTGACATGGACATCATGCAAAAATCAGACTTGAAAAAATAGCTTTACTTCCTCTACGCCAGCCCAGTGCTCTCCGCCTGTTCCTGCGCGTGATAGCTTGACCGCACCAGCGGCCCGCTCTCCACATGCTTGAAGCCCATCGCCAGCGCCTCATGCTTCAGGAAATCGAACTCATCCGGCGTGTAGTACCGCGACATCGGCAGATGGTCCTTCGAAGGCCGCAGATACTGCCCAATCGTCAGAATATCCACCTTGCGGTCCGCCAGGTCGCGGAAGACGGCGATCAGCTCGTGCATCTCCTCGCCCAGCCCCACGATGATGCCCGTCTTCGTCACCTGCCGCGGATTCAGCTCCTTGGCGAATTCCAGAAACCGCAGACTGCGCTCGTACCGCCCGCCAGACTTCGCCACGCCGTAGAGCCGCGGCACCGTCTCGATATTGTGGTTCAGAATCTCCGGCCGCGCGTCCACCACCAGGCGAATGCACTCCTCCAGCCCCTGAAAATCCGGCGTCAGCACCTCCACCCGGCAAGGCTCCTTGCCGTCGCGCCCCGTCAGCTCGTGGATCGCGCGGATCACCTCCACGAACATCTCCGCCGCTCCCATATTGTCGTCATCGCGATTCACGCTGGTAATCACCGCATGCCGTAATCCCAGCTCCGCCACGGCATAGGCCACACGCGCCGGCTCCGTCCGGTCAATCGGCTCCAGCTTGCCCTTCTGCACCGCGCAGAATCCGCACCGCCGCGTGCACAGGTTGCCCAGCATCATGAAGGTGGCCGACTTCTGGCTCCAGCACTCGCCGATATTGGGGCACTGCGCGCTCTCGCACACGGTATGCAGTCCCTGTCCCCGCGCCAGCTTCTTTAGCGCATGGTACGTCTCGCCCCCCGGCGCCTTCGCCTTCAGCCAAACCGGCTTCGGCGCCCGCACCTTCGGCGACAGGTCAATCTGGATCAGGCTCGAACTATCAACTTGGGGCACAGATGCCATACCTAAATTGTACCCGCGAAGAGGCTAGTGGCTTACTCTTCGTCCATAGCAATGTCCTGGAGAGTTTGCTCCAGATCCATACAACCCGGAAGCACTGCCACAACGTTCACGACGTGTTGCCCTGCATCGTAACGATAGAAGATAAGAAAATCGGAAAACCCGCTAATCACCGCACGCCGCAGATCCGGAGGGAATGCTTCTCCGAAATTGGCCCGGGGGCATGATTCGGGCATGTACTTCAGTTGATCAATGGATTTTTGTACAGCGCCAAGCCAGCGGACCTCAAGCTTTACGCTTTCATGTGTTGCGTAATAGGCCGCCTGCGCAAGAATGCTGTCAGACGCTGCTCTCAGGAAACGAATTCTTGCAACCGGGTTCATGCTCACTTAGTACTGCCGCTTTCAAATTCCCGATTGCTTTTTTTCTTGAAGAGCCCTTGTCTTGGAGAGAAGCAGTTCCTTGAACGGCACTCTCTCCCATTCTTCCTCAGTAACGTCGAACGCCTCTGTCTGCAAAGCAGCCAGAAGCTGCTTCTTTAACTCTTCCAGCCTGGACTCTTTATCCTTACGCACCAGACTGCGCACGTACTCACTCGGCGTGCCATAGTCGCCGGATTGGACCTGCGCTTCGATATAAGCCTTAAGCTGCACGGGGATCGAGATGTTGAGGGAAGTCATCGCCATACCTTCATATTATGACAGTTTATGAAGGTATACAAGCGCCTACCGCAGCCGCTCCCGCACTTCCCCCCGCACCAAATACAGAAAAAACACCATCTCCAGCACCGACCGCACCGCAAAAAACGTCGTCCGCGTCATCTTGAAGAACAGCAGATCGCCCAGCGCCAGAAACACCGCCCCGCCCAGCACCAGCGCCCATCCCCACCGCCGCATGCGCAGCAGGCCAAACACCCCCACCGCCAGCAGCGTACATACGCCCAGCACGCTATAGTTCGCCGCCGGCGTGCGAAACATCCCATGAATCGCGCCAAACGCATTCATCAGCGCCATAAACAGCATGTAGATGGCAATCGCCGCCACTCCCGGCAGCAGCATGCCTTTGGTCCTGGCCTCTACCGGCGGCTTCGAAGAGTTTTCGCTCATAGTGTGTGCATATACGCGATCAGGTCCTGCATCTCCTGGTCGTTCAGCGGAATCGGCGGCATCATCCCGCGCCCGTGCAGAATGGCCTGCGCCACCCGCTCATCATTCGCCGGCGCCCCGCTCGGCAGGTAAGGCTTCTTGTACATCCCAATCAGCGCCGGCCCATGCAGATCGCCCGTCCTGCGGTCATAGTGGCAGCTGGCGCACGCCGTCTGGTACACGCGGTACCCCTGCAACTGCTGCGCATTGAGCTGCTCCAGCGGCGTAGGCGGCGACACCGAGCGGCATCCGGCAAGCAGCAGTGCGGTCATCAGCACGATGGCAGAACTTATTTTCATGCCTCCGATTATCTCATCGCGTCCCAATCCGAAGCCCGCTGCTCTTGCCCTAAAAGATACGGGCTCTCGTCCCGCCTCAGAACGGGGTGCCCCATCTTCGCGACAG
>JARLFX010000309.1 GCA_031296355.1 Acidobacteriaceae bacterium
GCCGAACAGCATTGCAGTGGACAAGAGCGGCAATGTCTGGACGTCAAACCTTGGCTATGGCAACGTGGTGGAGTTTCTGAATGCCGGGGTGGAAGCGAGCCCGGTGGCGACCGGCTATAACGACAGCAATACCATCTCGCCTGCGGCAGTAGCGGCGGATACCACGGGCAACAGCGGTACGAATGGAAATATCTGGCTGGCGAGCAGCGGCACCAGCGCACTGGACGGCTTCAGCAACGGGGGTACCGCGCTTGCAGCCACTTCGTATTCCGGCGGCGGTATTAATACGCCGATTGGAGTTGCTATCGATGGCTCCAGCGCAGTGTGGGTGGCCAATGCGGCCACAGCAGGCTCACTGTCAAAGCTGGGAGTCTCAGCAGGAATGTATGCTGCGGCGAATCCGTCGACGGGCCTGGGTTCCCTGAATATGCCGGTGGGAGTAGCGGTGGATGCGAGCGGCAATGTGTGGACGGCTAACTCTGGCGACAACACCGTCTCAGAGTTCATCGGTGTGGCAATACCGGTCACGACACCGCTGGCGGCGAATGTCGGGCCGTAAGTAACGAAGAGCATACAAGAGAAAAGGGACGAGCGATGCTCGTCCCTTTTCGCGTGTGGTGAAGTGTTCTTACGGCCACTGCTTGGGTTTGTCGCCAAGCAGAGTGGCCAGTGTGGGTTCAATGGCCTGTGCTTGCATCCGCAGGCCAATCGCCGTGGGATGTAGCGCAGGATGGTCCGGGTGGATCTTCTGATCCTGGTAGAGGTCCAGGTTCAGTGTGCCGTCTGCGTTGTAGAAGACAGAGCCTACGTCAACGCAGGTGACGAGCGGATCTTTTGCGAGGTCATGGGCAACGGTGACGTTGACGGCGTGATCGATTGCGAGCTTCTCCGTAGTGGTCTGCTTGGGCAGAATGCCGATGAGGAGAATTTTCATTTGCGGCTGCTTCTGATGGAGTTGCTTTACGATCAGCTTGATCGCGGCAGCGGTGCGTGGCGCGGGCGTAGTGCGGCTGGCGCCATTGTTGTTGGTGCCGATCAACATGACGGCAACTGCAGGGTGGATGTTGTCTAATTCGCCATGCTGAATGCGCCAGAGCACGTTGGCGGTGGTGTCTCCGGAGAAGCCGAGGTTCATGGCATTGCGATCTCCGTAAAAGTGATTGAACACGGAGACATAGTCCGTTTCAGGATGCGCGCCGGCAGCTTCCCAGCGCTGGGTAATGGAATCGCCAATGAAGATGAGATTGGGGCGGGCGGTCTTCTCAGCCTCCAGAATGGCTGCGTGCCGCGTGGCCCATTTCTCTACACTCAGACGGTCCTGGGGGATGGAGGGCCAGTCCGTGTCCGTGATTTTTGGTGCAGCGGCTAGGGTGGCTGGGGATGCAGCATCTTGCGCGGGAAGCGCGGGAGCAATCAGCAGCAGGGCGAGGATACAAGAAAGTTGAATGCGCATGGTGGTCTCCATTCAGTCAAACGGTAATTACACGCTAGAGTTGCTCATAATTCACGACAAAAGCTGAGAAAGATACTCGCCGAGTAGACGCGGCTTGTTGTGGACTACGCAATCTGGAATTAAAGAAGAAACGCTGGAGCTGCTGATCGAATCAGCGGCTCCAGCGTTTTGTGTTGGTGCGGTTACCGTGTCGGTGGGCAGTAATTATTTCTGTGCCTTCAGGGTTGCGGGGGCGGGATGCTGCGGTGTAGCGGGATTTGCCTGCAGGTAGAGGTAATCGCGCAGAGCATCTACTTCTTCCTGTGTACCCGTCAGCGGCGGCATGAACTTGCGGTAGGTGGTTTCCGGTTTGTACTCATGCAGCATAGTGAGCACGCTGCTGATGGACTCGCGATCACGGCCGGCGAGCAGCTTATTTAGCGAGCGATAACCAGTCAGCGTGTGGCACGAGCCGCACTGGCCGCGGTACATGGCCTCGCCCTGTGCAAAGTGAAGGCTGGTCCGCTGGTTCAGCCAGAGAGTGTGCTGTAGGTAGCCGTTCTGATTGCGGCTGGTTACTTCGCTGACGCGGGTGCCGTTGGAGTACATGTGGCGGCCAATCACATAAGGCTTGCGCAGCATCTCGCGCGACATCTCGCCTGCGCCGGTCGCCATGAGCGCCAGCATGAGGATGGCGCTGGCGTGGGCGAGCGTGAAGTCCTGCGGGTTCTTGTAGGCGAGGTAGTAGGTGATGATGACGATGGTAGCGGAGGTAATAACCATGATCAGCACCAGCCGCGTCACCTGTGAGAAGGTGCCCGCGCCGATGGTGGAGACGCCGAGCGAAAGCAGGGCGCGCTGCGACTCTGGCACCATGTGGAGGAACCATATCAGGCTGAGCGGCATGAGCACGAAGGAGGGCACCAGCCAGCGGGTTGTCCAGCGCAGGTAGCTGGCTTTGAAGGCGGCCTGCTTGTCTCCGTCGATGAGGCTGCCGGTGATCAACGCCCAGACGCCAGCGAGGGTGATGCAGACCAGGGTGCGCATGAGCAGGCTGGGCCAGTAGGTGGGGTTGAAGAAAGCGTTCCAGAACTTGCTGGCTTCGTGGCCGGTGCCGGCGACGTTGAGCCAGGTGTTGCCGGGGGTGAGCATGAAGGTGAGAATGCCGTTGATGATGACCAGCGTGCACACCGATGAGACAGCGTAGACCCAGCCGACCTTGAGATGAAGCTTCTCAGGGATGCGGTCCCACGTGTAGTAGTAGACAGCGATGGTGGTGAGTTCGACGAGGAAGAATACCCACTCGATGGCCCAACCGAAGACGAAGTTGTGGATAAGCGTGCTGGTGGCTTCAGGGTGTGTGAGGCCGATGGCGAACCAGATGCCGACGCCGCTGACGGTGCCGAAGACGCCGGTCAGGATGAGGAAGAAGCGCGCGTGGCGCTTGACCTGATTCATCCAGTCCTGGCGGCCTTCGCGCAGGGCCTTGCGTTCAGCGATGGGGAGCCAGAGGCCGCCGCCGACGGCGAATTGGGAGATCATGACGTGGAAGATGGCGATCATGCCAATCACCCATCCGCTGCCGATGAAGGGTACTTCCCAGAATGGATAGTTCATATGTGTTCCCTCTCCAGAATTAGCGGATGCCCCAGTAGCCAAGGGCAGTGGTGATGATCAAAGCGGTGAC
>JARLFX010000310.1 GCA_031296355.1 Acidobacteriaceae bacterium
CCACAAGCGCCTCTCCCTCACCGGCGTCATCCTCACCAAGATGGATGGCGACGCCCGTGGCGGCGCAGCCCTCTCCATCCGCCACGTCACCGGCCAGCCCGTCAAGTTCATCGCCTACGGCGAAAAGCCAGACGCCTTCGAGCCCTTCCACCCGGACCGCATCGTCTCGCGCATCCTCGGCATGGGCGACATCGCCACCCTGCTTGAGCGCGCCGAAGAAAAGTTGGACAAGGGTAAGGCAGCCGACTTCGCCAAGAAGGCCCTCACCGGCGGCGGCTTCTCGTTAGACGATTTCCGCGAGCAGCTCCGCCAGATCAAGAAGATGGGCAGCATGCAATCCATCCTCAAGATGCTCCCCTCGGTCGGCCCTTTCGCGGGCATGCAGGCCGCAGCGGCCAACGTAGACGAAGGCCAGTTCACCCGCGTAGAGACGATCATCAACTCCATGACGCAGAAAGAGCGCGAGAACCACGAGATCATCTCCGGCTCCAGGCGCAAGCGCATCGCCAAGGGAAGCGGAACCACCGTGCAGGATGTCAACAACCTCCTGCGTCAATACGCGCAGATGAGAAAGATGTTCAAGGCAATGGGCGGCGGTGGCGGCATGAAGATGCAGCAAAGACTCATGTCCCAGATGGGCGGAAAACAGAAGTTTGGAAGGTAACGGCTACTGCGTTAGAAAGAAGGCAAAATGTCGCAAGTCGAAACGGTTGCGCTCTGGGCAGGGCTTTTATCTAGTGTTGTAGGGATTGTGTTATCTATCGCTGGCGGGTGGCCCATACATTCCATTCAGTAATAGATCGGGTGCCCCATTCATCACGCAGTTTCATCGCGGGATGAGTGGGATATTCGCGCAAAGCGCGAACGCTCCCGCCCATCTCCCCGTCATCAAAAAATCCCAACCCGCCGTCATCCTGAGCGTTTAGCGAAGGATCTCAGTATTTGCTTTTATCGCTGCACTCGCCGCCAACCCAACGAAGGCCGTTGTCTTTGTGCCTCACTTAAGCCTCCGGCTTCAGCCCATGAGGTACGCCATCCACCCGCCACAGATTTCCATCCGCAACCAGTCCCGCCACACAATCCCAATTCCCTTTTCGGCACTCCACAAACGCAAAACGAAAACATCCACATCCGATACACGCTTCATCCTGCGTATAACGAATACGAGCAGCATTCCCCGCGGAGGAACCATGCCCAGAATCTCACCCGATTTCGAACTGTCAGACTTCTGCAAAGCCCCTGCCGCAGCCCTGCGGCAGCTACGCAAGACCAGGCGTCAGATCGTCCTTACGGTGAAGGGCAAGCCGGAACTCGTTCTCCTGCATCCGTCAGAGCACGAACGGATCATGACGCTTGCACGCCAGGCCGACGAGAACGAAGCCATCCGCCAGGGTCTTGCCGCTGTAGCCGCAGGTCATACCCGTCCAGCCCGCGAAGTCTTCGCCGAACTCCGCAAGAAATACAACATCCCGCCCCACCGTCACCCATAACCACCGCAAGCATCCATACGTCATGCACATTTTGTCCATGCATCATCCACGAGCTGTCCATGAGTCACCGTGCAACAGCCGCAGAAATTATGAAAAAATCTCAACTATTTTGCGAAAACGTGGCGTAGTTCCTCTCCAAAATCTCTATAATTAAAGCAGGAGTTAAGACAGAGCCACGCGCCCTGCCACTAACCCTAATCATTTCAAATATTTAGCAATAAATATCCTGTTTCCAAATATTTAGCCCTAGTCGCATAGGCTAAGTACTTGCAAACAGGATATTTACGTTTAACCCCTGGGGAGGGGGGTACCACCATGGCAAAGATCAACGAATGTCACCACATCAAGACCAACGGATACAAATGCGAGGCCTCCGCACTGCGCGGCCAGCCCTTCTGCTACTTTCACACGCTCAGCCGCACCCGCGAGCAGCGCCTTGCCAATCAGCCCGCG
>JARLFX010000006.1 GCA_031296355.1 Acidobacteriaceae bacterium
CGGTCGTGGCTGCTGGATATTACGGTGGACGCGCTGCAGAAGAATCCGGAGCTGGAAGGCATGGAGCCATACGTGACGGATTCGGGCGAAGGGCGCTGGACGGTATTCGAGGCGATTGATTTGAATGTATCCGCGCCGGTGATTACGGAATCTTTAATTCGACGGTTGCGTTCACGGGAAGAGAATAACTTTACGGACCGGATGTTGGCGATCATGCGGTATGAGTTTGGCGGGCACTCGGTGAAGAAGCCGTGAAGCGGCGAGTCATAGAATTTGGTGGCATCATCCCAGGTCTCAGAATCGAGACCTGGGGCACCCAAAGTAACGGCACGATGGAGAGAATGATATGGCGACCATGGAAGTCAGCATCACACCCGAAGCAGTGAAGGCGAGTCAGCAGCCGGAGCGCAAGCCGGAGCCGTGCATTGCCGTCATCTTTGGTGCGTCTGGTGATCTGACCAAGCGCAAGCTGCTGCCTGCGCTGTTTCACCTGGAGCAATCGGGGCTACTGCCGAAGGAGTTTGCGGTGGTGGGCGTGGCGCGGCGGCCGCTGGGCGATTCGTTTGCGCAGGACATGCGCGACGGCATCGTGAAGGGCGGCGGAGTGGAGGAGAGCGATCCGAAGCTGGGGCCGTTTGTGGACCGAGTGAAGTATCACGCGATGAACTTTGACGATGATGGCGGCTATGATCAGCTCAAGGCCACGCTGGCCGAGCTGGACAAGCAGTATGGAACGAAGGGGAACCGGCTCTTCTACCTGGCGACCTCGCCGGAGTATTTTGCAGACATCATCAGCCGGTTGGGCGCGCATGGGCTGAACAGGCCGGATGCAGGTGGCGGCTGGGTGCGGGCAATCATCGAGAAGCCGTTTGGGCACGACCTGGAGTCGGCGCGTGCGTTGAATGATGACGTGAACAAGGTATTCAGCGAAGACCAGATCTTCCGCATCGATCACTACCTGGGCAAGGAGACGGTGCAGAATATTTTAATCTTCCGTTTTGCCAACGGGATCTTTGAGAACGTGTGGAACCGTAATTACGTGGACCACGTGCAGATCACGGCGGCGGAAGAGATCGGCATTGAAGGGCGCGGACCGTTTTACGAGAGGGCGGGCGCGTTGCGCGACGTGGTGCAGAACCACGTGATGCAGCTGCTCTCGTATGTGGCGATGGAGCCGCCGATCTCGTTTGAGGCGGAGCAGGTGCGGGTGGAGAAGCTGAAGGTATGGCGCGCGATACGGCCTATCCCGATCAACGACACGGCGCGCGGACAGTATGGGCCGGGCATTGTGGAGGGGGAGAAGGTTATCGGCTATCGCGAGGAAGACCGCGTGGACGGGGACTCGCAGACGGAGACGTTTGCCGCGCTGAAGATGCAGATCGATAACTGGCGCTGGGCTGGGGTTCCGTTTTATGTGCGTGCGGGCAAGCGGATGGCGAAGCGGTATACGGAGATCACGATCCAGTTCAAACAGCCGCCGCTGCTGATGTTTCACGACAATAAGTCGCCGTGCGGGCCGGGAATTGAGCCGAATATTATTTCGATGCGCATTCAGCCGGACGAGGGAATTGCGCTGCGGTTTGGAGCGAAGGTGCCGGGGCCGAGCATGAACATCTGCCCGGTGAATATGGATTTCAATTATGCAGCGGCGTTTGGGGTGTCGAGTGCGAATGGGTATGAGCGGCTGCTGCTGGACGCGATCCTGGGCGATGCGACGCTGTTTGCGCACCGCGATGGGGTGGAGGCGACGTGGGCACTGATGACTCCGATTCTGGAAGCGTGGAAGATGCGCAAGAAGGATTATCCGAACTATGCCGCAGGGACGTGGGGGCCGGAGGTTTCCGACGACCTGATCCAGCGGGACGGGCGGGAGTGGCGGAATTTCAAGTGAGACAGGGATTAGGGAACAGGGAATAGGTACGCGAAGGACCTGGGCGGGCTGTCCTGGAGCGGATGCGCGTGTGCCAGCATCTGATTCTGGGGCTCGAAAGCGGGATCAGGGGAATTGGCATTTGTGGGGAGATAGGCGAAAAGCAGATTCTTCGCTACGCTCAGAATGACAGAATAATTAGAGTCAGGATGACGGGATAATTAGAGCCTGAATGACAGGATAATTAGACTGAAGACTGAGGCCGGAATCTGATGCCATCCAAATTGACGCTTCGCTTCTACGTGTTTCCGAATGGCGCCGCACTGGCTGACGCGGCTGCAAAATACTTCATAACCCGCATACCGGAGCCGGATTCGACGGCGGTGGCGCGCATTGCGATTTCTGGCGGGACGACGCCGAAGGCGATGCTGCGCGACCTGGGGTCGGAAGAGTATGTGCGGTACACGCATCGCTGGGCCAACCTGCATCTGTACTGGGTGGATGAGCGCTGCGTGCCGCCGGATGACGAGCAATCCAACTACCACATGACGGAAGAGGCGCTGCTGGCGTGGGTGCCGCTGCCGCCGGAGAATGTGCATCGCATGGAAGGCGAGCTGGAGCCGGCGGTGGCCGCGGCGCGCTATGAGAGCGAGTTGCGCAACAGCTTCCGGTTGGAGGGTGCAGAGTCGCCGAGCTTTGACCTGCTGCTGCTGGGAATGGGGCCAGACGGGCATACGGCATCGCTGTTTCCGCATACCGAGGCGCTGGATGCGATGGGAGGGCTGGTGGTGGCGAATCATGTGCCGAAGCTGGACGCATGGCGCATTACGCTGACGTGGCCGGTGATCAACCAGGCGAAGGAAGTGGTTTTCCTGATCGAGGGAGCAGAAAAAGCGGATATTCTGCATGAGGTACTTCTTGGGCCACGCGATCCGGAGCGGTTGCCGTCGCAGCTGATCAAGCCGACAAGCGGTACGCTGGTGTTTCTGCTGGATGAGGCAGCGGCGGCAAAGATTCCGCGCGAAGGCGCACAACAGCATGGGCCGATCTGGTCGAATGTGATTGAGGTGGAACGATGATTCTGGCAGGGGATGTAGGCGGCACGAAGGTTCACCTGGCTCTGTACAACTTTGAGCAGGGCCGTCTGCAGAAGGTACGCGACAAGAAGTTTCCTGCACAGAGTTATGACGGGCTGGAAAAGATCGTACTGGAGTTCCTGGGCGGCGAGACGGAGCCGATCACGGCGGCGTGTTTTGGGTGCCCGGGACCGGTGAAGGACAACCGGCTGAAGCTGACGAACCTGCCGTGGACGCTGGATGGTCGCAAGCTGGCCGCTGATCTGAACATCGACCACGTTTTTTTGATCAATGACCTGGAAGCCAATGGCTATGGGATTCCGGAGTTGAGCCCGGATGCGATCTTTACGCTGTTTGAGGGCGATCCGGGGGCGGTGGGACATCGCGCGCTGATCGCCGCGGGCACGGGGCTGGGCGAGGCGGTGCTGATCTGGAATGGGCGCATCCACGTGCCGATACCGTCAGAAGGCGGGCATGCGGATTTTGCGGCGCGGAACGATCTGGAGATCGAGCTGCTGCAGTATCTGCAGAGAAAGCTGAAGGGCCGCGTGAGCTGGGAGCGGGTGGTATCTGGACTGGGGCTGAAGAATATCTATACCTTCCTGCGCGATGCAAAGAAGATGGATGAGCCGGAGTGGCTGAAGGAACGCATGCGCAAGGAAGATCCCAACGCTGTGATCGGCGAATGTGGGGACAAGGCTTCC
>JARLFX010000311.1 GCA_031296355.1 Acidobacteriaceae bacterium
ATGCAGTGCAAACACTGGAAGTCCGTGCCATGATCTCGTACCGTGTGCATGTACAGCACTTGCCAGCGGTGAGTTCCTGTTTGTGTGCGGCACACGTATGTTTCTGTGTCTGCTAGTGTGTGCGTGTGCCTGTCTGTTGTACATCAGTGCTATGGAAATCGCTAGTTTTTGGGGATTTCCGCTACTTTTAGCGGTTTTGCCGCTAAAATGAGGGGTTTTGCCTCAAAAATTAGCGGCCAGCGACCGCAAAAACTAGCGGCCCCCCTGTTAGCACCCGGCAGAAGGTGTAAAAACGAGGGGCGCTGGTGCGGAGGTCTCCCTCATGAGCCTGTTCTCTGGGTTAGACGAGGTCTCACCCCTGTTTTGTGGAAATATCTAAACGTACCGCTTAAGGGCATGCTGTTGGCAGGGGCCTGGGCTTGGGGATGCAGCGGGGCGTGCAAGCCGTTGGGGATCAGGTTAGGGTCACAGATGCCGTCTCCCGAGGGTATCCAGCGCGCACAGGAGGCGTGACGCTCCCAAACCACTTAGCTGATAGCGACTTTTAATGGTTGCCGCCGGCTGCTAGGGAGGGTACCCTCGCACGGCGAGAGAAACTCGGCATCACCTATTCTGTGAGTAGCGAATGCGGGTCTGGTGCACGCAGGATGCGCAGGACAGCCCAACAACGACTCATGCTGAGCTTCTAGTTCATTAATTGAACGTTGTGCGCTGAGGGAGGCCGACTGAGAGGGGCCTGGCCAGAACAGGCTCTCATCAGCGGATGCTTTACGGGACGCATCGGGGGCGCATCCTCTCTGGCGCCTCAGTGATACTTCACAGATACTATCATATCCCGAATGGCGGGCGGGAGGCGGCCTCACAAGAAATGGCAGCCACGAAAGGGAGAATCATGTAGCATTCCAAGATGCTGGTGCGCCCGCAGGACGGGCAGCCCAGAAATGTCACCCAAAACCATTGCATCGAAACCACGTAAGACAACCTAACAGTCAGAGGGCCAGCGGATCGGCGGGTCCGACGGGAAGAGACGATCGTGGTCTGACCAGAACCGATGGTGGCCAGCCGGAGGCCAACGCACGTCTTGGAAGCCCAGGGGGCAACACTCACTTCATAAGGTACTCTCAGACCGCATCAATCAGCGTGAAACCAGCAGCCAGCGCGTAAGGGCGCCATGGAAGAGAGCACCACCGTGTTGAAGGCCTTGCGCC
>JARLFX010000312.1 GCA_031296355.1 Acidobacteriaceae bacterium
AATGTGGCGGCGTTGGCGAGGATGCAGCCGTTGCCGATGTGGGAGTCGTGGCCGATGTGGACGTAGGCCATGATGAGGCAGTCGCTGCCGACGGTGGTGAGGCCGCCGCCGCCCACGGTGCCGCGGGAGATGGTGACGGATTCGCGGATGACGGTTTTTTCGCCCACGGTCAGGCGGGTGGGCTCGCCCTTGTACTTCAGGTCTTGCGGCGGAATGCCGATGCAGGCGAAGGGGTGGACCTTGCAGCCCGCGCCGAGCGTGGTGTGGCCATCCAGTACGACGTGCGAGATGAGCTCGCAGTCTTCGCCGAGCACAACGTTTTCGCCAATGGTGCAGAACGGGCCGATGGTGCAGCTCGCAGGGACAATGGCCGTGGGGGCAACGATAGCAGTCGGATGAATATTCATGCTGTGTCTTACATGCTACGCGTTGAAGTTATTTTCTTCTTCCTCTTCAATGCCATAGCGGCGCAGCAGGTTCGGCAGGTTCTGTGAGAAGGCCGAACGCGGCATGACCGTATCGCATCCTGCTTCCACGGCCTTGGCCTTCAGGTCGCCCTGCAGGTGGCTGAGGAAGCCGATGATGGACGTGGTGCGTTTGAACTTCGTCTTGAGCTTGGGGATGAGTGTGAGCGGCTTGGCATTCGCGTTGTTGAGATCGAATACGATGAGCGCCGGATGATCGGTCTCGCCTGCATCGCTCAGCGTGGCCAGGCTCTCCTTGTCATTCTTCAGGAAGACTACCTTGACGCCGAGCTTGCGCGCGGTCTCCTGGATCTTGGCGAGGAAGAAGAGATCGTCGATGAAGCAGTAGATGTGGGTGGCCGCATTCTCGGGAACTGGTGGAATGATTTCGCGCGTGCCGAGGTTGAAGTTCTCCTGGGAGTCGCCGGCGCCGCCGTTGTGGCGGGTGTGGCTGCGGTGTCCGCCATGGCCGTTGCCATTGTGGTTGCCGTGGATCTCGATGGTCGACGGGGGTGAGTCAGCGTAGTTGCCGATGCCGTCACGATAGCTATGGTCCATGGGGCCGACGAAGCTGCGGGGGCCCTTCTGCTTGCCGCGGCGCTGCTGGCGACCGCCGCCACCGTTGCCATTGCTGTTGATCTGGTTGCCGGGGTTGGGATTGCCGCCACCCGGGCCGCCGGAACGGAACTTTTTCTTCTTCCAGCGCTTGGTGGGGCCGCCGGCGCCGTTTCCATTGGAGATGCTCTGGCCGGGTTCAACGCTGGCCTGGACGGTGGGTATTGCGCTGCCTTCACCGGTTTCGCCGGTCTGCGGCGCGCCAGCGACTGCGCCGGGCTTCTTGTTGCGCTTGCGGCGGCGACGGCGGCTGCTTTTGGACTGGCCCTGTCCGGGCGTGCCCACTTGCGATGGAGGGGGGGTCTGCGGCGTCATCTCCGCCGAAGAGAAATCCTGCTGCTCTGAGGTCATGCGTGCACTTCCCTTATGTACTTCCATGGCCATGAATCATGGCCGTTCTGACGAGACGTTCCATTCATTCCGTACACACGCGCACGTTGCCGCACACCGCACTGTTGCATGCGGTCGCTAAGACAAGTGCCCGAAATTCCGCGGAGGATGAATCTGTCTCAAAAGTTCTACTCGAATGAACTGCTTAATTGCCGTGTCTCAAGACGCCGCGTTGGTCCTACGTGGAACAACAAACCTCTGCATCGAGCCACACTGCTTACTAATCGGTACTGCTGAACGAGTCTCGCTTGTGTAAGTGTGTGCGTGGCGAAGCATTTGGCGAACCGGCTTTTGAGCTATCCCGTTTTCCGGGGTTCCTGGTATGGAAGGTGCGCTCTCAGCTCTGGCTACAGCCTTGTCGTCAGACAACACTGATACTACGCTGGGGAGGCTCGTTTACGCAAGCGGGGAATTGCACGAAAATCTGTGCAAAAGTACGAGATTCCTATGGGATTCTGCGGTAACGCTACTGTTTGCACTGTGCCTAGTGTGGAGAGTCCGAAGTTCATGGAACAAATCAACGGGGTTCGCCGGGTTGCAAATCCTTGAAAAGCAGATTCTTCGCTGCGCTCAGAATGACAGGGTATATACAGTGAACTTCTGACTCAGGATACTCGTGAGGGATTTTGTGGGCAGGAAACGCAAAAGCCGTCATCTAGTAGATGACGGCTGAGATTGCGAATGGCCTGTCACGGCCTCCCAAAGATTGTCCCGCGAAACCCTGCTTTTTGCCCTGCGCGGCTATCTCATCCATGGAGATAGCATCATCGCCGGACCAGCCGGAACACTGATACATAGAGCAATCTGATAGCCAAACTTGGCCAGCCTGAAATCAAAGACTTGCACGCGGATTTTGTTCCGTTGTGCACAAGAAATGGAGGTTTGGGATAAAACGTATTCTGAAAACAGTAGATTTTGGGTGTTAATGCTGGCAGTTCGGGCAGAAATGGGTGCTGCGGCCGCCGATGGTGATCTTCCGGATCGTGGTCTTGCAGGTGTGGCAGGGCTGGCCGGTGCGGAGGTAGACGTGGTGTTCGATCTGGAAGTAGCCACGCATGCCCTCTGCGTCGACGTAATCGGAGACGGAGGAGCCGCCGAGCTTGATGGCTCGCTTCAGGACGGCTTTCAGGGCGGTGTGCAGGCGGGTCAACTCGGCGCGGGTGAGGCGGCCAGCCTGGCGTTTGGGGAGGATGCCGGCGCGGAAGAGGCTTTCATCGGCATAGATGTTGCCGACGCCGTGGAGGAGTTTCTGGTTGAGCAGGGCGGCCTTGATGGGAGTTTTGCGGTTATGGAAGAGTGCGATGAAGGCTTCGGGGGTGATGGTGAGGGGTTCGCTGCCGGGGCCCGTGTAGGTCTCTATGGAGACGGAGATTCTGCCGAAGCGGCGGGGATCGGTAAAGCGCAGTTCGTGACCGGATTGCAGGCTGGCGATGAGGTGGGTATGGGGCGGGGGCGGCACGTTGGGGTCGGCCACGAGAAGGCGTCCGGTCATGCCCAGGTGAATCAGCCACTGGGCGGCGGAGCCGCCGGGTTGCTGCAGGTCGCAGACGATGGTTTTGCCGACGCGATGGACGCGGACGATTTTGCTGCCGGTCAGGGCGGCTTCGATGTCTTCGCGCGAGGATTTGAAGGTCTGGGGCTTGTCGCTCATCCATACGCTACGGATGGATGAGCCCTGGACGCGGGAGTTGACGCCGTTGGCAATGGTTTCGACTTCGGGGAGTTCGGGCACAGTATCTAGGATAGCGCGAAGTGTTTTGAGGGAAGATAATAGTTCGCCCCCCATGCAGGTGTGCATGGGGGGCGGGATTTGATGCGGTCTGTTGTGGTTTGCAGGCTCGCCTTACTGGCGACTGTTTCCATCTACGGGCGTTGTGCCGGTTGAGTCGAACGTGGCGCCTGCGGGGACGAGAATGTCAGTCGCTGTACGGCTGTTATCCGTGCCGACTCTCAAGTCGATGCGACTGGCATCGATTCCCTTTTCACCCGTCAGATATTGGCGGATGTTGGCACTGCGCGCAGCGCCGCTTGCCGGCTTCTCATCCTGGTCGTAGCTGCCGACGATGGTGAGACGCGCGGTGGAGTCGTGCTGCAGGGCGAGTGCGACATCGTCAAGACATCCCTTCGCTTCGTTATCGACACGCGTCGGGCGCTTGCGGTCGCGAGCAAATGAGACGGAGCAGAGGTTGCGCGTCATAGGAGCAACTACGAGCGGCGGAGCCAGTACGGTGACGACGGTCGTGGATGTAGCAGGCTGACCGAGGTCATCGACCACGTTGCAACTGACGGTGATGGAGCCAGGCGCAGCGCCGGCGGTCGCCAGAGTTGCGGTGGCTGTATTCCCCGTCACGGTACCCTGGGTGGCTGAGTAAGAGTAGGTGAGCGTGCGATTTTGCGCGCTGGTTGCCACGGAGGTGATGGTGGCGTTCTCACCGGGGTTGACCGAGGAGGGCGTGGCTGAGCAGGAGATCGTGGGCGGAGCGGTAGATTGAACCGTAAAGCTCGCCGTGCAGGTGGCCTGATGTTCCGGACGATTTCCCTGCATGACGCGGCCATTCACGGCGTAGGTTCCGGGTGCGATGCCGGTGGTGTTCAGCGTGGCGGTGCTGTCAGTCGAGGTAAGCGCGCCACCGTTCGTCGTCCAGCTGTAGACGGCTTTGCGCTTCGGGTTCAGATTGGTTGCAACGGCGGTGACAGTGAGCGGATCGCCGGCGAATACGGTTGACGGCTGGATGCTGCACGCTAACTGCACGGGCGGCGGCGGCGTGAGGTTGCCGAAGCGAAAGAGGATACCGGTGGAGAGACGCAGATCATTCTGGCTGGTGGTTGAACCGCCTGATGGGACGGGGCTGAAGCGCGTCATCATGTACTCAGCCTGTACGGCGCGGAGAGAGATGTGACGCGTGAGGCCGATATCCAGGCCGCCACCGGCGGTCATGGCAAAGGCATCCTGCGCGGGTAGAGGCACGCACGATGAGCTGCAGTTGGAAACGGTGACGGCACCGGCATGCACTCCGCCAAAGAGAGCCTGGACGAAGGGCGTGACGCGCGTGGAATTACGGAACGAGACGCGCGGGCCAAACAGATAGGTATAGACCCTTCCGCTGGAGTCAACGTCCAGCGGCTGATTCGCGCCGGAGCCGGTGAGCTGCAATTTGCTATTGGCATAGCCGCCGAAGTCACCTACCAGGCCGACGTAACGGTTCAGGTTGAGGGCGAGGGATGTACTGCCGCCATTCAGCCCAACCATGCGATTGCCGGCGACGGTCTCATTGGCTACCGTGCCGAAGTGTGTGTATCCCAGGAAGAGCTCAACGCGTGGCGTGTAAACATAGTTTCGCTCCGGCTGGGATGCGATTGCTGCGTTTTGAGCATGCAGCAATGGCATCGTGAGGGTTGCAAGTGTGACAGCAGTGAGCATTCGTGCAAGAACTTTCATTTCACTTCTCCTGAGCTACTCTTTCGAATCTTTGGTTAGGGCGCGGGAACGTTGATCACGGTGTTGACGATGGTGACCGATGGGCCAAGAGATAACACTCTACCGTTGACCGTGGTGACAGCCGCGACGCCGACGGTTGAGACGGAAGCTCCGGCTTGCGCGATGATGGTGCCAGACATTGTTCCGCCACCGAGAATGCCATTGATGGTGGCGAAGCTGCCAACCTGCCAGAAGACGTTCTTCGCCAGAGCGCCGTTGACCAGGAGAACGCTGCGGTGCGCAGTGGGCGTACCAACGGTGAGATAGGAGGCCATCTGGAATACCCAGACCGCGTTGGGATTGCCCTGTGCATCGAGCGTGAGATCGCCGAGCGTCAGGTTGAAGTAGCCGGGTGCGGATTTGTAGATGCCGGGCGCCAGGACGCGATTGCCCAACTCACCTGCACCACCACCGCCACAACCGGGGCATACCGAAACGTCGAGGCCATTGGGGAATGCAACCAGAGCGTTGTATGCGCTCAGCGCATCGGCCGCAGCCTGAGCAGCGATAGCAGCCGTAGCTGCCGTGCCCTCATTGGGGCAGGCAACCGTGGGCGGAGGCGCAGCGGTGTAGATGAGGCCATTGACGAAGCCGCCGGTATTGATAGGCGTTTCCGTGTACGAACAGCCAACGGCCGTATCGTGGAAGTTGACGACCTTGGTGGAGACTGCGGTGGTGCCGATGTTGCCGTTGACCACGGTGAGGGAACCAGAGTTGGTCATGCCGGCGCTGCCGCCAAAATCACCAAAGAGGGCGGCCGTTCCAAGATTGATTGGAGACGGAAGCACTGGTGTTCCTGTAGTAAACGACCAGGGATCGGGCGCGCCCGTTGTTCCCAGCGGGTTTCCAGCTAAGTCGGTTGCGCCGTTTGAGATGGTCGCAGTGTAGATGCTGGCTGCGGTGAAGTTCGCGGTGGGAGTAAAGGTCGCGATGAAGTTGATGGGATCGTACGTGACGGTACCCACAACCGAAGCGCTACCGGGGCCAACGATTGTGTACGTTGCCGTGGTTACGGTGAGGGGATTCATGGCTTCGGTAAATGTGGCGTTAATGGATTGATTGAGGGCTACGGCAGTGGCGCCGTTCACCGGGTTGGTCGAGACGATGAGCGGAGCGGTGGTGTCAAGCGCAGCACTGGTTGTAAATGTCCACACGTAGTTGACCGCGAGCGTGTTGCCTGCCAGATCGGCGGCGGTGGTGGTAATGGTTGCGGTATACAGCGTGCTGGCAGCGAGATTGGCGGTGGGATCAAACGTAGCCGTGTTTCCAACGCTCGCATACACGACCAGGCCTGCTACCGGAGTGGAACCCGGACCGGTGAGGGTGAAGGTTGTGGAGTTGATGGTGGCAGCGTTCATGGGCTTGCTGAAGGTTGCGCTCACGTTCAGGTTGAGGGGCACACTGGTGGCGCCATTCAGAGGAATGGTGGAGAGCACGGTTGGTTTTGTCGTGTCTGCGGCGGCCGCGGTGGTAAATGTCCAGACATAATTAGCGGCGAGGGCATTGGCTGCAAGATCCGTAGCGCCGGTGGTGATGGTGGCGGTATACAGGGTGCTGGCAAGCAGGCTGGATGTGGGGGTAAAGGTTGCAATCGATCCGGCAGCAACGTAGGTGATGGTGCCCGGAACGGCGACTCCGCCCGGAGCCTTTAAGGTAAAGGTTGTGGGGAGGGTGATCGTAGCTGGGTTCATCGCGACGCTGAAGGTTGCGGTGATGGCCTGATTGATGGCGGCGCTGGTGGAGCCGTTGGCTGGCGTGGTGAATGTGACGGTAGGCAGCGTAACCGCAGGAGCGGTTCTGAAGGTCCACACATAGTTTGCTGCGAGTGGATTGCCTGCCAGATCAGTGGCTGCAGTGGTGATGGTGGCGGTGTAGAGAGTGTTCGTCGCCAGTAATCCGCTTGGAGTGAATGTGGCCGTAGATCCGGAGCAGGCAACGTTGCCGGCTACGGTGGTGGTGCCGGGGCCTGTCACTTTGAAGTTTGTCGCAGGCGAACTCAGCGTGGCACAGTTCATCGGCTTGCTAAACGTAGCCGTGATGGTCTGGTTGAGGGGAACACCGGTCGCGCCATTTGCGGGAAGGGCCGTGAGAACCGCGGGCTGGGTGGTGGTGGTAAAGCTCCACGCAAAGAGAGTGGACGTCTGAATGCCGATGGTGTTGGCGGCTCCGGTGGTGATGGAAGCGGTATAGAGGGTGTTGTATGCGAGGCTGCTGCTGGGGGTAAACGCAGCGATAGAGCCTGTGGGCGTATATGCCACCGTTCCGGAAACAGCAGCATTGCCCGGGCCAGTCAGCGTGAACGTAGTGGCATTCAGCGTGGCCGGGTTCATTGCGCTATTGAATGTTACGGCTAAGACCTGATTGATGGGGACGGCTACGGCTCCGTTGACGGGAGTCAGCGCTGTAATGGAAGGAGGAAGAGCGTTGACAGTCTCCTTGCCACATCCAGTCAAACCTGCGAAAAAAGAAGCCGAAAGAAATAACGAAGCGACAAGTTTGCGTGCGTCCATGGTGAGTCCTCTTCTCGAGCAAGGTCGTCCGATGCCCAAACGGAGGCATCGATTCGACCGGTAGAGCCAAGAGCTATACCAAATGCGATTGGTCTACGCCGGATTTGAGCGCGGTGGCTCGTCGACGGCAAAGAGGGGAAGGCCATCTCAAATGGCTGCGGTTCGGTTCGGGACAGCAAGAGACAGATGTTTCTCTCGCGAAAGGCAGGAATCGCATTCAATAGGAAGCTGTAACTCTAACTAAGGTTGCTCCCAAGCCTCTCTAAACGTTTTTTGGTTAAAAACGAAAGGAGCTGGTCACGTCTACAGCTATTGCGCTGGAGGCTGCGACGCGTGCGCATTGAGCACTTTTGTACAAAGAAGCAATCCACTCCGTTGCAACATCCAATGCACATGGTTCCTTTCTCGATTCTCGATCTGGCGCCGGTGGCACAGGGTGCTGCTCCGGCGGATGCTTTCCGCAACTCACTTGAACTGGCGCAGCTGGCGGAGCTGCTTGGGTACAAGCGGTTCTGGCTGGCGGAGCACCACAATATGCCGGGGATCGCGAGCGCGGCGACTGCGGTGGTGATTGCGCATGTGGCGGGCGGGACAAAGACGATCCGCGTGGGGTCTGGCGGGGTGATGCTGCCGAACCACTCGCCGCTGGTGATCGCGGAGCAGTTTGGGACGCTGGAGTCGCTGTTTCCTGGGCGGATCGACCTGGGGCTGGGGCGCGCGCCGGGGACGGACCAGCCGACGGCGCGGGCGCTGCGGCGGAATCTGGTGGAGACGCAGGAGCAGTTTCCGCTGGATGTGGCGGAGTTGCAGCGGCTGTTTGAACCGCTGGCGGCGGGCGAGACGTTTGGGCAGAAGATTCGCGCGGTGCCGGGGCTGGGACTGCGGGTTCCGCTGTGGCTGCTGGGGTCAAGCACCTTCAGCGCGGAGCTGGCGGCGCAGATGGGGCTGCCGTTCGCGTTCGCATCGCACTTTGCGCCGGGGGATCTGCTGGCTGCGCTGCGCATCTACCGGGCTAGCTTCCGGCCATCGCAGTATCTGCAGAAACCGTACGTGATGATGGGCGTGAACGTGGTGGCAGCGGATACGGATGACGAGGCGCGGCGGCTGTTCACGTCGCTGCAGCAGGCGTTTCTGTACCTGCGGCGCGGGATGCCGGGGCTGGTGCCGCCGCCTGTGGAGGACATGGAGGCGATCTGGACGCCGCAGGAGAAGGCGATGGTGGAGTACTCGCTGGGTGTGTCCGTGGTGGGCGGACCGGAGACGGTGGAGCGCGGGCTGGCGCGGCTGATCGAGAGGGTGCAGCCGGACGAGATTATGATCCCGTCGCATATGTATGCGCAGAAGGATCGGTTGAGGAGTTTTGAGTTGATTGCGGGAGTGGGGGAGAGATTGGCGGCATGAGGCTATTCGGCGTATTCAAAATGAGTACAACTGTACTCATTTTGAGTACAGCTAACTGGGCTGGAGTCGGATTGGTCGCTAGAGAGCGGTGACCTCAGGGGCTAAAGCCCCTTGCTCCTTTGGGCTTTTACGGCACGGCTGAAGCCGTGCCCTTAACGAAAGATGAAAGTGAAGATAACAAGCAATTAGGGGGAAGAAGCAAGATTAGAGCTAGTTGCTGAGGAATTCAAGGCGTTCCAGCCATTGGGCCTGATTGTTGTGGGTGGGGGATGGCTGAGTTTCGAGGGAGGTCTGGCGGTATAGAATAAGGAATGGGAAGCGGCACTTTCTGCCGCATGCACCCTTCACCAAACCCATCCGCATCGGAGAAACCGCCAGCGTGAGCACTGCCATGAACACTTCCGCGAAAAAGAAGAATTCCGCCGTCATCCTTGGAGCCCAGTGGGGCGATGAGGGTAAGGGCAAGATCGTCGACGCTCTGTCTGAGAAGTTTGACCTCGTCGCGCGCTTTGCCGGTGGACATAATGCCGGACACACCGTCATCATCGGCGGGAAGAAGTTTGTGCTGCAGCTGATTCCCTGCGGCGTGCTGCGGCCGGGCTGTATCGGCGTGATCGGCAACGGCGTGGTGCTTGACCCCATGGCTTTCCTGAACGAAGCGCAGCGGCTGAGAGATGCCGGGCTGCCGATTGATGGGCAGCTGTTCATCTCAAATCGCGCGCAGGTGATTCTGCCGTACCACCGCATGATCGAGCTGGCGGCGGAGAATGCGCCCGGACGGACGAAGATTGGCACCACCAGCCGCGGCATTGGCCCGGCGTATGAAGACAAGATGCATCGCAGTGGGTTGCGCGTGGTGGATCTGCTGAACAATGCGCTGCTGCGCACCCACATTGAGAACGCCTGCCACGAGAAGAACACCATCGCGCATGCGCTTTTTGGCACGGAGCCGCTGGACCCGAAGAGCATGTATGAGGAGTATGCGCGGGCGGCGGAGAAGATTGCGCCGTTTGTGACGGACACGGCCGTGATGCTGAACAAGGCCATCGACGACGGCAAGGCGGTGATGTTTGAGGGCGCGCAGGGCACGCTGCTGGATATCGACCACGGGACGTACCCGTTCGTGACGTCGTCTTCGTCCACATCGGGCGGAGCGGTGACTGGCACGGGTGTGGGGCCGACGAAGATCGGCACGGTGATCGGGCTGTGCAAGGCGTATGTGACGCGGGTGGGCGAGGGGCCGTTCCCGACGGAGATTCACGATTCGGGCGCGGACCTGCTGCGCGCACGCGGCAAGGAGTATGGCGCTGTGACTGGGCGTCCGCGGCGGTGCGGCTGGCTGGATATTCCGCTGCTGCGCTACTCCAACATGATCAATGGCACGGAGTGGCTGGTGGTCAGCAAGATTGACGTGCTGGACGAGTGCGAGACGATCCCTGTTTGCATCGGATATAAGGTGGACGGCAAGGTGACGGACGTGATTCCGGCGGATATTCGCGGGATTGAGTCTGTGCAGCCGATCTACACGCAGATGAAGGGCTGGAACTGCTCGACCGAGGGCATCACGGATTTTGATAAGCTGCCGCAGCTGGCGCAGGATTATCTGCGCTTTGTGGAGAAGGAGTCTGGCGCGAAGATCGGCGTCGTCTCCACCGGGCCGGATCGCGACCAGACCATCACACTTCCGGAGTTTGCAGCCAGCCTGGGCAAGGGTCAGGCCTGAAAGCAGGAGTAAAGATCATGATCACCTTTATCGTTCGCATGCGGTTCGCCAGTGAAGATCATGCAGAGATCGAGTCCATTCTGCATGAGTTGACCAAGGCTTCGCGCGCGGAGCCCGGCTGTGTGAACTACAACACGCACTTTGTGGAAGACGATGCGGATATGGTCGTGATCTACGAGCAGTACCGCGACGAAGCGGCGCTGGAAGCTCACCGGGGCTCCACCCACTTTGAACGATTTGCGGTTGGCGGCCTGTATCAGAAGATGAAAGAACGCCAGATCGAAAACCTGACGGCCATCCTTTAGCTTCCATTTTGGCGTCAGGGGGCATCTAACTGCTTGAGTTGATTTCGCCGGATGACAGATTTTGTTTTGACTCCGGAGTGATAGCGTTCTACTATCCGGTACGGCTATGTGGATACGACGTCTCAATACGGCGCTGTTAGCGCTCGCACTTTGCGGTGCGGTTGCGTGGCCGGCGAATGCCCAGCACCACAAGAATCCCCGCAAAACCTATAAGCAGGTCATCTCTCACATGGAAGACGAGTGGCGAGAGGCGCAGACCAACGGTGATATTGCGCTGGCGGATAAGCTGCTGGCGGACGATTACATCGGCATCAGCGCGCAGGGCATGGTCTCAACCAAGGCGGAGACGCTGGCGCGCATCCAGGGACGGCAGATGGTGGTGCATAAGCTGGAAGTGCGCGATGAGAAGATCGATATTCGCGGGGAGACAGCGATTGTGACATCGCACGTGGAGGTGGATGCAACGAATAACGCCACCCAGCCGCCGACCCAGATTCACAGCAATTTCCGCTATACCCGCGTGTATGTGCACTATCCGTCGGGCGCGTGGCGCATTGTGAACTTTGAATCCACGCATATCAGTGACATGCCGGGCAGAGAGGCGCACGATGCACCGTCGGGGCCTCCGCCGGTAGTTGTGAAGCCCTGAAGATGCGATCGTTTGCATCATAAAAAGCCCTGCCAGATGGCAGGGCTTTTTGATGTCTACAGCGCTCAAAACCGCTATGCGATGAGCGCTGACGGTAGGGCTTCGCTGGAGATGCTGATGGCGGGCTTGCGCAGGTTGAGAGCAAGCAGGCGGCGATCGAGGGAGCGAGTCATGCCGGTGATGCGGGCATCTTCGGGTTCGGGATGGGTATGCTTCAGCCGGAAGGAGAGCACAGGTGCGCCGCTGCGGCGGAGGGCATCCAGAAGTTTTTCTCCGCGCGGACGCCGGGAATCGATTATGGGAGTGGCATCGTTGTGAAAGGGCAGGAGTGGAGCGAGCTCGGAAAGATGGGCCATAAGGCACCTCACTGACAGTTAGTTGTCTGGCTGAGCGGAGTCTCGAGCACTGTCCGCTGCTTACAAAGATGCTCTTCCTATCGGCCAGGTTGTATGAAAAGTTGATGAGTTTTTGCGAAGGCGGTCAGGCGAAGGCCTGGTGCAATTTTTCCCAGGTGACGTCGAGAGTTTCTGGGAGGACGCGGGTTTCGGCGGTGGCGGTCATGAAGTTGGTATCGCCGAGCCAGCGCGGGAGTGCATGCATGTGGAGGTGCTCGGCGACGCCAGCACCGGCGGCGCGACCGAGGTTCAGGCCAAAATTGAGACCGTCAGGAGAATAGGTATTGCGGAGCGCCTGATCGGCGAACTGGGCGAGATGCATCATTTCCTGTGCGGCTTTGGTTTCCAGGCCGGAGAGGGAATCCTTGTGGCAGTAGGGCACGATCATGATGTGGCCGGTGCTGTAAGGATAGGCATTCAGGCAAATGAAGCAGTGTTCATAGCCCTGGATGAAGAGGGCGGCGCGCTGGGCCTGCTCCGTGGGCACACCTTTGGCGATGGCAGTTTCGACCGCGCCGAGCAGGTTGCAGAAGACGCAGTGCTGGTCTGCCGAGTAGTACTGCGAGAGCGCGGGTGGCACTCCCAGGCGATGATCCTCGCGCTCTTTTTGTTCCGCTCCAGTGACATAGCGGTAGCGCCAGGGTGTCCAGAGGTGATCCATATAGGCAAGTATAGCGATGCTGAGGGAGAGGCGGACGCTGGAAATGAGACGGGTGGGCGATATTCGGAATGGCGGTGTGACGGGCTTCACCAATATTGACGCGGTTTTTATGCACGCACGAGAGGGGTTCCGAATTGACACGGCTTTTGCACGGGCGGTATAGTTGAGGTGAGCTGCTATGAGATGGGAAACAGGCATAGCACGCTACCTCTGCCATCGATTTCGCGCCCGCCAGGCCATCCTTCACAAGAGTGACTTGAACCGGGAAACGACGGGAAGCCGGCCCTGCTGAAAAAGCATTCGCCGCGGGTAGACCGTCATAAAGATCGAGATTCGCGCACGAGCTTGAAGCATCCTGTCCCGGAGTCCCAGCGAATGTTAGATGTAACCAATCCTGAATCAACCGAGAGCAAACCCCTGACCACCGAACTGGAAACCCTTACCCCCGAAGCGACGGCTACGGCAACTGCCGAACCGTCAACCGAGACCACACCCACACCCGCCGTGGAGCAGACGCCTGTTGCGACTGCTACTAAGGAAGAGGACTCCGACTACGAAGCCGGCATGGAAGACTTTGCCGCTGCGCTGGAGAACTTCGACCGCGAGCAGGCAGCAGAGGCCGCGAACCAGACAACCTACGAAGAGCACATCGTAACGGGCACCGTGATCAAGATCACGGATAAGCACGTTGTAGTCGATGTCGGTCTGAAGTCCGAAGGACTGATTCCGCTGGCTCAGGTACTGGACCACACAGGACAGCCGAAGCTGAAGGCCGGCGACACCGTGGACGTGGTCGTGGAGCGTGAGGAGCCGGAGGGCGGATTCCTCGTCAGCTATGACAAGGCCCTGAAGCACAAGGTCTGGGACACGATCGAGAAGGCCGCTACGGAGAAGACTGTGGTGACCGGGCTCGTTCTGGGCCGCGTCAAGGGCGGCCTGACCGTCGACATCGGCATCAAGGCATTTTTGCCGGGTTCGCAGGTGGAGATTCGTCCCGTCCGCAACCTGGACGCGTACATCGGCCAGCCGATTGACGTGCGCGTGATCAAGCTGAACAAGAAGCGCGGCAACGTCGTTATCTCCCGCAAGGAGATTCTGGAAGAAGAGCAGAGCGGCAAGCGCGACGAAACGCTGAAGTCGCTTGAAGAGGGCACCATCCTCACCGGCACGGTAAAGAATCTGACCGACTACGGCGCGTTCGTGGATCTGGGCGGGCTTGACGGCCTGCTGCACATCACCGACATGAGCTGGGGCCGCCTGACGCATCCGCGCGACCTGGTGAATGTTGGCGACGAGATCCAGGTGAAGGTGCTGAAGTTCGACAAGGAGAAGCAGCGTGTCTCGCTCGGCTTCAAGCAGCTGACGCCTGACCCGTGGCTGGACGCGATTGAGCGCTACCCGGTGAATGCACAGGTGAAGGGCCGCGTTCTTTCGGTTACGGACTACGGTGCATTTATCGAGCTGGAGCAGGGCATCGAAGGCCTGGTCCACGTCTCGGAGATGACCTGGTCGAAGCGCATGAAGCATCCGTCGAAGATGGTTCACCCCGGCGACGAGGTAGAGGCTGTCATCATCAGCGTGAATCCGACGGACCGCCGCATCTCGCTGGGCATGAAGCAGCTGCAGGAGAATCCGTGGGAGCAGCTGGAAGATAAGTATCCGACGGGCGCAATCGTGGAAGGCCGGGTACGCAACCTGACCGACTTCGGCGCATTCATCGAGATCGAAGACGGCATCGACGGTCTGGTGCATGTTTCGAATCTGAGCTGGACCAAGCGGGTGAAGCATCCGTCTGAGCTGCTGAAGAAGGGTGACAAGGTACGTGCAGTGGTGCTCGGCGTAGAGCCGGAGAACCGCCGCCTGTCGCTCGGCGTGAAGCAGCTAGAGCCCGATGTGTGGGAGACGTTCTTCGCGCAGCATCGCGTAGGCGATGTGGTGAAGGGCAAGGTTCTTCGCTCGGCGCAGTTCGGTACGTTCGTTGAGATCGCGGAAGGGATCGAGGGCCTGTGCCACGTCTCTGAGGCGACGGACGAGACGCACAAGCCGGTTGCACTCGAGCCCGAGTCGGAGCACGAGTTCAAGATCATCAAGATGAACCAGGAAGAGAAGAAGGTGGGGCTGAGCCTCCGCGCCGTTGGCGAGGAAGCAAGCCGCGCCGAAGTGGAGAGCTACAAGCAGCGCGAGCCCGGAACGGGTAAGGGCGGCAGCAAGATGAAGAGCTCCACATCTTCCTCGAGCTCCACCACGCTGGGCGATCTACTCGCCTGGAAGAAGGCAGAGAACGCAGAGAACGATAACGACTAGTCTTTCTCTCTGGCTACAAATTGAAACGCCGCCTCAGGTTGAGGCGGCGTTTTTTATTGGTGTCAGGAAAAGTTACTGCGGGATGACGGCGCCGTTCTTGATCCACTGGGTGATGGCGGCGATGTCGGCGTCGGAGAGTTTGGTGCGGGGGGGCGGGGGCATGGGCATGGGGTCGTTGATGGGGCCTTCGTGGCGGATCAGCTTCACCAGCAGGCTCTGCTCGGGGTGGCCGGGGACGATGACCGGGCCATCCATCGCGCCGCCTTTCAGGATGCCGGCACGGGTCTCCAGGACCAAGCCGCCCTTGTGCTTCACCTCGCTGTGGCAACGGATGCAGTTTGCCTCCAGAATGGGCTTCACAATGGTGGTGTACTCATCGGCGGTGGCGGGCTGGGCGTGGACGGTGGAGGAAGCCATCAGGCCGGCTCCGGCGGCCAGAGCTACTGCCGCGGTGAGCATGAGCAGCCGGGGAGCGGAGAGTGCGGGAAGGCGCATAAAGGGAAGAATCCTTGGGATGGAGTGCGGTGCCGTGTGTCTTCATAGTACCAACCCGTTTTGCGAAGAAAAATCTCTGGCAGCGGCGGAAAACAATGGCGGGGGGCAGGACAGTCCGGCGAAATTGATGCAATGGTGCAGTTGTTGACGGCATCACTCATGGCGGGCGGGGGAGGTGCATCTTTCGCGGGATAGCGGGGTTTATTCCCATAGAGTTACTGTTAAGTAAACAGTACCGAGGTGGTCACTTTCAGCAACGCTTTGTATGGCCTAGTCTTAAAGATGCTCTGCAACTCCGCGGCCTCCAGTATTGCTATGGGCCGCAAGATGATGAATCCGTTCCACCGCAAGGCCGCCAGCGTGGTTACGCTGACGCTGTGTCTGGCGATGCCTGCCTTGACCACTACGGCGGCCAGGGCGGAGCACCATCCGGCGCGACACCATGCCGCGGCAGCGGCGAAGAGCGCCGCCGCCAAACCAGCAGCAACCCAGGCAAAACCCAGCGCAGCTCCAGCGAAGCGTGGCAAGGCGCATGCCGAGCCGGTGGCGGCGAAAGCTGCTACGCCGCGTGAGCGCGTCCGCACCGCGCGCGCAGGCAAGGGACGCCCGCAGACAAAGCGCGAGGTCGCCCGCAGATCCGCACCGGCAGTTGAAAAGCCCAGCGCGGCAGACTATGCCGCAGCAGAACGTGTGCATGCGTGGGAGGCTGGCCAGCACGGCAGCGCCGCCGCGCCAGCAGCGGCTCCGGCGGCAGCACCCCGCGGGCAGAAGGCAACCAGAGAAGATTTCCTGAAGGCTACGCAGCCGCAGAGCTCAAATACGCCGGCCGTTGTTTCGCCTGCGCCGAAGTCGTCGCGCAGTGGGCGGGGCAGCAGGGCAAGGAACACGCCGCCGCCGCCGCTGAATCCGGATGTGGCGAAGATGCTGCCGGGTTCGCGGGCGGAGACTACGGCGGAGCAGGCGAATGCAGGGGCGCAGGTGTCGGTCATGATTGCTCCGGCGATGGTGCCGCTGCTGTATGACAAGCGCGGGCGGGTGATTATGCCGGCGGCGCTGAAGGGTTCGCACGACATCCTGGTGCATCAGAAC